>JACQAO010000079.1 GCA_016194935.1 Betaproteobacteria bacterium
AAAACGAGACTGTGGCGCTGGCGGAGATCATAGCCGCCCATCCGGGCGCTGACTTGCAGCAACTGCGCCAGTTGCGCCGCAACGCCCTCAAGGAACGCGAACAAAGCAAGCCGCCACGCGCTTTCCGTGAAATTTTTCATGCCCTGAAAGCGCTGGAAGAAGCGATACCAAATGAATGAGCAACTCATCATCGGCCTGGTCTCGATCTCCGACCGTGCTTCATCCGGCGTCTACCAGGACAAGGGCATCCCGGCGCTCCAGGAATGGTTCAGCGCTGCGCTGACCACGCCGTGGAAAATGGAGACGCGGCTGATTCCCGACGAACAGGCTGAAATCGAAAAAACCCTGATCGAACTATGCGACAGCGCCGGTTGCCACCTGGTGCTGACCACCGGCGGCACCGGCCCGGCGCTGCGCGATGTTACGCCCGAGGCAACAATGGCGGTGGCGCACAAACTGATGCCGGGCTTCGGTGAGGAGATGCGGCGCATCAGCCTGCACTTCGTGCCGACCGCCATCCTCTCGCGCCAGGTCGGCGCGATCCGGGGCAGTACGCTGATCCTCAACCTGCCGGGGCAGCCCAAGGCCATCAAGGAAACCCTGGAAGGCGTCAAAGATGCGAACGGCAAGTCGCTGGTAACAGGCATATTCGCTGCCGTACCCTATTGCCTTGACCTGATCGGCGGACCTTACATCGAGACCAACGAGTCGGTCATCAAAGCCTTCCGGCCCAAGTCGGCGCTGAAGAAGTAGTCCCAACGCCACGCATGCGCAGGCTGGTGCTTGCCAGGGTTTCCAGAAGAGACTTGATTTTTTATGGTATTTCAACCATATTCCCGAAATGCCCGACACCGCCGTCAAACCCGTCTCCTGGATCGGTTCCAGCTACAAGGACTTCCGGAAATTTTCCAATGCCGTGCAGGATGCGATGGGTTACGCGCTGTACCAGGCTCAGATCGGCGGCAAACATGGCAGCGCAAAGCCGCTCAAAGGGTTTGGTGGAGCAGGGGTGCTGGAGATCGTCACGAACCATGTCGGCGACACTTTTCGTGCGGTATACACGGTGAAGTTTTCGACAGCGATCTATGTTCTTCACGCATTCCAGAAGAAGTCTTCGACCGGCATCAAGACGCCGACCGAAGACTTGGAATTGATTCATCGGCGGCTCAAGATTGCAGAAGCCGATTACATAGAACAGCTTGATAAAGGAAAGGCAATATGAAGAAGCTCAGCGATAACAAAATCGTCCGTGGCACAGCCAATATTTTTGCCGACCTTGGCTACGCCGATCCCGAAACCCACTTGTTGAAGGCCGGACTGGTGGCCCGGATACAAGGGGTTATCAATGAGCAAAACCTGACCCAGACCGCTGCGGCTCAGCGCGTGGGGATCAGTCAGCCCGACGTTTCGCGCCTGCTCAACGGGCAGTTCCGCGATGTCTCCGTCGAGCGCCTGATGAGGATGCTCAACAAGCTTGGTTGCGATGTCGATATCGTCATCCGCGAACATGGCAAGCGACCGCGTAAGCCCGACACCATCCACCTGGTGGCGTCGATAGTTTAACTCTCCAGCGCCAACCACCGTGCCAGCAGCCCTGCACCCCAGGCTACGCCGAAGCCGGTGATGTCGCTGGCCACCGCGCCCAGGCCGCCGCTGCAATTGGCGGCGGACAGATCGACGTGCAGCCACGGCGTTTCATGGGTAAATCGCTTGAGAAAACGCGCCGCCAGGATGTGGTCGCCGCCGCCTTCCAGCGTGCATTGCTTGATGTCGGCAACCTTGCTGTCGAGCGCGGCTTCGTAATCCTCGTCCATCGGAAATACGCACACCCGCTCGCCTGATTGACGGCCTGCGTCTGTCGCCAACCCGGCCAGTGCATCGCTGCTGGTGAAGACGCCGGTATAACGGTTGCCCAATGCAGTCGTCATGCTGCCTGTGAGCGTGGCGAAATCAATCAGCAGGTCGGGCTTCTTGTGACCCTGGCCCCGGCCACGCGAGGCCAGCGTCAGCGTATCGGCCAGCACCATGCGGCCCTCGGCATCGGTATGGACAATCTCGATGCTGGTGCCGTCGAGCGCAGTGACAATGTCGTTCTGCTTGTAAGCCTGCGCCGAGATGTGATTCTGCGCAATCGCCAGCCAGGCATCCACCGCTACCGGCAAGCGCAGCGTCTGCACCGCCAGCAGCAGGGCCAGCGCCACCGCCGAGCCGTTCATGTCCTCGTGCATGCCCTGCATGGATTTCGCCGACTTCAGGTTATGCCCGCCGGTGTCGAAGCAGATGCCCTTGCCGACCAAAGCCACACGCGCCACACGCTGCTTGGTGTTTTTGGGCGCATAGGAGAGATGCACGATGGCCGCGTCCTGTTCATGGCTGCCCTGCGCCACCGCGCAGAAAGCGCCTGCGCCGAGTTTCTTCAAACGCTTGAAATCGTATTCCTCGATTTTCCATCCCTGCTGTTTTGCCAGCACCTTGACTCTCTTGCGGTAATGTTCCGGCGTCAGCTCGTTGGGTGGCAGCGCAGTCAATTCGCGCGCCAGCGTGTTGGCTTCGGCCAGCGCCGCCACGGCAGTGAAATCAGCCGCCTTGAAATCGCCATATAGCACCAGATGCTTCAGGGGTTTGCCCGGTTTCTTCTTGCGCACCGGCAGCGCCGCGCCATTCAGCCACAGCACATAGAGCGCCTCGCGCGCCAGCAGCAACGCCGCTTCCCCGGTGGCGCCGCATACCGCCACTTCGATCTCGCGCGGCGTCTCTTCCAACAACAACATGGCGGCTTTGCGCAACAAGCTGAGCTGAGCGAAACGCGCTTGCGCAGCATCAATCATGACGCAGGCACAACGACCGCCGCCGGGAAGATCAATGGCCAGCGGCGTCTTGGCCAGCTCGGCGAGCTTCATGTCGCGGCGCTTGAGCACTGCGGCGAGCCGGATACTGGCCTCCGCCGGGAGATCGGCGGGGAGGGCCTTGAGCAGCGGCAGCACGATCAGGGCATGGATCGGTTTGGCTGCATCGGCAAAGGCGGCGCGTCCATTTAACGGCGTGCTGCGGCAATCAAGCTGCGCGAGCGGCATGGGATTTTTCCTTTAGAATGACCGTCGATTATAGCAACGCACTCTGCCATTCTTCCCATGCAGCAATACCTCGACCTGATGCGCCATGTGCTTGAGCACGGCCATGAAAAAAACGACCGCACCGGCACCGGCACGCGTTCGGTGTTCGGCTGGCAGATGCGCTTCGACCTGGCCGACGGCTTCCCGCTGCTGACCACCAAGAAACTGCACACCAAATCCATCATCCACGAGCTGTTGTGGTTTTTGCAGGGCGACACCAATATCCGTTACCTGAAGGATCACGGCGTTTCCATCTGGGACGCCTGGGCCGATGCCGACGGCGATCTCGGGCCGGTCTATGGCAAGCAATGGCGGCGTTGGGAAACGCCGGACGGGCGTGAGATCGACCAGCTTGCGCTGTTGATCGACGGTCTCAGGAACAACCCGGATTCGCGCCGCCATATAGTCACGGCGTGGAACCCGGCGGATGTGCCGAAGATGAAACTGCCGCCTTGTCACGCGCTGTTCCAGTTCTATGTCGCAGGCGGCAAGCTGAGCTGCCAGTTGTACCAGCGCAGCGCCGACATTTTCCTCGGCGTCCCCTTCAACATTGCCTCCTACGCCCTGTTGACGTTGATGGTGGCGCAGGTGTGCGGCTATCGGCCGGGCGAATTCGTGCATACCCTGGGCGACGCGCATCTCTACACCAATCATCTGGAGCAGGCGCGCCTGCAACTGTCGCGCACGCCAGGGCCGTTGCCGAGCTTGCAAATCAATCCGGAAGTTAAGGATTTACTGGCGTTCCGCTACGAGGATTTCACGCTGATGGGTTACCAGCCACAGCCGCACATTTCCGCGCCGGTGGCGGTTTAAACTGCCCGCGTCAGCCCGTGTTTCACATAGATTTCCGCAACGGTTGCGCTCATCAGATGGTCGAGCAGCGTTGCTCCCCATTCGCCGCCATCTCCGACCAGACCGCAGTTGAACTGGCTGATGATGTTTAACGGATCGTCGTTAGCCGCATTGTCATTACCTATCCCGACTATTTCGATCATCTCGAACATCTCCGGAAAAATCCTCTGGTAGCGCAAAGCCAGGTGGTAATAGAGCATCGCCACATCGACCTTGCCATCGGCCAGCGCCTGTGGCGCCTCCCGATGATGTACAAGATTGCCATACATCAGCCTGGCCGGGTCGTGCTTGCCCGGCGCATGTTCCAGAAACGCCAGGTTGATGCCATCCCGTTGCGCCAGGTTTCTCAAGCTGTCCGCATACACCTGGTAGCTCAGGGTTTCCGTGACGGGATTGGAGAGAAACAGACGCACGCCGTCCCGCAACAAATCCGCCACGCCCAGGATGTTTTTCGGATTGCCTTTCCTGACCAGTAAAACATTGCCCCGGCTGCGCATGAATGGGCTATGCGCCTGCATATAGCCGCCGTCCACCAGACGCTCAAGAATTTGCGGCGGGCTGATGAATACATGGGGCGTTGCCGTGATGCCCAGGTTGCCGACTAGAATCCGTCCCGCTTGCAGCATTTCGACGGCTACTCTGGGCGGCGTGGTGATGTAAAAAATATCGCCGACGTCGGGGTATAAATCGGCGAATAGTTCCAGCGCCTCCCGCAAAGCCATGTGGTGATTGCCGTCGGAGAACACGACCAGGCGCGCACGCGCCGGGTCGCCGTGAAAATCCAGGCAAATATTGGAATCAGCCTGCGAAAATCCGGGAGCACCACCGGCGCGTACTTGTTCCTCGGGCCAAATCAGCTTCGTCATCAGCGGTATTATCCGCGATTCGCGCCGGGCTATTTGAACTCGATAAACAAGGCCGAAGTCCACACCTTGGCATCGTCAACCTGCCGGCCAAAGAAATAGACAGGACGGTGTCCGTGCGGGCCGTTATGCGCATCGACCTTGAATGTGCCGCTCACTTCGCGCGGCGCGGGCGAATCGCTCATGCGCTCGAAAGCCAGGAACATCTCCACCCCCGGCAGATCTTTTTTCAGACGCGCGGCTTCGAGCAACTCCGCCCCGGTGATCTCCCACACGAATGTCGGACAGTGTACGAAGGGATTGCCCTTGAGCGGATCGCCGACTTTCACATAACCGTCGATGCTGCCTTCGACGCGAATGATCGCGGTCTTGAGATGCGAGACATCAAGCTCAATGGCATCCACGTCGCCGTAAGTATCGCTCTTGAAGCCGACGGTGGTGGCATTCTCGCGCCAGCAGGTTTCCTCGCGGTGTTCGAAGCCCAGGCCCTGGAAATCGTTGATCACGGCGTTGGTGATGGTCAGCTTGCCTTTCCAGGCGGCCCAGCGATAACGATCCTTGATGCGCGCACCGCCCCAGCGGAAACGGATTTTGCGCTCGGAATAACCGAGTTCCTGTTGCAGGTCGCGCCGCCAGATTTCGCCGCTGTGATCGAGGGCGACGATTTCATCCCAGCCCGATTCGCCGAGAAAACGGTATTCGATGGCGGCAGCGCCTTTATGCGTAAATTCATCGCCCATGATGTGATCGCCGCAGCGGATGAGGCCATAGCTGCGCTCACCGGTGGAGGCAAAGGTATGGCGTGCGCGCAACGCCTTGGCGATGGCCTTGCGCGTCAGCTCGGGCGCGACCACGCCGCAGATGCCGCCCTTGGTGCCGAACACCGCGGTGCCGGGGACGCCGCCGCCGCAACGGCCGCGGTGCTCGTCGCCGGCCATCGAAGCGCCGATCTTGTAGCCGCGTTCCATCGCCTCCTGATACAACCAGCCGAAATGTCCCCAGCTCGAACCGATCTCGATCAGGCGCTCCAGTTTCGGATAATGCCAATCGAGGATGCAGCGTCTGCCGCCCACATGCGGAATCAGTAAATGTCCTTCCGGGTCTTTCGCATAGGCCGCCCAGAGTTCCTCTAGCGGCCACGCGCCCGGTTCAACCTGGCCGGTTTTGGATTCCTCATTCCAGTCGACCGAGCGCACATGCTCGCCGGTCTTGAGAAAAGGAAACTCGGGAACATCGTCGTGCAGGAACACCACGTTATGGTCGCCGCCGGCGCAGGAAGAGCCGCACCACTCGGTGCCGGGGTAGGCGACGAAGCTGCCGTCCTGGGTGATCTGGCGTATCAGCTCGACGGTTTTGTTCCAGCGCTCGGTGGTGATGTTGAAGTCGTTGTGGGCGAACGCCAGCACGTCCAACCCGGTCACGTCGCGCCCATAGGTGAGGTTGTAGCGCGTCGAGTTGGTGCCGATGGTGTCTTCGGAGTGCACATGCAGATCGCAGTAGTAGATGCGCGGCGATTGCAGGGCTTTGTCGATGGTCACATGGAACGCCTGTGGTTTGATCCACGGATGCTCCGGCAACTGCGCGGTGACGCAGAGCTCGCCCGCCGCCTGGGTCGGCAGGTCTTCCAGCAACAGCAGGGACCAGCCCTTTCCCGCGAGTTTAGCTTCCTTGTGGTAAACGCTTTTGCCGTTCAGGGTGGCGTCGATTACAACTTTTTCCGCTCGATCCCAGCAGGTGTTTCCCCACTCATCCTCGGCACGCAGGCGCAAAGGAAATTTTTCGCCTGCGCGGACGATGCGCGAACCCGCCCACAGCAGTTGCGCCGGCGCTCCCGGCACCACCTGGATCAGCAGGTCTTCGCCGATGGCGGCAAAACGCGAAGTGCCGAGCGGGTCGACATAGCAGCGAATCTTGAAATTTTCTTCGACAAAAGTTTGCACCCGTGTTCCGGCGCCGCCGAAACGGCGGTCGCCGAGACGGATCACGATGTGGTCGCCGGCCTTGAGATAACCATCGAAAGTATCGACGATCACCGCCTTCTGAAACGGGCGCTCATGTCCCTTCTGGTCGAAACGCACGCCGAGCTTCTGCACCGTGGCGGGACTTTGTCCGGGTAGCGTGGGGCTGGCATGGTACTCCGCCGAGATATAGTTGGCGCCCGCAGGTTCGGTGTTCTGAAACAAGGCCCAATCGGAATAAAAACGGAATGTTGCCTTGAACCACGATCCATCGGCCATGCCGGAAGCGCCGAGCTGGTAGTCGATGACGATTTCCTGCCAGGAGCCCGCCACCATGGTTTCCACATTGCAACTGACCTTGCCGAGGAAGAGCATGTCTTTTGTGATGCCGTACAAACCCGCCGGCGCAGTGTAATCGCCGAGTCTTTGTTTCAGTTCAGTGTCGGTGAATTTTTTCATACAGCGAGAATCTCCAGAGCAAAATGACAAGCAGCGATCAGGTTCGAGGGAGTGCCAATGCGTGTCAGTCCATTGAACCTAAAAACCGTAACTCAAGCCACAGAGGACACAGAGGTCACAGAGATAATGCGGGTTCTATACATTCCCCGTGCTCACTTGATGGGTGAGGCGACCATTGATGACAACTTCTGTTTTTCTCTGTGAACTCTGTGTTCTCTGTGGCTAACTGCTTTTTCTAGGTTGAAAATGGTTACGCCAGGCGGTCGCGCAATATCCCCGTCACCGCGCCGCCGAGCATGATCTTGATGGCGCCGATGCGCCACGCCAGCAATACCAGCAGCGTGGCGGCGAAAATCGCCATGGCAAAGCCGTCCGGCACTGCGTACGGGGCCATTTGCGTCAGCGAGACTGCCAGCACGCCGATCACTGCGGGGCCGATTCCCTTGAGTGCCGCTTTCATCCACATAAGTTTACGCACCCGGTCGAACACCGGCAGGATCGACAGCATCAAGATGAAGGACGGCAGAAAAATTGCCGCTGCGCCCATCGCGGCGCCGGCGAATCCGGCAACCTTGTAGCCGACATAGGCGGCCACCATGAGAATCGGCCCCGGGGTGAATTGTCCCAGCGCCAGGCCATCGACGAACTCGCGCGGGGTGAGCCATTGCAATTGATTCACCACCTGTTCCTGGACGAAGGCGATCATGCTGAGTCCGCCGCCGAACGTGAAAGCACCTACTTTAAGAAAGAAGATGCCGATATCCAGCAAACTGGCGGGTGCGCCGTCCGCAGCGGTTGTTGTGGCGACCAGGCCGGGTTGCACGACCAGGCTAAGCAGCCATGCGGCGATGAGCGCCAACAACACAACGCCGCCGAGTTTGCGCGAGTGAAACAAACTCAAGCCGATCCCGCCCGCCAAGGCCAGCAGCATGGCGATACCGACAGGACTCGTAGCGGCCGCCACGGCAGCCGCCAGCGCGATCAGGATTTGCGCCGGGCCGGCGATGGTGTTTTTGCCGAGACGGTACACCGCCACCGCGAAGATGCCCAAGACCACCGGCCCCAGGCCATATAGCGCACCGCGCATGAGCGGGCTGCCGCCGAAAGTGGCGTAGGCCGCAGTGAGTACCAGCATGATGAAGAACGCCGGCAGCACGAAGCACAAACCCGCCAGCAAGCCACCCCACCAGCCGCCGCGCGCATGCCCGAGAAAAATTCCGAGCTGGGTGGCGCCGGCGCCGGGCAGCATGTTGACCAGCGCCAAGCCTTCCATGAAGCGCTCCTTGCCTAGCCATTGGCGCTTTTCCTGAAGCTCGGCCTGCATGATGCCCATGATCGCGGGCCCGCCGTAAGCCATCGCGCCGATTTTCAAGAAGTTCGACGCAATTTCTTTCCAGGGGCCTGCCGGGATGGGTTGTTGCGGGTCGGATGCGGACATATTGCCTCCTTGAGATGCGCGATGATTATCAGGCCAGCGCCGGTCTACTTGAACGGCCACGGCGCTGCGGGATCCCAGACAGGAATTCCCATAAAGGCATACCACGGCGCCATCACCAGGATGCCGTAGGCGATGGCGATCAGCACCGACACCCAGCCCACCTTGGCGTAATCGGTCATGCTGAAAGTGCCGCTGCTGTAGGCGATGACGGCGGCGGTGATCTGCGTCGGCAATATATAGGCGAAGCTGTCCGTGTCGGACACCAGCATGGTGAACGCCACCGGATGCAGGCCCAGCTTGGGCGCCAGCGCCAGCAATATCGGCGCAAGCATGGTGATGGCGGCCACATTCGACAGCATGCCGAGGCGAATTACGTGGGTGCCGGCCATCAGGATCAACAGGATCATCCACCAGGGATGACCGGCGGCGAGCGGATGGATGATGTCGGACAACCACTGCGCCAGGCCGGACGAGCCCATCGCTGCGGACATCGACAATGCGCCGCCCAGCAGCAGGAAGGTTCCCCAGATGGTGCGGTCCTGTACCTCTTTCCATTTGAAGCCGAACAGGCCGGGCAGAAAAATCAGTGCAAGGCCGATCAGCGCCGCATTGTGCGACTTGATCTTGTGCCAGTCTTCCGTCACCCACATGATGGCAATAAACGCAAACACCGCCAGGATCAGCCATTCCGCCTGGCTGGTTTTCGGCAGCTCGCGGTACTGTGTCTGCACCGTCTCGAAGCCACCGCGTATGCCGACGCTGCGCGTCTTGAAATAGTGTTGCACCCACCATTGAGTGATGACGAACATGCCCAGGTACGGCCATTGCAGCTTGAACCAGTCGAAGTAGGACAAGCTCAGCGCCAGCTCGGATTCGAACAGCCCCACCAGCACCAGATTGGGCAGATGCGCAGTCATGATGCACATGCCGCTGATCATCGAACCGTAGACCAGAGTCTGGATCACGATGGCCTTCTTGCCGTTCTGTTCTTCCGGCGTATCGCCGAACAGCCTGGTGATGCCGTTCACCACCGGCAGCAGGGTGGCGGCGCGGGCGTTGGCGGCGGGGATAATCAGCGAGAGCAGCAGATTGGCGCCGAACATCGCCCAGATCACGCCATTCACCGTCTTGACCTTGACCTTATGCAACAGGCTCAAGGCGATCCGTTTATCCAGCCCGGCGGCCTGCATAATCGCCGCGAACAGGAACGCGGCCAGGCACAGAAACACCACCGGGGTGGTAAACCCGTTGGCCGCTTTGGGAAATTTGTCCACCGCTCCGCCCAGCACCAGCAGCATGGGAATCAGCATGCCGGCGATGCCTACCGGAACCGATTCGAATATCCACATGATGCAAGCCCACACCACCACGGCCAGCGTGGCTTTCCCCGCAAGACTCAGCCCCGCCGGCAGTGGCATGAGCCAAAGAATCGCAAAAAATGCCACCCAGGCGAGAAAAAAACCGAACAACGCCGTGCGCGGTTTTCTGCCCGAAGCCAGGATGTTGCCCCTGAAGGTGTCCAGGAATCCCTTGCTCGCCGTTTCAACCGCTTTTGTCCCTGTCGAATCGCTCATGGTTTGCCTTCCCCGGAATTTATTGCAAACTGCCTGCTGTCAGGCTGACCAGCAACACCCCGATTGTTTCATTGCCGTCCTTGACCGGCGCTGCAATCTGGACGGTGTCGATATTGGTGCTGGGATCGGGCTTGGATTCGCCTTGCTGCCATGCCTTGCCGCCGAAAGCCTCGTCGAAATTCGGCTTGCCCTTGCCGATATAAATCGCCGGCATGGAAGTAAACGCCACCCGCTGGCTCTTGTTGCCGCTCAATACAATCTTGTTGATGCCCTTGGCGTCGGCATTCATCCATTTGCTTAGCAATTGCCCGGTCGGGCTGGTAACGAAGCCTTGTACCTGTGGATCAGTCTCCTTGAGATCGCGCCATTTGGCGTTGCCCATGCCGGCAACG
Source organism: Betaproteobacteria bacterium (assembly GCA_016194935.1). Taxonomy (GTDB): domain Bacteria; phylum Pseudomonadota; class Gammaproteobacteria; order Burkholderiales; family Rhodocyclaceae; genus JACRAR01. Next base: position 10,650 of record JACQAO010000079.1, read on the forward strand.
GGGCCCTTGGCATTGGTCTCCTTGACGGCCTTGATCACTTCCGGATGAGCCGCCCATCCTGCCGCCTGTTTAAGGTAGGCGTCGATCTTCGGTTGCATCCTGGGTGTTACATCTCCCGCTGACGCCGCATCGGCAAACAAGGCCAGGACGAGGACTGAAGCAAAATTCCCTGCGTACTTTTTGAACTCCTGTTTTAGCATTTTCCGCATTTCAATCTCCTCGGTTTTGTGATTATTATTTTTTACCAGCGTCTGGTCAGACTATCGTAGGCTGTTGCAGGCTTGCATAAGAGCAAAACAGTGCTACGCTGTATGTCAGCCAGCCGACAAACCCGGTTTTTTGCGGTACGCCTTTCGCCCCTGTCAAGTTTGAACGGAACCTGCACGGTGAACCATCGCCCCAACCCTGCCGCTGAAGTTAATCCGCTGCTGCTGGCGCCTTCCGACGTATTGGCGCGGATGGGCAAACTCGACCTGGATGAGATGCTGCACCTGGGGAATACCCGGCGTTATGCCAGGGGGGCCTACATCTTTCATGCTGGCGAAGCAGACAGTCATGTCTACTTTTTGAGCCAGGGCAGGATCAAGATCCACCAGCTATCCCCTCTGGGCCGGGAAATCATTCTCTGGTTTTGTTTCAGCGGCGAGATTTTCGGCCTGGCTGAAATGACCCACGGCGGCGGGCGCGTGGTCAGCGCCCAGGCCTGCGAGCACTCGGAAGTGCTATGCATTCCCCAGGATCAATTCCATGCTTTCCTGGAGAGCCACCCCAAGACGGCGCTGCTGGTCATGCAGGTATTGTCCTGCCGCTTGCGTGTGCTGGGCGACATGCTGGTGAATCTGGCCAGCGACGATGTCAATACCCGGCTGGCCAAGCTGATCCTGCGCCTGGGCGCCCGTTATGGAACGCGGGCGGGCAAGGAAATCCATCTCAACGTACACCTCACTCACCAGGAAATGGCCGATATGCTTGGCACCACGCGCCAAACCATTACCAGCGTGCTGGGACAGCTCAAGCGCCAGGGAATTTTGAGCATGGATAATCGGCGCATCCTGATCGAAAGCGAAGAGCTGCTCAGCGAAATGACGCATATGACCTGATCTGCGCTGCGCGCCGGTTCTGGCTGGTTGACCGGCGTCTGCAAGCCGAGTACATTTTGCGCTGGCAGGCGAGGACTGGCCTCCAACCCGGCAGGAGACGGAACATGGCGACACTCGCAAAGACGTCAAAACCATCCGCAACTGTGGCAACGGTCGCGGCAAAGCCTAAAAATGCACCTAAAAATACGCCATCTGCCCGCGCCAAGCCCGGCTCTGCTAGACCGGCCAGGGCCGAAACCGGAGCAAGGACCGCCCCGGCGCTATTGCCGATTTCAGACGAGCATCGCCGCCGCTACATTGAACTTGCAGCCTTTTATATCGCCGAACGGCGCGGCTTCAGCGGCGGCAACTCACTGGAGGACTGGCTGCAGGCTGAAGCCGAGATCGACCAGTTGCTGCGGCAAGGCAAGATCAACCGCTGACCGGCGCCAGCGGCACCCGGTCATCCTGCGCTCGTTGGGCGCATCCTGACTGCGCTTGCGCGATGGCCGTCATCCCATCGGGGAATACAACACATGCAATATGGCAACACCGCCGATTCGTTTGCCAGCAATGTGCGCCTCGGCGATCATCTGATGCGATCCGCTTACGCTTTCATCCTGGCCGGCGGCCGGGGCAGCCGCCTGATGCAGCTCACCGACTGGCGCGCCAAGCCGGCGGTACCCTTCGGCGGCAAGTTCCGCATCATCGACTTCACCTTGTCGAATTGCGTCAATTCCGGCATACGCAAGATCGGTGTCGCCACCCAGTACAAGGCGCAGAGCCTGATCCATCACCTGCAACGCGGCTGGAGTTTCCTCGACGGGCGCTTCGACGAATTCATCGACCTGCTGCCGGCGCAGCAGCAGGTGGCGGAAAACTGGTACCGCGGCACCGCCGATGCGGTATTCCAGAACCTCGACGTGCTGCGCCGCAACCGGCCCAAGCATGTGTTGGTGCTGTCCGGCGATCATGTTTACAAAATGGATTACGGTCGCATGCTGGTGCAGCATGTGCGCAATCAGGCCGACCTGACGGTGGCCTGCATCGAGGTGCCGCTCGATCAAGCCAAATCGTTCGGCATAATGGAAGTGGATCAGGAGCAGAGAATCATCCGCTTCGCCGAAAAACCCCAGACACCGCAGGCAATCCCGGGGCGTCCGGACCTGGCGCTGGCCAGCATGGGCGTATACGTTTTCAACGCCGACTTCCTCTACGAACAACTGATTCGTGACAGCGATAATCGCCTGTCTACGCATGACTTCGGCCTGGATTTGATTCCCTCGGCGATATCCCGCTACCAGGTTTTTGCTCACAGCTTTGCCGCCAGTTGTGTCGGCATGAAACACGACGGATCTGATGAGACGCCCTATTGGCGCGATGTCGGCGCCATCGACGCCTACTGGGAAGCCAACATGGAACTGACCAAGGTGACGCCCGACCTGAATATTTACGACGAGACATGGCCCATCTGGACCTACCAGGAACAACTGCCGCCCGCCAAATTCGTGTTCGACGAAGACAGCCGGCGCGGCATGGCGATCGACTCGCTGGTGTCCGGCGGCGACATCATCAGCGGTGCGACGGTGCGGCGTTCGATGTTGTTCTCCAGGGTGTATGTGCATAGCTACGCCACGGTCGAGGATTCGGTCATCCTCTCCAATGTCGATATCGGACGCAACGCACGCCTGCGCCGCGTGATTATTGACAAGTACTGCCGCATCCCCGAGGGATTGACCGCAGGTTATGATGCGGAGGAAGACCGTCGGCGCTTTCACGTTACCGAAAAAGGCATTACCCTGATCACCCCGGAAATGCTCGGCCAGCACGCGCACCTGATCCGCTGACTCTGCAGACCCTGCGTACCCTTCGGTCGCAATACTTGAACACCTGAACATCTGAACGCATGAAACAACCGCTCGAACTGGTATTCCTCTGGCATATGCATCAACCCGACTATCGTGACCATCGGGACGGCGAATTTGCTTTGCCCTGGGTGTACCTGCATGCGCTCAAGGACTATACCGACATGGCCGCGCACCTGGAGCGGCATCCGCAGATGCATGCGGTGGTGAACTTCGTGCCGGTGCTGCTGGAGCAGATCGAGGACTATGTCGGCCAGTTCGCCTCCGGCAAGTTTCGTGATCCGCTGCTGCGTCTGTTGGCAGCGCCCGCGCAGACCCCGCTCAGGCCCGACGAACGGGAGTTTCTGCTGCAAACCTGCTTTCGCAGCAATCACACCACCATGCTCGCGCCGTTTCCCCGCTATCAGCGTTTGTTCGATCTGTATCGCGGCCTGACGCATGAAGGTGAAACGACGCTGGCTTATCTCTCCGACACTTTCTTCACCGACCTGGTTACCTGGTATCACCTGGCATGGACCGGCGAATCCGCACGCCGCCGCCAGCCGCTGCTGGCCGAGTTGATGAGCAAAGGCGAGGCCTACACCTACGCCGACCGGCAGGCCCTGCTGACCCTGATTGGCGAGGAGCTGCGTGGAATCATTCCGCGCTACCGGGCGCTGGCCGGGAGCGGGCAAATCGAAATTTCCAGCACCCCGCAAACCCATCCGCTGGCGCCGCTGCTGCTGGATTTCAAAGTTGCGCGTGAAACCCAGCCCGATGCGCCGCTGCCTTTTGCGCCGGCCTATCCGGGCGGACGCACTCGTGTCGCCGCGCAAATCGAGGCGGCGCGCGCCAGTCACGCCGGCCGCTTCGGTGTACCCCCCGTCGGCATGTGGCCGGCGGAAGGGGCGATATCAACGGCCTTCGTCAAGCAACTGGCGGAGCAGGGCTGCTGCTGGATCGCCAGCGGCGAAGGGGTGTTGCGCGCTTCGCTGGCGCACGGCAGTACCGCCGCCGCCGATAGTCGCGCCGCCTATCGGCCCTGGCGATTGGAAAGCGCACCCGGTTTGACGCTGTTCTTCCGCGACGAACGCCTGTCCGATCTGATCGGTTTTGAATACGCCAAATGGCACGGCCAGGATGCCGCCCGTCATTTTGTTGCCGAACTGGCCGCCATCCATGCCGCCACGCCTGCCGGGGAAAAATCCGTGGTCAGCGTCATCCTGGACGGCGAAAATGCCTGGGAACATTATCCCTACAACGGCCACTATTTCTTCGAGGACCTCTACACGCAACTCGAAGCCCAGCCCGGAATTCGCACCACCACCTTTGCCAGGCTGCTTGACGCGGAAGATGCGCTGCAGCCCGCCATTCTGCCCGGCCTCACCGCCGGGAGCTGGGTGTACGGCACGCTATCGACCTGGATCGGCGACCCCGATAAAAATCGCGCCTGGGATCTGCTGTGCAGCGCCAAGCACAGCTATGACCAGGTCATGGCCGGCGAACGCCTCGGCGCGGCGGAGCGGGTAGCCGCCACTGCGCAACTGGCGATTTGCGAAAGCTCCGACTGGTTCTGGTGGTTTGGCGACTACAACCCGGCAACAGCGGTCGCCGGGTTCGACCGGCTGTATCGCCGCAATCTCTCCAATCTCTACCAACTGCTGCACTTGCCGCCGCCGGCCCAACTGGAAATACCGATTTCCGGCGGCGAGCCGGACGCCCAGACCACTGACGGACATGCTGCGCGCGCCGCAGTCAGCACGGGCAGCGGCGTGATGCGCCGGGCGCAGGAACATCCGGCTTCCTGAAAGAATCGAAATGGCCATCAGCCTGCTTTTCGGAGTGCATGCACACCAACCCGTGGGTAATTTTCCGGCGGTCATAGACGACGCGCATCAGCGCTGCTACGGCATGTTTTTGCGCGTGCTTGATCGCTACCCCGAATTCCGCTTCAGCGTGCATTTCTCCGGCTGGCTGCTGGATGTATTGAACCAGCGTTTTCCCGAGGATATGGCGCTGCTCGCCAAAATGACGGCGCGCGGACAGGTCGAGTGGTTCGGTTCCGGCGATTGTGAGCCGGTGCTGGCGGCCATTCCGCAGCGCGACCGGCTGAGCCAGATCGCAACCCTGTCGGCCAAACTGGAGCGCCAGGCCGGCCAGCGTCCGCGCGGCGCCTGGCTGACCGAGCGGGTATGGGAGTCATCGGTGGCGCCCGCGCTGGCCGATTCCGGCATTCAATATGTGGCCGTCGATGACTACCACTTCCTCTGCGCCGGCACGCCCGCCGACGCCCTCGACAGTTTCTACACCACCGAAGAAGACGGTCGCCGCCTCGACCTGTTCCCGATTTCCGAGGCGCTGCGCTACCGGCTGCCGTTCTCGACGGCAGCCGAGGCGGTCGCTTACCTTGAGCAACTGGCGGCGGCAGGACAGCGCGCGGCAATCTACTTCGACGACATCGAGAAATTCGGCATCTGGCCGGAAACCTACGACTGGGTCTACCAGCGCGGCTGGCTGGCCCAGTTTATCGAAGGGGTGCTGGCCTCGCCGCTGATCCGCACGCAAACTTTTGCCGCTTACCATGCGGCGAACGTCACGCGCGGCGTGGTGTATCTGCCGACCACTTCCTATATCGAGATGAACGAGTGGACCCTGCCGCCGGCAGCCGCGCGGAACTACGCGGCGCTGGTCGCCGCAGAGAAACAGGCCGGAAGCTACGAACTGCACAAGCCATTTCTGCGCGGCGGCATCTGGCACAACTTCTTTTCGCGCTATCCCGAGTCGAACTGGATGCACAAGCGCATGCTGGGTCTTTCGGCGCGGCTCACCGCGTTGCCGGAAGCCCAGCGCAGCGCTGAAATGCAGGAGCAGCTGCACCGCGCCCAGGCCAACGACGCCTACTGGCATGGCCTGTTTGGCGGGCTTTATCTGCCGCATTTGCGCCGCGCCGTCTGGAACAACTTGATCGCGCTGGAGGCGGCGCTGGATCGCTGCGCGCCGCGACCGCCGTGCGAGCGCAGCGACATTGACCTCGACGGCCATGAAGAGATCGCTTTGCACAACGCCGGCTTGCAGGCGGTGGTCCGTGTCGACGGCGATGCCGGCATCGTTGAACTGGCGGCGTATGCGCTGGCGCATAATTTCGCCGATACCTTGCGCCGTTATACCGAGGGCTACCACGCCAAGCTGGGTGACGGCGGAGCGCCTGTCCCGGAACATGCCGATGGAATAGCCTCGGCGCATGACCGGGTTGCCTTCAAGCACGTAATCAAGCCCGAGGATGTGCAGCCGGATACTCGTCCGCGCGGCATCTGCGTGGATACGCTGCTGAGCGCTGACGGCAGCCGTCTCGCCATCGATGCTTATCGTCTCGATAGCGCGACGACCGATGCCATAATATTTTCCGCCGAGTGCGGCGGCGGACGCATCGAGAAGCGTTACCGGCTGCATGACTCGACCCTGTCGGTGAGTTATCGCGGCGAAGGTTTGCGCGGCCAGCATATCGAGGTGCAGTTGAACCTTGCCATGCCCAGTTGCGACGGTTATTCAGGCCGTTACATCCTCGCCGATGGCGGCATCCCTTGCGGTTTCGGGCAGACACTGAGCGTGGATGATTTGCGCGAGCTGATTATGGAAGACGATGAATTGCACGGCAGATTGATATTGCGCACCGACCGCAAAGTCAGCTTGCGCGCCGCGCCGTATTTCACCGTCTCCCAGTCCGAGGCGGGCTTCGAGAAAATCATGCAGGCTGCCTGTGTCGCCTTTATCTGGGCGCCGGTCAGCAATAGTGAAACCCTTACCGTGGCGTTCACGGCGTCATCAAGCACCCACCCCTAATTTTTCCAACAGAGAAGTTTATGTCCGGCACACGCTACCAGATCGAAGTCAATCCCGAAATTCCACCGCGCCTGGCGCGCCTCGAAGTACTCGCCAATAATCTCTGGTATAGCTGGAACCGCGCCAGCCGGGCGGTTTTCGCCCGCTTGCATCCCAGTTTGTGGCATGCGGTGAACCACAGTCCCAAGGCATTTCTCAAGCGCGTCGACCAGAAACGCCTGCTCAACGCCGCCGAAGACCCGATTTTTTTAGGCACCCTGGACCGGGTGCTGGCGGTCTACGATACTTATCACCTGGCCCCGGCGAATTTCGAATCGCCCGTCAAGTCGCATCTCGCCGGCAACGACCTGATCGCCTATTTCTGCTTTGAGTTCGGGTTTCACGAAAGCCTGCCGATCTACTCCGGCGGCCTGGGGATTCTAGCGGGTGACCACTGCAAGGGCGCCTCGGATTTGCATCTGCCGTTCGTCGCAGTCGGCCTGCTTTACAGCCAAGGTTATTTCCAGCAAACCATCGACCGCGAAGGACGCCAGCATCCGCATTATTTCGATACCGATTTCGACGATCTGCCGATTGTTCCGGTATTCCGCGAGGACGCCAGCGAAATGCGTGTTTCCGTGGAGTTGCCGGGACGCGCAGTGTGGGCCAGGCTGTGGCAAGCGAAGGCCGGCAACGCCACGCTTTATCTGCTCGACACCAATGTCGCGGAGAACGGCGCCGCCGACCGCAACATCACCCACCGCCTGTATGGCGGCGACCGCAGCACCCGCATCGAACAGGAGATCGTGCTGGGCATCGGCGGCGTGCGCGCCCTGCGCGAGCTGAATATCCAGCCCAGCGTCTGGCACATCAACGAAGGTCATGCCGCATTCCTGATCCTGGAGCGCATTCAGGGCATGTTCGCGCAAGGGCTGAGCTTCGACGGCGCCCTCGAAGCGGTTGCCGTGAATACCGTATTCACCACCCACACGCCGGTGCCTGCGGGGCATGACCATTTTCCCGAGGATATGATAAAGAATTACTTCAGCCGGTTTTGCGAAACCACCGGCATCGGCGTGGATACTTTGATGGCGATGGGCAGAATGCCGGACAGCGGTGATTTCAACATGACCGCGCTGGCGATTCGCGGCTCGCGTTTTCACAATGGCGTCTCGCGGATTCATGGGCAGGTGTCCTCCTCCATTCTGTCCGGCATGTGGCCGCAGATCGACCCTCCGGAAAATCCCATCGACTATGTGACCAACGCGGTGCATGTGCCGTCCTTCCTGGCCACCGACTGGTACGAGACGTTTGACCGGCATCTTGGGCTGGGCTGGATGCACCGCCTGACCGACCACACTTGCTGGCAAGGTGTGAACCGTATTCCCGACCAGATCTTCTGGAGCGTCCGGCAATCGCTCAAGTCGCAGTTGCTGCACCTGATCGGTCATCGCGTGCGCCAGCAGCATCTGCGCAACCAGGGTTCGGAATCCCACCTGGATCGCTTGCTGAAGTTCGCCGATCCGGCCAATCCGACTGTGCTTACCATCGGTTTCGCCCGCCGTTTCGCCACCTACAAACGCGCCACGTTGCTATTCAACAACCTCGACTGGCTGCGCGAGATTCTTGGCGACACTGCCCGTCCGGTGTTGTTCATTTTCGCCGGCAAAGCACATCCCGCCGACGAGCCGGGCCAGGCCCTGATCCGCCAGATCACCGAGTTATCGCGCCTGAGAGAATTCGAGGGACGCATCCTGATGCTCGAAGATTACGATCTGCACCTGGCGCGGCGTCTGGTGTCCGGTGTCGATGTCTGGCTCAACAATCCCATCTACCCGTTGGAAGCTTCCGGCACCTCGGGCATCAAGGCCGCCATCAACGGCGCCATGAATCTTTCAGTGCTGGACGGCTGGTGGGGCGAAGGTTACGACGGCAAAAACGGCTGGGCCATTAAACCGGCGGCGGAGGGGCTGGCGCCGGCGGAGCGCGATGCCGAGGAAGCGCGCACGCTTTACGAACTGTTGCAGGACAGCGTGATTCCGCTCTACTACCGGAATACCTCGCTCGGCTATTCGCCGGAATGGGTGGCGATGTCCAAGCACTCGATCGCCAGCATCATGCCGCGCTTCAACATGGGGCGCATGCTGGAGGAATACACGGAAAAATTTTACGCGCCCGCTGCTGCGCAGTGGCGCAAGTATGCCGGTGAAGATTTTTCCGGTGCGCGGCGGGTGGCCGCCTGGAAGGAAAAGATACGCGCCGCCTGGCCGGGCGTCAGCCTGCGCCGGGTGGATCAGCCGCTGCCCCGCATCCGCTACGGCAATGCCTTGCACTTCGAAATTGTGGTGCAGCTCAACGGACTGGCGGCAGAAGATATTACGGTGGAACTGGTATTTACCCGGCCCGGCGAGATCAATCCTGCCCTGAGCAAACGCTACGCCCTGCGCCACGAACGAGCCCTGGATCACGGCGAGCATCTGTATGTGCGCGAACTGACGCTGGACCTGTGTGGAAAAATTGACTATCGTATCCGCGCCTTCCCGCAGCACGAACTGCTCACGCATCCCTTCGAAATGGGTATGACGGTATGGCTGTGAACGGCATCGAGACCACCGCAGCGTGGCGAACCCTGACTGCGTTGGCCGGGCGCTCCCGCGACTTGCACCTGCGCGATTTGTTCGCCGCCGATGCGCGACGCGCGGCAGGTTTTTCGCTGGCGCATGACGGCCTGCTGCTGGATTATTCCAAGCAGCGCGTCACCACTGAAATCATGACGGCGCTTAATGCACTGTGGGAAATTGCGGATGTCCCCGGCTGGATGGAGAAAATGCGCGCCGGTGAGGCGATCAACACCAGCGAAGGGCGCGCGGTGCGGCACATGGCGCTGCGCGACCCCGAGCCGCCTGCCGAAGTACGAGCGGTGCTGGGAAAAATGCGGCGTTTCTGCGAGGCCGTGCATGGCGGGGACTGGCGCGGCGGCAGCGGAGAAGCGATTTCGGATGTGGTGAACATCGGCATCGGCGGCTCGGATCTCGGCCCGAAAATGGCGACGCAGGCGCTGGCCGCCTGCCACCAGCTGCAACTGCGCGTGCATTACGTATCCAACCTCGACGCCGCCCACCTCGCCACCACGCTGGCGCCGCTGAATCCGCGCAGCACGCTGTTCGTGGTTGCCAGCAAAACCTTCACCACCCAGGAGACCATGAGCAACGCCCGCTCGGCGCGCCACTGGATTGTTGCCGCGTTGGGCGAAGCGGCGGTGTCCAGACACTTCGTTGCCGTGTCGACCAACTTTAAGGAAGTGGCGAAGTTCGGCATTGATCCAGACAATATTTTCGAGTTCTGGGACTGGGTGGGCGGGCGTTACTCGCTGTGGTCGGCCATCGGGCTGCCGCTGGCGCTGGCGGTCGGCTTCGCCAATTTCGAGGCTTTCCTGGCCGGCGGTCATGCCATGGATCGGCATTTTTTCACCGCGCCGCCGCAAAGCAATTTACCGGCGCTGCTGGCCTTGCTGGGCATCTGGAACATCGACTTTCTCGGCGCGGAAACGCTGGCAGTGCTGCCTTACAGCCAGTCGCTGGAACATCTGCCGCGCTACCTGCAACAACTGGAAATGGAAAGCAACGGCAAGCGGGTTGGCCGCAACGGCTTGCCGCTCGCTTATTCAACCGCCCCCGTTGTCTGGGGCGAGGCAGGCACCAACGGGCAACATGCTTTCTATCAATTGCTGCATCAGGGCGGTCGCTTGATTCCCTGCGATTTCATTGCACTCAAGCAGCCTGATTTTGTACTCTCAGGCAACACTCCCCATCACGCCGCATTGCTCGCCAACTGTTTCGCCCAGAGCGAAGCACTGATGCGCGGCAAGACGCTGGACGAGGCCAGCCGCGAACTTGCCTCCGCCGGCATGACTGCGGAGGCCGTGGCGCAACTGGCGCCGTTCAAGGTGTTTCCCGGCAACCAGCCTTCATCCACGCTGTTGTTGCCGCGGCTCGATGCCTACACGCTGGGCCAGTTGATCGCCCTCTATGAACACAAGACTTTCGTGCAGGGCATCGTCTGGGGACTCAATTCTTTCGACCAGTGGGGCGTCGAATACGGCAAGCAACTCGCTGTCCGTCTGCTGCCGCTGCTGGAAGGCGGCGTTGCGTCTGGCGACGCACTCGACAGTTCCACCGCCGCCCTGATCGCCGCCTGCCGGGTAACGCCGCACGACCGATGAAAGCCAAGCGGTCGGCAACAGCCGTCAAGGTTCTCTTCGTCACTTCCGAAATCGCCCCCTGGGTCAAGACCGGCGGGCTGGGCGATGTTGCCGCCGGGCTGCCGCCGGCCCTGCGTGCAGCGGGTGTCGAGGTGTGCATCCTGACGCCTTGCTACCCGGCGTTGATGCGGGCTTTTCCCGCAGCGCCCATCCTCGCCGAGCTGAGTGATCTGGGTGGCGCACTGCCGCCGGCGGTGCTGCGTGCTGCGCTCACGGATGACGGCACGCCGCTGTTGCTGCTGGATTGCCCGGTTTTGTATGATCGTCCGGGCAGCCCCTACCTTGGCGGCGACGACCGCGACTGGCATGACAATGCCCTGCGCTTCGGCCTGCTCTCGCGCGTCGCCGCATTGCTCGGCAGCCACGCCAATCCGCTGCCCTGGCAGGCGCAAGTGATACATTGCAACGACTGGCAGACGGCGCTGGCGCCCGTCTACCTCAACTACCAGAGCAGCCTTGGCAAGCGCGCGGCGACTTTGCTTACCGTGCATAACCTGGCCTTCCAGGGCTTGTTCGGCCAGCACACTCTCGCCGAGCTGGGCCTGCCGCCGCATGCCTGGGCCATCGAGGGCGTCGAATATCACGGCTATTTATCTTTTCTCAAGGGCGGCCTGCAACATGCCGATATCATCACCACCGTCAGCCCCGGCTACGCCCGCGAAATCCAGACCGATGCCGAGGGCATGGGGCTGGCCGGCCTGCTGCGCTGGCGCAGCGCATCCCTGCATGGCATCCTCAACGGCATCGACACCGACCTCTGGAATCCGGCGACCGATCCGCATCTGGCCGCCAGATACGACGCTGCCCACCTGGCAAAAAAGGCCGCCAACAAAGCCGCTTTGCAACAACGCTTCGGCCTGGCGCAGCGCCAGGATCAGCCGCTGCTGGGAGTGATCAGCCGTCTCGCGGAACAGAAAGGTCTCGACTTGCTGCCGACGCTGGCAGCCGAGCTTGCCGCATTGCCGGCCCAACTGGTGGTACTCGGCAGCGGTGAGCATACGCTGGAAGCGGCATTCGCCGGCATGGCGCGGCAATATCCGGGACAGTTCGCCGCGCATATTGGTTTCGATGAAGGACTGGCCCATCTGACCGAGGCCGGCGCCGACATATTTCTGATGCCTTCGCGCTTCGAGCCGTGCGGCCTCAACCAGATGTTCAGCCTGCGCTACGGCACGCCGCCCATCGTGCGCAGCACCGGCGGTCTGGCTGACACCGTGGCGGATTACACTGAGGCGGCAGCGGCAACAGCGAACGGATTTTGTTTTCAGGAGGCAACGCCGCAAGCGTTGCTCGGCGCCATCCGCCGCGCAATTGCCGTGTGGCGCAAGCCGCGCCCCTGGCGGCAACTGCAACGCAACGGCATGATGCATGACTGGAGCTGGAGTGAGCCGGCCCGGCAGTATGCCGGGCTGTACCGCAAGCTGGTGCAACAATAGGCTGTTTTGATTCGGAAGGAGGCGTTATGCAACAGCATCACAGCGATGTGATCGTCATTGGCGGCGGCATTGCCGGGATCGTTGCCGCCATCGAATTGTTGTCCGCCGGCCAGCGGGTGACGTTGCTTGATCGTGACGGCGAGGAAAATTTCGGCGGCCTGGCGAAGGAAAGTTTTGGCGGCATTTTCGTTGTCGGCAGCGAGGAGCAGCGCCGCGCCGGCCTGCACGACACGCCCGAGCAGGCGTTGCAGGACTGGCTGGCTTTTGGCGGGTTCAGCCAACCCGGCCAGCCAGACAGTATTGAAGAAGTGTGGCCCAGGCGCTGGGCCGAGGCTTATGTGAATGAATGCGCAGCGGAGGTTTACCGCTGGCTCAAAGCGCGCGGTCTTACCTTCCTGCCGTTGCCGCTGTGGGTCGAGCGCGGCGAATCCACCCGCGGCAACTCAGCGCCGCGCTGGCATGTGGTGTGGGGTACCGGCCAGGGATTGATGCGGCAATTGATCGGCCATTTGCGCAGCCATCCGCAGCGGAAAATGTTAAACATTCATTTCGACCGGCGCGTGGAGCAACTGATCGAAGAAGATGGCCGCATCGTCGGCTGTCACGGCATCACCGAAGATACCCGGCAGGTTTTCGAAGCGCGTGCAGATGCGGTGCTGGTCGCCACCGGCGGCATTAACGGCAGCCTCAAACGAGTGCGCAGTCATTGGCATGCTGACTGGCGCACGCCGCCGCCAACCATCCTCAACGGCGCGCACAAATACGCAGACGGCGCACTGCACGATGCCGTGCAGATCGTTGGCGGCAAGCTCAGCCATCTCGACCGTATGTGGAACTACGCCGCCGGCGTGCATCACTGGCAGCCGCGCAAGCCCGAGCACGGTCTTTCCCTGGTGCCGCCGCGCTCGGCGCTGTGGCTCAACTGGCGCGGCCAGCGCATGGCCCCGCCGTTGGTGACGGGTTTCGACACGCGCGAATTGGTGACGCGGATTTGCCAGCAGGAGCGGCAGTATTCATGGCAGTTGCTGAATCGCAAGATCGCGCTGAAAGAGCTGGCGGTTTCCGGCGCCGAATTCAATCCCTCGATCCGCAACAGCAGCAAACTTGCATTGCTGCGCGACCTGCTGTGCGGCAACCGCTGGCTGCTGAAGCAAATGACCGCGCACTGCAAGGACTTTGTGGTCGCCGCCACGCTGCCGGAATTGGTGGGCAGGATGAACGCGCTGCAAGGCGACGACAGCGTCAGCCTCGCCACGCTGGGCGACGAGGCCGCCCGCTATGACGCGCAGATCGAACGCGGCGCACCCTATGACGACGAGCAACTGCGCCGCATCGCCCTGGTGCGGCAATGGCGGGGCGACAGACTGCGCACCTGTAAATTCCAGAAAATTCTCGATCCGTCTGCCGGGCCGCTGATCGCTATCCGCGAATTCATCATCAGCCGCAAGAGCCTCGGCGGCATCCAGACCGACCTCGACAGCCGCGTCCTCGACACGCGCGGCGAGGCTATTCCCGGACTGTATGCCGCGGGTGAAGCAGCCGGTTTCGGCGGCGGCGGCATGAACGGCTTGCGCGGACTGGAAGGCACTTTCCTCGGCGGCTGTATTTACGGCGGACGACGCGCGGCGAAGGCCATTGCAAGATAAGTGAAAAGACAGTGTAAGCCACAGAGGACACAGAGAACACAGAGAAAAACAAGGAACAACAAAGATTGCAGTAGCTACCTCATGCTGTCATCTTTCGCAGTTCTCTGTGTCCTCTGTGTCCTCTGTGGCTAAGGGTTAAAGGTTTTACACGGAGGATGGCATGAAAAAAACGGCAGCCTGGCTGGCGGTATATGCGCTGGAGCAAGTCGGCGTGAAATACACCTTCGGCATACCCGGGGTACACAACACCGAGCTTTACGACGAGCTTAACAACTCGGAAAAAATCACCCCCATCCTCGTCACCCATGAAGGCAATGCAGCCTTCATGGCCGATGCGTTGAGCCGCATTGCCCATGAAACCATTGGCGCCCTCGCCATCGTTCCCGCTGCCGGCCTGACCCACGCCGACAGCGGCATCGGCGAAGCGCTGCTCGACGGTATCCCGATGCTGGTGATTACCGGCGGCATCCGCACCGATCTGGGCAAGCGTTACCAGTTGCACGAAATCGATCAACTGGTGCTGGCCAAGGGTCTCACCAAGGCGGCCTTCCGTATCGAGCGCTATGCCGACGTAGTGCCGACATTCTTCGAGGCCTACCGCATCGCCACTTCCGGAGAGCCGGGGCCGGTGCTGATCGAACTGCCGGTGAATCTGCAACTGTTTCCCGGCGAGGTGGGTGGCGAACTGCCGCGCTGGAACCCACCGCCAGCCCCTTCGTTCCAGGGACGCGAAGCCATTGCGCACGCTGCCGGGCTGCTGCTGGCGGCGAAAAAACCGGGCCTGTTCGTCGGCTGGGGCGCGCGCCACGCAAGCGAGGAAAGCGCCGCCATCGCCGAACTGCTGCAAGCCCCGGTCGCCACCACGTTGCAAGGGTTGGCGGCATTTTCCGCCGATCATCCGCTGCATGCGGGGTTCAGTTTCGGCGCTTCGGCGGCGCCTGCGGCGCAAAACGCTTTCAAGCATTGCGATTGCCTGCTGGCGGTCGGCGCCCGTTTCGGCGAAATCGCCACCGGCAGTTTCGGCGTGACGGTGCCGGAGAATCTGATCCACATCGATATCAATCCGGCGGTGTTCGATGCCAACTATCCCGCCAAGCTGAAAATCGAGGGCGACGCCAAGGCCGTGCTCACGGCGCTGCTAGCCGAGTTGCGGACCGGGTTGCAGGTACGCGACATCAACCCGGCGGGTTCGACTGTCGCGGCACAGATCGCCCGCGACAAGCAGGCTTACCGCGACGAGTGGTTGGCTCACGACAGCCAGGGCAGAGTCAATCCGGCGCGCTTTTTCGATGAGCTGCGCCGCCAGATGCCGAAGGATGCCATCACCGTGGTCGACGACGGCAACCACACCTACCTCACCGCCGAACTGTTTCCGGTACAGCGCGGTGGCCGGCTGATCGTGCCGACCGACTTCAACGCCATGGGTTATGCGGTTCCCGCCGCCATCGGCGCCAAGCTGGCGCGACCGCAGCGCGAGGTGTTCGCCATCGTCGGCGACGGCGCTTTCATGATGAGCTGCATGGAAATCGTCACCGCTGTCACCCACGGCCTGGCCATCGTGTATTACGTATTCAACGACGGTGAACTTTCGCAGATCGCCCAGGCCCAGCAGATTCCCTACAACCGCAAGCCTTGCACCACCCTGGGCAGGATCAATCTCGAAGGCGTGGCGCTGGCCACCGGCGCCGCCTATGTGGCGCTGAACGGCGACGCAGCGATCCCGGCTGCAATTACCGAAGCGCGCCGGCTGGCGGCGGTGGGGCAACCAGTGATCGTCGATGTAGCCATCGACTACAGCAAGCGCACCGCGTTCACGCAAGGCGCGGTGAAGACCAACTTCCGCCGCTTCCCGCTGGCGCAACGCATCCGCATGGTAGCGCGGGCGCTGAAGCGGAAGATTACCGGGTAGGTCTGCCCACACGGTTCCCGCATGGGCTTGAAACCGTTGCGGCTTCAGCGTAGTATTACGGTTGTTATAACTTTATTTGGATTCGCCATGCACATTCTCAAACTCACCCAGATCGGTAATTCTGTCGGCGTCATCCTGCCCAAAGAGGTGTTGGCTACCCTGAAATTGAACAAGGGCGAGTCGCTCTTTCTCACCGAGACGCCTAATGGCTACGCCGTGACTCCCCACGATCCTGTATTCGAGCAACAAATGACCGAGGCGCAGCGGATCATGAAGAAACGCCGTACCGTTCTGCGCGAATTGGCGAAATGAGCCGATGGATTTGGATAGCGCGGAGCGTGGTGATCGCCGCGCATAACGCGCAATTGGCTGAGCATGGCGGCGCTGCCGGTATCCGCGACCAGGGCTTGCTTGAATCCGCGCTGGCGCGAGCGGAGAATCTCGCCGCCTACGGAGAGCCGGATGTCGCCGCACTTGCCGCAGCTTATGGCTTTGGCATTATCCGCAATCATCCCTTCGTCGATGGTAACAAGCGCGCCGGGCTGATTGCCACTGAACTGTTTCTGGCGTTGAACGGCTTCGAACTGGTGGTGGAGGATGTCGAGTGCGTGCTTACCATTCTCGCCCTGGCCGCCGGCGACCTCGACGAAGCCGAGTTCGCCGACTGGTTGCGCGCACACCTCGAGCCGCGCCGATGACGACCGCCATTCCCTTGCGCCGCGATGCGACAGTGATCGCCCTGGTGAGCCTGGCCCACGCCACCTCGCACCTGTTTCACCTGCTGTTGCCGCCGCTGTTTCCCTTGCTGATGCCGGAGTTCGGTTTTGGTTTTACCCAGGCGGGTTTTTTGATGACGGTTTTTTTTGGCATCTCGGGCGTGGGCCAGGCATTTGCCGGCATCCTGGTGGATCGTTACGGAGCGCGCCAGGTGTTGATGACAGGCATCGGCCTGCAAGCCGCTTCCGCATTGGTGCTTGCCTCCGCCACCGGCTACAGCGGGTTACTGCTGACGGTGGCGTTGGCGGGCCTGGGCAACAGCGTCTTTCATCCGGCGGATTATTCCTTGCTGAACAAAAAGATTTCAGTGCAGCGCCTGGGTTATGCCTTCTCCGCCCACGGCCTGTCGGGCAATCTCGGTTGGGTGCTGGGCGCAGCACTTTCCGGCGCGGCGCTGGCCTGGGGCAGTTGGCGCAGCGCCGGAATCGCCGCTGCGCTACTCGCCTTGTTGTCGGTAGTCACACTGTGGCGGGCGAGGCCGTTGCTGGACGACGAGGTGCAGAAAGTCGGCGTCGCCGCAGCGATACCAGTGGCGATGGGCAGTGTTTTCAGTGTGCTCAAGGCGCCGGTGGTGTGGCTGGCCTTCCTGTTCTTCCTCCTGAGTACCGCCGCGTTTGGCGGCTTGCAGAGTTTTTCGGCGCCGGTGCTGAGCAGCATCTATGGGTTGGCCCCGGCGCTGGCGGTGGCTGCGCTGACCGGCTATCTGCTGGGCAGCGTGGCCGGCATGGCGCTTGGCGGCATGATCGCAGTGCGGGTGCATGCGCACGAGCGCACGGTCAGCACCGCCTTGATCGCCGCCGCA
Source organism: Betaproteobacteria bacterium (assembly GCA_016194935.1). Taxonomy (GTDB): domain Bacteria; phylum Pseudomonadota; class Gammaproteobacteria; order Burkholderiales; family Rhodocyclaceae; genus JACRAR01. Next base: position 28,223 of record JACQAO010000079.1, read on the forward strand.
GTGTGCGCCGCGCTTCTGGCCAGCGCCTGGCCGCCGGCCTGGAGCGTGCTGCCGCTAATGGTCGGCATCGGCGCCGGCGTGGGCCTGGCCGGTCCCTCGCGCGATTTGCTGGTACGCCGGGCAGCGACCGATGCAGTGCCTGCGGGCAAAGCCTCGCCGGCATTCGGACGGGTCTACGGATTCGTTTATTCTGGGCTCGATGTCGGCCTGGCGCTGGGGCCGGTGGCCTTCGGTGCGCTGCTCGATGCCGGCGGACGCAGCGGCGTACTGCCCGGCGTGGCGGCCCTGCAAGTGCTGGCGGTATTCACGGTGCTGGCGATGGGGCGGCGTCTGGCGCCGAGACAGCGCCGATCATAGGGGCTAGCCTTCCACCTACGGCGCGAGGCGTTGAACAAAGAATGCCAGGATTTCGTCGCGGGCTGCCACCGTTGGTTGTCCCGCTGCGTCGATCAGGTGAGCGGTGACAACGCTGTGGGGGCCATGCGGCGCGAAGAACGGCGGAACATCGGTGTTGGCGGCACTGTCTGGCAGCACGCGCCCGACGAAGCGGTCGCCCAGCGCCTCGGCATAGGCCGCAAAACGCTGTGCCTTGCAAAACTTATCGCCTTCGAAACGGTAGGCCAACACCGTGAGATTCTCCCGCTCCAGCCGTTGGCGGACAGTCTCAAGTTCGTCAGGAGCGATTTCGAGGCCGCCTGGATCGTTAAGCGGCAGCGAAGGCTGGGACAGCACCGGCGCCAGCATTGCAGGCTCCAGCATCATCGACAGGGCAAAGTTCCCAGTCCAGCACATGCCGATGGCGCCGACGCCGGGCCCGCCGCACTCCTGGTGCGCCAGTCGCGCCAGCGCCCTGAGCCACTGCGTCACAGGGCTCGACTCATTGGCGGCAAACGCGCGGAACTCGGCGCTGACACAAGCGCGCTGGAAAACCGCCGTACCCTCCTCGACGCCCGGTACCGCGCCATCGCGGCCAAACAGCGATGGCATGTACACGGTGAATCCTGCGTCTCGCACCCAGCGACTGAAGCGCGCAACATGCGGGCTGATGCCCGGCATCTCGGTCATGACGATTACGGCGGGTCCTGTGCCTGCTACGTGCACCATCTTGGTAACGCCATCGAGAGTGATCTTGCGATGCGTGAAATCTTCGAGGGCGTCATCCTCTTTCATACTACGTTGCGTCATCGTGTAGATTTTTCCGTGATTGTCAGGTCGCAGGGAATGTCCATCAAAGTCAAAGCGGCAAACCCAGCGCGCGCATAAACGCCTCGACGTTATCGGTGTAGGGGCTGGATATTCCCAGGTCCCGATTGATTTCCATATGCGTCAGCGCAACCGGCAAAGCGACGGCGTGCGCGCCAAGCGCGGCGGCCTTTGCAACGAAGCTGCGGGCTTGCGGACAGGAGTCGTTGCGCAGCGCGGAACACACCACCAGCAGCGGGGCGGGCCGGTCAGTCAAGCGCTGCAGCGGCGAAACCTCCCGCCAATAGGACGGGTCCGCGCCGAAGACTTTGTCGAACAGGGGCAGGTGTTTTGAAGTCATGGTCTCCATCAGATCCAGCGCCCCGCTGTCGAGACTGATAGTCCCCAACCAAGGCTGCGCGCCTTGCTGTTTGGCGAGGGCGGGCGCCGAAGCGAGCAGGGCTACAAGGTGCGCGCCGGCGGAGTGTCCCATCAGCACAAAGCGCGCCGGATCGCCGCCCCATGAGGGTGCGAGTGCTTGCGCCTTGGCCAGCGCCAGGGCTACATCTTTGGCCTGGATCAGCGGATCGGCCTGGGGCGACAGGCGATAATTGACGGAGATGAAAATGATCCCCTTGGGCAACCAGCGCGCTACCTTGTTTTCAATCACGCCCGCAGCGGTTTTGTCGCCCACCTGCCAGGCGCCGCCGTGTACCATCAGAATCACGGGAGCGGCGTGTGCATTCGGCGGGATATAAACGTCCATGCGTTGCCGGGCGTCCGCGCCGTAAGCGATGTCGCGCTGCACGCTGTTGCCCGCCCAGGCGCCCTGATACGACAGCATCATAAGCATTGCCGCCAGGCAAACAAATTTCATGCTTACTTCAACTCTCGGGAGGCACCGACCGCTTGCTGCCGTCGGCATTTAGAGCGACATAAGTCAGGGTGGCTTCGGTCACTTTCACCACCAGCGGATTGGCCGGATGGCGTTCGGCGTATACCTGCACATCGACGGTGATGGAAGTGTTGCCGACGCGCACCACCTCGGCGTAGAAACTCACCACGTCGCCGACCGAAATCGGCTGCTTGAACAGGAAAGAGTTCACCGCTACGGTGGCGATGCGGCCACGGGCGCGGCGCAGGGCGGGGATGCTGCCGGCCACGTCGACCTGGGCCATCACCCAGCCGCCGAAAATATCGCCGGAGGGATTCATGTCGGACGGCATCGGCACCACCCGCAGAGTCGGTTCCCTGTCCGGCATTTTTACGCTGGCTTGATTCATGTTTGATGTTCCTGATGTTCAGATAAATAGTTCATCGGCCCGCCGGTGAAAGGCGCGAAGCCGGTGCCGAAGATTACCCCGGCGTCGGCCAGTTCGGCATCAGCCACTACGCCTTGCTTCACCAGGCGCTCGGTTGCCGCCAGCAGTGGTGCGACCAACCGCTCGGCCAGGCCGGCGGGCGGCGTGCCTGCCATGCCTTTTTGCGCTTTGCCGTTGGCATAAACATAAAAGCCGCGCCCGGTTTTTTTGCCGAGATTCCCGCCTTCGACCAAAGCAGTGAGCTTCTGCGGCGGCGCGGCGTCGGAGACGATCTGCCGACCGGCGGCGACAGCAACATCGAGGCCCACCGTATCGGCCAGTTCCAGCGGACCCATCGGCATGCCGAAAGCCAGCGCGGCGGCATCCACGGTTTCCGGCGTCAGACCTTCATCGATGCAGCGCATTGCCTCGTGCATGTAGGGGGCCAGCACGGCATTCACCAGGAAGCCGGGCGCGTCCTTGACCGGCAGCGGCAGCTTGTCGATCTGGCGCACGAAGGCGGCGGCGCGGGCGGCCACGACCGGGTCGGTGGCGGCGCCGGCGACGACTTCCACCAGCGGCATCATCGCCACCGGGTTGAAGAAGTGGATGCCGACCAGCCGACCGGGATTCTTCAAGGCCGTGGCGATGTCGGCCAGCTTGAGGCTGGAGGTATTGCTGGCGAGAATGGCATCCGGTTTAGCTTGCGCCTCGATGGCGGCGAACAGTTGGTGCTTGGCGTCGAGATTCTCGAAGATCGCCTCGATCACCACGTCGGCCTGGCGCACGCCCATGCCTTGCGGATCAGGGATGAGCCGGTCGAGCGCAAAGCGCGCAGCTTTCCGGTCGCGCAATTTTTTCTCGAACAGTGTGGCGGCGCGGGCGATGGCCGGCGCGATGCGTGCTACCGTCTGGTCTTGCAGCGTCACCGTCATGCCGCGCAAGGCGCACCAGGCGGCGATGTCGCCACCCATCACGCCGGCGCCGACGACATGGATGTGGCGCGGTGCAACTATACCGCTGCCAGTTTTTCCGAAAGCCTTGAGGCGCTCCTGCAGGAAGAACACCCGCACCAGATTCTTGGTCGTCGCCGAACGGAAAATCGCCGCCAGCGAAGTCGCTTTATCCGACGGCACGGCCAGCGCATTGCCATCATAGTGTTGCCACATGTCGAGAATGGCGTAGGGGGCAGGGTAGTGCTCGGGACTGGCGCGTTGCGCCACCTGTTTTCTGGCTTGCGCGGCGACGATGCTTTTGAGAGGGCCGTTCAGCAGTCTTTGCATCAAGGGCAGCGCGCGCTGTGGCTGGCCGGAAGTCACCAGCATACGCGCTGCATTTTCCATGACGCGCGGCGGCACGCAGGCGTCGGCCAGGCCCATGCGCTGGGCGCGTTTGGCGTCGATGTTTTTACCAGTCAGCATCATATCGAATGCCGCCGCCGGGCCGACGATCTGCGGCAAGCGCAGCATGCCGCCCCAGCCGGGGACGATGCCGAGCATCACTTCCGGCAGCGCGAGTTTGGTTCCTGGTTCGTCGACGACGATGCGGTAGCGGCAAGCCAGCGCCAGTTCCAGTCCGCCGCCCATGCAGTGGCCGCGCACCAGCGCCAGCGTCGGGAAGGGCAGGGCAGCCAAGCGGTTGTAGGCGTCCCAGCCACGCTGCACCAGGGCGTGCGCGGCTTCGGCTGACTCGATCCTGGTGAACTCCTCGATGTCGGCCCCGGCGATGAAACCGGCGCTCTTGCCGGAACGGAAAACTAGTCCTCGGGGCGGGTCGCCTGCGACTGCGTCGAGCAGCAGGCCGAACTCGGTCATCACTTCCGCCGACAAGGTATTGGTCGACGCGCCCTGCTTGTCGAGGATGGCCCAGGCGATGCCGTCGGCATCGCGCTGCAACTGCCAGTGTCGGAGTGCTTGCATGTTCAAGTCCCTTCCGTTTCAATCAGCATTGCGCCGCCCTGGCCGCCGCCGATGCAGATCGAAGCAATGCCGCGTTTGCCTCCAGTGCGCCGCAGCACCTGCAACAGGTGCAGCACGATGCGCGCGCCGGAAGCGCCGACCGGATGGCCCAGCGCGATGGCGCCGCCATCCAGATTGAGTTTGTTCTGATCCAGTTTTCCCAGCGGCGTCGCCAGGCCCAGTTGTTCCTTGCAGTAGCCGGCATCCTGCCAGGCGGCAATGCAGCCCAGCACCTGGGCGGCGAAGGCTTCGTTGATTTCCCAGGCGTCGAGATCGTTGAGGGCCAGGCCGTGACGTTGCAGGATCGGCGTGGCCGCATGCACCGGGCCGAGACCCATTTGCGCCGGATCCAGACCGGCCCACTGGCTGTCGCTGATGCGTCCGATGGGCTGGAGATTCCATCGCTTCACCGCCTCCTCGGAGGCCAGCACCAGCCAGGCCGCGCCGTCGGTAATTTGCGAACTGTTGCCGGGCGTGATGCTGCCGTACTTGCGGTCGAAAAAAGGTTTGAGCTTGGCGAGGTTGGGCAGGCTGGAATCGCGCCGCACGCCGTCGTCCTCTGCATACACCGTGCCGTCGCTGTCGACCAGCGGAATAATTTCGCCGTCGAAATACCTGGCATCCTGCGCCGCGCTGACGCGCCGGTGGCTCTCCACCGAGAACGCATCCATCTGTTGCCGGGTGATGCCGAACTTCCACGCCAGATTCTCGGCGGTCTGGCCCATCATCAGATTCACCACCGGGTCGGTCAGTCCCTTGACGATGCCGATCACCGGCGCCAGCAGCGCCGCCGGTTTCAGCTTGAGGAACATGGCGGCTTTTTGTCCGACAGTTCTGGCCATGCTCATCGCTGCGAACCAGCGCACCATGACATCGGAATACAGCAGTGGGGCGCGCGACAAGGCATCCACCCCGCCGGCCAGCACCAGTTGCGAACGGCCCGCCTGGATGTTGACCAGCGCCGAGTCGAGCGCCTGCATGCCGCTGGCGCAATTCCGCATCACCGTCCAGCCCGGCACTTTGTTGCCGCAACCGAGACGCAAGGCGATCACCCGGCCGATGTTCACCTCATCCACGCTGGGGCTGGCGCAGCCGACGATGACCTCGTCGAGATTTTCCGGCGCGAACGGCTGGCGCGCCAGCAGGGCGCGGCCTGCGGCGGTTGCCATGTCCGATGCGGAGAACGGGCCGGGAGCATTGCGCGCCTTGAGAAACGGGGTGCGCGCGCCATCGACGATATACACAGGTTTGAAGTTCATTTCAAGAATCCTTCATCAAGCTGCTTGGCGCAGCGAAGGTGCATGGAGGCTTGCCGACAGGCCGAAATCCTGCGGGAAGTCGTCCACCCGGATTACCTTGTCACGTAGCACCGCGCGACGTTCCAGCGTACTCAGTTCGGCGGCGCTGATCAGGCCGGCCTCGCTGGCATGACGGGCGAGTTGCGCCGCATCCTGTCCGGCGATTTTTCCGGCTTTTTGCGCAGCGCGTATCCTGGCTTCGATGGGTTCCGCCGCGATGGTCGCCGCCAGCGCCAGCTCGATCACGCCGACTGCGTCGTTTTCCGCGTCGGCGCCGGTCGGTATGAACATGCCGGATGAGAGGCGATCCCGAGTGGCCGATGGCGCAATCAACAACTTCGCCACCTCGTGACCAAGCTTGTCCGACGGCACCACATAGGGACGACCGAAGGGGAAGATCACCCGGCGCAACAGCCATGCGGCAAATCTGCTGGGGTAATTGGAGATGACGCCCTCGAAGGCGTTTTGCGCCTGGAACATGGCGTCCCAGATCGCCCAGTGCAGCAGCGGCAGGTCGGCTTGTTGCCGGCCTTCGTCTTCGTAGCGTTTGAGCGTGGTGGAACTCAGGTACATCATCGAAAGAATGTCGCCGAGCCGCGCCGAAAGTTTTTCCTTGCGCTTCAGGTCGCCGCCCATGACCAGCATCGAGACATCGGACAGGAAGGCGAAGGCCGCCGAAAAGCGCGTCAACTGCTGGTAGTAGCGGCGGGTTTCCGGCGCAATGCCGGCGGGCAGCACCACCAGGCGCGAGCCGGTCAGGCCGCACCAGAGCGCGCGCAGGCCGTTGCCAAGACTGAAGCGGATATGGCCGAACAGGGCCGCATCGAAATCGCACAAGGCCTTGCCGGCGTCCGCTTCCTGGGTTGCCTGCATTTCCTTCAAGACATATGGATGGCAGCGGATCGCGCCCTGGCCGAAAATGATCAGGCTGCGCGTCAGGATATTCGCGCCTTCGACGGTGATGGCAATGGGAATCTGCTGATAGGCGCGGCCCATGAAATTATTCGGGCCGAGGCAGATGCCCTTGCCGCCCAACACGTCCATGGCGTCGTTGACCACCTTGCGGGCGCGTTCGGTGATGTGGTATTTGACGATGGCGGAAACCACCGATGGTTTCTCGCCCAGGTCGATGGCGCCAGCGGTCATGCGGCGCGCCGCATCCATCAGGTAGGTGTTGCCGCCCATGCGCGCCAACGCTTCTTCGATGCCCTCGAACTTGCCGATAGCGGTCTTGAACTGACTGCGCACCCGCGCGTAGCCGCCGGTGGCGCGGGTGGCGAGGATGGCCATGCCGGTGTTGCTGGAAGGCAGGGAGATCGAGCGGCCCGCCGCCAGACATTCCATCAGCATGCGCCAGCCCTGGCCGGCCAGGGCCGGCCCGCCGATGATCCAGTCGAGCGGCATGAACACCTCATTGCCGGAGTTGGGGCCGTTCTGGAATACCGCGTTGAGCGGAAAGTGACGACGACCGATATTCACGCCCGGCGTATCGGTCGGCACCAGCGCGCAGGTGATGCCGAGGTCCTCCTGGTTACCCAGCAGATGTTCAGGATCGTGGAGGCGGAAAGCCAGGCCAAGCAAGGTGCAAATCGGACCGAGCGTGATATAGCGTTTGTCCCAGGTGACGCGCATGCCGATGACTTCCTTGCCTTGCCACTGACCCTTGCAGACGATGCCGGTATCGGGAATCGAGGCGGCGTCGGAACCGGCGTGCGGATTGGTGAGGGCGAAGGCGGGAATTTCCAGCCCCTTGGCGAGACGCGGCAGATAGTGGTTCTTTTGCGCATCGGTGCCGTAGTGCAGCAGCAGTTCCGCCGGGCCGAGCGAGTTCGGCACCATCACCGAAACGGCGGCGGCGGAGCAGCGCGTGGACAGCTTCATCACCACCTGGGAATGCGCAAGTGCGGAAAATTCCAGGCCGCCGTAGCGTTTCGGAATAATCATGCCGAGAAAACCTTTGTCCTTAACGAACTGCCAGGCTTCCGGCGACAGATCCTGATGCACCTGGGTGGTGTCCCAGTCGCTGACCATGGCGCATAACTGCTCGCATTCGTTATCGATGAAGGATTGCTCTGCGGCGGAAAGTTTCGGCTGCGGATAGGCCAGCAGCTTGCTCCAGTCCGGCTGGCCGGAGAACAGTTGCCCTTCCCACCAGACGCTGCCGGCCTCCAGCGCCTCTTTCTCGGTTTGCGACATGTTCGGCAGGATGCGCTTGTAAATGTTGAAAATCGGCCCGGTGACAAGCGCACGGCGCAAAGGTGCGAGCAACAAGAGTGCCGCAACGGCGGCGATGAGGATCGGGAACCAGGTCATGGCGATCTCCTAAAGATTAGGGATTAGGCGGCTTTTTTGTAGCGCGGTTTTTTGACGGAAATTTCCGGCAGCGGCGCGCGCAAGCCGCCGATCAGAAAACTCATCAGCCGGGCATACAGCGCCTCGGCATCGGTATCATGGAGCGTGCCGTCGTCGACAATATGCAGCGCATCGGCGCCGGAGATGGCGTAGGACATCGCGCCCAGCATGAAATGGAAACGCCACAGAATCTCGGCGCGCGGCACATCCGGTAATGCCTTGATCAATGCGGCCTTAAAGCGGGCAATCACCGCCGCATATTCCTCGGCGAGAAAGCCGCGCACGAAATCCGACGGTTCCGTATAGGTGCGCCCGAGCAGCCGCATGAAGTCGCGTCCGCCGCCATTCACATCGGCGGCCATGCGCAGCGCCACGCCGAAGAAGGCTTCGACGATCTGGCGTGGCTTCAGCGGCGCGCCTTGCGCCATCGCCTCGAAATCATCCAGCGCGCGCAGCCGCTCCTGATTGAGCCAGGTCAGGCGGCGGCGGAACATCTCTTCGATCAAGGCTTCCCTGGAACCGAAATGATAATTCACCGCCGCCAGATTCACGCCGGCTGCGCCGGTGATCATGCGCAAGGTGGTGGTTTCCAGGCCGTGCGCCGTGAACAGTAACTCGGCGGCGTCGAGAATGCGTGCGCGAGTGTCGTTGCGCGATTCGATAGGTTGATTACGCTGGCTGAATTCGGCCATATCAGTAAACATCAATTTCAAACAGGTGTTTGAGTATTGGCCGGTCAACCCGGAATGTCAAGTCCTGGCGAAAAAGCTTCCCCGCAAACAAACCAGGGCATTGCCAGGCAGCTTTGGAATGACCAATGCACAAATCATTCAGCTATGTGTGCCAGCGCACAGATTCTCTTGTAGCGGAAGGGAATACTTGTGACCGTGAAGTTCCGTGCGAAGTAGATATGCAGAACGTCAACGTGCGTTCCGGCAATGAGCCGGCTGATTGCATCGATGGTTTTCTGGTCCAGATGAAAAGGGGAAGAAAATGAACAGTAAATTCCAGAGTTACTCCAAATTCCTGCCGTGGCTCACGGCACTGCTGCTAAGCGCCTTGGTCGCTGCTTGCGGCGGTGGTGGAGGCGACCCTATCGCCGGCGGTGGCGGCAATACCGGAATCGCGGCCACGGTGACTGTTGTAACGCCAATTCCAAATGCTGTCGGCGTGCCAATCAACACGAAAATAATCACAGCCGTCTTCACCAAGGCGATGGATCCCGCTACGCTCACTTCGGCCACCTTCACGCTGGCATGCCCGGCAGCAACGCCGGTGTCTGGCACGGTCTCCTACCTGGCAACCGGAAATATAGCCACCCTGACGCTTGCGGCGGCTGGCAACCTGCCACCCAATACTTTATGCACGGCCACGGTGACCACCGGAGTCAAGGACACCGAAGGAATTTCATTGGCCAGCAACTTTAGCTGGACATTTACCACAGCAGCAGCTCCGGACACTACCGCACCCACGGTTACCGCGACACTCAACGCCAACGGCGCAACCAACGTCGCCATCAACACCAAAGTCGGTGCAACATTCAGCAAGGCGATGGACCCCCTGACGATTACTGCCGCCACCTTTACCCTCAAACAAGGAACCACGGCTGTTGCAGGCGTAGTGACCTACGTCGGCGTAAATGCAGTGTTTACCCCGGTCAGCAATCTTGCAGTCAATACCATCTATACCGCTACGGTGACCACCGGCGCCAAGGATGTAAGCGGCAATGCACTGGCGAGTAATTTCGTATGGAGCTGGACCACTGGCGCGGCGCCCGACACCACTGCTCCCACTGTCACCTTAGCCATTCCTGCCAATAGCGCAACCAGCATAGCCATCAACACCAAAATCGGCGCTACGTTCAGCGAGGCAATGGATCCTTTGTCGATTACCAATTTGAATTACACCTTGAAAGAAACAACCAGCAGCGCGGCAGTGACCGGCGTAGTCAGCTATACCGGGGTGAACGCGGTGTTTGTCCCGTTGAATACGCTCAAGGCGAGTACTCAATATACCGCCACCGTCAAAGGCGGTGTTGGCGGCGTCAAGGATCTGGCGGGTAATCCGCTGGCCAGCGACTTTGTCATTAGCTGGACCACCGGCGCGGCCCCCGACATCATTCCCCCCGTCGTGAATCTAACGACTCCCCTGGCGAATGCCACCGGTGTCGCCATCAATACCAAAGTCAATGCCACTTTCAGCGAAGCGATGGATCCCTTGACGGTCACCAACTTGAACTACACGCTGAAAGAAACGGTCAGCGGCGCAGCGGTAACAGGTACTGTCAGCTATTCCGGGGTGAACGCGGTATTCGTGCCGTTGGGTACGCTCGCTGGCAGCACCAAGTACACCATCACGATCAAGAGCGGCGTAGGCGGAGTCAAGGACCTTGCGGGCAATCCGCTGGCCAGCGACTTCGTCATTAGCTGGACCACCGGTGTAGCTCCGGATACCACTGCCCCAACGGTAAGTAGTACGACCATTGGCAACGGCGCCACCGGCGTGCCTATCAACGCCGTAGTGGGGGCGACATTCAGTGAAGCGATGGATCCGCTGACAGTCAACACGGCAACATTTTCTCTCGTGCAGACTGCTGGAGGCGGGATTGTATTGGGGACAACGACCTATTCCGGTTTGGATGCCGTCTTTACCTTATCCGGCCAGCTCTCCGGCAACAGCCCATATACCGCCACGATCAGCACCGGCGCCAAGGATTTGGCAGGTAACTCCCTGACCAAAGACTATGTGTGGAGCTTTACCACATCGACAGCGGTGATACCGCCAGTCGCCAACCTCCTCGGCAGGGCTGCCAACTTTGGCGTGCTGGTTGGTCAGTCGGGTTCGGCCACGCTCACCAATAACGGCCTGGCGACGACGGTCAATGGGGATGTCGGTGCGACTACGCAAACCACCTCGCCGACTCTGGGTTCCGGTTACACCAATTATCAACTGGTGGGCGATGCGGCATATCAGAATGCATTGACCGACATGACCGCAGCCATTACCAATATCAATGGCCGTACCTGCGACTTCAACTACGGTGTTGCCACTGACTTTGGCGGCTTGACGCTGGCGCCGGGTGTGCATTGCGTAGCAGGTGCGATGTCGGTCGGCTCAACACTGAGCTTGAGCACTCCGGGTAACTACTACTTCCGCTCCACGGGTGGTTTGACGTCGGCCAGTACCATAACGGTGCAATTTACCGGCACCGCCAACGCTGCCAATACCAGCGTGTTCTGGGTGCCAGTCGGTGGCGCTACGCTCAACGCCAATAACACTTTCATTGGCACCATCCTGAGCTCGACGGCAGCCATCACACTGGGGGCCAACACCACCCTGCTGCCAGGTCGTGTGATGTCGGGGAGTGCGGTGACACTCAGCACCAACACCATCACCAGGCCTTTCCCGTAAAGTCAGAAGCGTCAAATCAAGGCCGGCAGAGTGATCTCTGCCGGCCTTTTTCTTTATCAATATTCGCTATGTACGCCAGCGCACAGAATCATTTTCGGCAGGCAGTGATACTCGGTGCTGTGAGGTTCCGCGCCCAGGCAATTGCGCTGAACGCCAGCGTGCGCAGCGACGAGGATTGGTCGATTGCACCGATAGTTTTCCGAATCACTTGAAGAGGGGAAGAAAATGAACAGACTTAACGTTACCAAACCACTGTTGTGGTTCGCGGCATTGTTGCTAACCGCTGCGGCGGCAGGATGCGGAGGCGGCGACGGTGGCCGGGATCCGATACTCGGTGCAGGCGGCATTGCCGCCGCCCCGCTTCCGCCTACGGTAACCGCCGTAGCTCCGGTGAATAACGCCGCCGGGGTGCCGATCAACAACACCATCATTACCGCCGCCTTCAGTGAGCCGATGGCGCCGCTCACCGGCGCCGCAAGTTTTACCGTGACCTGTACGGCGCCTTGCGTAAATCCCACGGGAACCGTCGCGCTTGACGCCACCAGCAAGATTGCCACCTTTACCCTGACGCCAGCAACCGCTCTCACGCCCCTCACCCTCTATACCGCCACGGTCACCGGCGCTAAAAGCCTGGCCACCGGCCTGGCGCTGGCGAGTCCTTACGTATGGCGCTTTACCACGGGTGTAACCCCGGACACGACGCGGCCCAGAGTGACCCTCACTGTTCCTGCCACGACGACCCCCGGTCCGACCACTGGCGCACCAACCAATACCGCCATTAGCGCAGTCTTCACCGAGGATATGGCGCCTGCAAGCATCGCCGCCGCCAGCTTTACGCTCACCTGTGCTGCGCCTTGCGCATCACCCGCAGGCGCAGTGAGCTACGCAGTGGGCAGCAGAACCGCAGTGTTTACCCCGACGGCGGCGCTTGCCGCCGGCGCCACCTATACCGCCACGATTACCACTGCCGCTACAGACCTGGCGGGCAATGCGCTGGCAGGCAATCAAGCGCCCTTACCCGCAGCCAGCAACTATGTGTGGGTGTTTACCACCGCTGCTGCGGTTCCGGCTGCAAACGTTTCGGTGTTGTCTACCAACCCTGCTTCGGCTGCGGTTGGCGTGTCGCCCAGCGCGACCGTCAATGGGACCTTCAGCGTACCCTCCGGTTTGCGGATGGACCCGGCAACAATCGGTACCGCAACATTCACCGTGACCGGCCCGGCCCCAACCCTGACGCCGGTTACGGCAGCATCGGTGGTTCTGGATGCAGGTACAGGCCGCATTGCCACCTTTACGCCGCAGAGTGCGCTTACTGCCGGTGTGACCTATACGGCAACGCTTAAAGGCGGCGCCAGTGGGGTCAAGGATTTGGCGATTCCGGCCAACACCATGCTCAGCGACTACACCTGGAACTTTACCGTGGCAGCAGCAGCGCCGCCGCCGCCACCACCGCCGTCGGTTGCGCTTGGATCGGCCTCGACCTTCGGGACGTTCGGCGGTAGCGCCGGGATGACCAACTCCGGGTTGCTGACCGTCATCAACGGCGACATCGGCACCACCGCCGTCTCCACCGCTGTGACCGGATACCACGACGCCGGGGTGGGATGCACCTATACCGAAACGCCGCTGAATAACGGCACCGTCAATGGCAAGATATACACGGCTGCGCCGCCGCCGACAGTGGCCTGTCCTTCAGAGGGAACCGCCGCTACCTTCGCGGTCGCCACCCAGGCTCGCGCCGATGCACTGGCCGCGTATAACGCCCTGGCGGCAATGCCGACCAGCGGGAATCCCGGCGGTAACCTGGCCGGGCTCACCCTCGCTCCCGGCGTGTATACCGCGCCTGCGGGTTCGTTCCTGATCCAGGGAGGCAACCTCACCCTCGACGCCCAGGGCAATGCGAACGCGCTCTGGGTGTTCCAGATGGCGACTACGCTGACCGTAGGCGGTCCGGGAGCGGCAGCGCCGCAGAGCGTGATTCTGGCAGGCGGCGCCCAAAGCAAGAACGTCTTCTGGCAGGTCGGCAGCGCCGCGACGATTAACGCTGGCGGCGGCGGCACCATGGTCGGCACCATCATTTCCCAGGCAGGTGCGGCATTCTCCACCGCCGGCAATGTGGCAATCGTGACGCTGAACGGCAGAGCCTTATCCCTGGGCGCTTCAGTAACGCTGGTGAACACGGTCATTAACGTGCCTGCGCCGTAAGGCTGAAGGCATTCGAATATTTATCCAATTCACCAAACTACTGGAGAAAAACATGAAATTATCAAAAGCCAAATTTGCAAAAATCTCAGGAACCCTGAGCCTGGCGGCACTCGCGGCAATCGCCAGCCCATACGCACTGGCGGACGATGCAGGCTGGTACATCGGCGGCAACATCGGTCAATCGAAAGCGAAAATCGATGACCCGAGAATCACCAGCGACCTGAAGTCGAAGGGATTTACGACGACCTCGATCATCGATGACAACCGCGACACCGGCTACAAGCTGTTTAGCGGCTACCAGTTCAACAGGAATTTTGCCCTTGAGGGCGGTTACTTCGATCTGGGAAAATTCGGCTTTATGGTCAACACGCTGCCGGCGGGAACTCTGAACGGCCAAATCAAGCTACGGGGGCTGAATCTCGATGCAGTCGGGAGCCTGCCCATCACCGACAAGTTTTCCGTGTTTGGCCGGCTGGGTTTGAATTATGCACAGGCCAGGGATGCTTTCGCCGGAACCGGAGCGATCAACGTGCTCAACCCCAATCCCAGCAAACGCGATACCAATCTCAAGGTCGGCCTGGGGTTGCAGTACGCGATCACTGATGCGCTCGGCATGCGCGCAGAAGTGGAGCGTTACCGCATCAACGACGCCATCGGCAACAAAGGCGACATTGATCTGGTCTCGCTCGGCCTGGTCTATTCATTCGGCAGAAAAGCGCCTGCGCCCGCCCCGAAAGAGGCGCCGCCCGAGCCAGTCGCTGTCGCCCCTGCGCCTGTACCCGAGCCGCAGGTTGTTGAGCCGCCACCGCCGCCGCCTATGCCGACGAAGGTCACCTTCTCTGCGGATTCGCTGTTCGATTTCGGCAAAGCCGTCGTCAAGCCCGAGGGCAAGCAGGCGCTCGACAAGCTTGCCGCAGACCTGCGGGGCGCCAGCTTTGACGTCATCCTGGTCACGGGGCATACCGACCGGATTGGTTCGCACGCCTACAACATGAAACTGTCGACGCACCGTGCCGAAACGGTACAGGCTTACCTGGTCGAGTCCGCAGGGATTCCGGCGGGCAAGATCACGGCCAAGGGCGTGAATGGCTCAGACCCGGTGACCAAGCCTGGCGAATGCGTTGGCGCGAAGGCCACCAAGAAACTGATCGCCTGCCTGCAACCGGATCGTCGTGTGGAAGTTGAAGTGACCGCCACCAAGGTTTCCAAATAATCGCCACAGTGGGTTTGGCGAAAATCTATCGGATGGCGATTGAATGATCGCCATCCGCCACGGGAGTCATCATGGAAATGCAGGAAGCATACAAACAAAAATTGTCGGCGCAACTTAAAGAATGGGATGCGCAAATCAATTTATTCGCGGCCAAGGCGGAGAGCGCCGGGGCCGACATGAAAATCCGGCACGCCGAGACGCTGCGGGAGCTGCGTGGCATACAGCACACGGCATCCGAAAGAATGCGTGACCTGGAAAAAGCCAGCGGCGAGGCATGGGAGCAAGTCAGGCTGACCGCCGACAAAGTCTGGGAAGACCTGAAGACCGGCATGGCCGACGCCCATTCCAGATTCAAATGAAGCGTCGAAATAAATTGAGCGAAAACGATTATGCGTCGCTGGGGCTTTGGATTGGCGCTACTGGGGATGGCCGTAACCGCCCATGCCGCAGCGCCCGGCGGCAGCGATTTCTTTCGTGATTCGGATCTGCCGGCGATCCAGCTCGCACAATTCAACACCCATCGGCTGACCCGCACTACAGCCTACCGGCTAACCCTGAATATCGCGCCTGTCCATGCGGCGGGCGCCATGCCCATCGGGGCGGGGCCCGGCGGTATTCCCGGATTGCTTCCTGTGGCCGAACCGCAAATCGCCCGGGCATCCCGCTCCCACATGACGCGGTTTTTCGACGGCGGCAGCCCCGCAATATTGCCACTGCTGCGCCTCGAATCAAAAGGAGAACGGTTTGAGATCAAACCTCGACGCCATGCGTTGTCAATTCAGTGGAGTAAAGCGCTCCCATGAGATCGCTGCGCTGATCAGTCGGGCAATATTGTGAGCGAGCAGAACATCCAGCCTGAAGCCACCGCAGAATCTACTGCGGCGGCACTGGGCGCATTGCGCGGTTCGCGCATCCACCTGGCGGTCGGCATATTGGCAATTCTTGCGCTGGTTGCCGCCTTGTATCTGGCGCGCGGTTTCTTTGTCCCGCTGCTGATCGGCATCCTTGCCAGCTATGCCCTGCATCCGCTGGTGGATTGGCTCCAGGCGTGCCGTGTGCCGCGCGGCATCGGCGCGGCGCTGGTGCTGGTGATGGTGGTCGGGAGTTTCTCCTGGATCGGCTTCTCGATGAGCGGCGACGCCGAGGCGATGATCGAGCGGCTGCCCGATGCCGCCCGCAAGTTGCGCAAGGAATTAAGCTATACCCGTTCGGGCGCGCCGACTGCACTGCAAAACATGCAGGAAGCGGCACACGAACTTCAGGGCGCCGCCGCCGATGCGGGCGTGCAACCCGCAGCAGGTAATAAATCCGGCGCAGGTGCAGGCGTTATAGCGCGCGCGCGTTCGCCGGTGTTCGCGGTCGCCGTCGCCACCCAGGCGCCCGAGCCTACCTGGCTGCGCGACTACACACTGGCGCAGTCGGCATTGCTCGCCACCGTGGTGGCGCAGACCCCGATCGTGCTGCTACTGACTTATTTCCTGCTTGCCTCCGGCCAACATTTCCGGCGCAAGCTGGTGCAACTGGTCGGGCCGTCACTGTCGCGCAAGAAAGACACCGTGCGTATCCTCCAGGAAATCGATATTCAAATTCAGCGCTATTTGCTCGCCATGCTCGGGTCGAACATCCTGCTCGCCGTCGGCACCTGGCTGGCGTTTCTGGCACTCGGGCTGGACCAGGCAGGCGTCTGGGGCGCCGCCGCCGGAGTGCTGCACTTTGTTCCCTATCTCGGCACGGCGCTGGTTGCGCTGGGCAGCGGCGTGGCCGCTTTCCTGCAATTCGGCTCGCTGCTGTATGCGCTTGCCGTGGCAGGCGTGTCGCTGCTGGTGGCGGGGCTGATCGGCTTTGTATTCATGACCTGGCTGCAAAGCCGCTTCGCCCGCGTGAACACTGCGGTGCTGTTCATCGCACTGCTGTTCTTCGGCTGGTTGTGGGGCGTGTGGGGCTTGCTGCTGGGCGCGCCGCTGGTGGCTATCGCCAAGGTGATCTTCGACCGCGTCGATGCGTTGAAGCCCATGGGCGAACTGCTCGGACATTAAACGGAATGCGTTGTGCGAAATGTACGCCAACGCACAGATCGACTGGTCAGCCGGGGAGATACTGGCTTTCCTATTCCGAAACGAGGTAAGCCGAAATGAAACCATTTTCAGATCCGATCCGCCCGCAGGCGATTTTGGGCGTGCTGTTTTCCGGCGCGGCCTTGTTCCTCGTCTCTGCTTGCGATAACCGCCAGCCAGACACGTCTGCAGGCGCGCCCGCCAGCACCAGTGTCGGCACGACCGTTGGTACGACAATTGACGACGGCATCGTCACCACCAAAGTCAAATCCGCGCTGCTCGCCGATCCGGATGTCAAGAGCCTCGATCTCAAGGTCGAGACGCGCCAGGGCGAGGTCATGCTGAGCGGGTTTGTCGACAATATCGCCCATGTGGAACGCGCCATCCTGGTGGCGCGCGGCGTGCCGGGCGTAAAGTCCGTCACCAACAAAATGGACTTGAAGCAAGGCGCTGCGAGCGTAGGCAATACCGTCGATGACGGCATCATGACCGCCAAGATCAAGTCCGCCCTGCTTGCCGATCCGAACATCAAGAGCTTCGATATTGCCGTGGTGACGCGCAAGGGCGAGGCGCAGTTGAGCGGCTTTGTAAACAGCCAGGCCCAGATCGACCACGCCAGCGAACTGGCGCGCGCGGTGGCCGGCGTCAAGTCCGTCGCCAACGAAATGAGCGTCAAGAAGTAGTTCCTGTCCATCGCATTATTCGAACCGAAAGAGGCCACTCAATGCTCTACACAATCGCCGTCGTCCTGATCGTCCTGTGGCTGCTCGGGCTGGTCACTGCAACCACCATGGGTGGCTTCATCCATATTCTCCTGGTGATCGCCATCGTCGTGGTGCTGCTGAGGATCATCAGCGGGCGCAGAGTACTCTGAGTGCTCCGGTGCTCTGATCAATTGCAGCCGGGGCCGAGGTGCGGCAGTGGCGGTTCATGCGCTGCCGTCTGCATCCTTCCCGGGTTCCGCAGCAGGCTCTGAGCGCTCGTCGGGGTTGCCGCGTTCATCCAGTGCAGCCAGCACCAGGTCGGGGCTCATCGGCTGCTGCAGCATCGCTGCTGCGGGATCGTGGCGGTTTTTGACATTCGGCAGATCGCGCCGCAGCTCTTCCAGCAGGTCGATCAGCTTGGCCGCCTTCTGTTCGGTGAGCAGCGTTACTTTCAGGTCCAGATGCGCCCGCTGCTCGGCCAGCTTGGCGAGCCGGTTCTGCTTGATCAGCACGATGGTTGCGGTCAGCAAGGCGCCCAGGCCGACAATTCCCTGTAGCCAGAAAAACGGCGCCGGGTCAAATTCGGCCTTGCCATATTGATGCAGTACGCTGTTGGCGACCATCCACAACGCGACAAACAGCAGTATGAAGCCGAGAAATACCGGCTGCCCGATAAACCCGCTGATGCGTTCGAGGATACGCTGCGAGCGGCTGATCTTCAGCTCTTCCCGCGCGTAGAACTCCAGCACCGCCTCGATATTCTGGCTGATCTGGTCGTGTTCGGATTCAGGGGGAGCGGGTGGAACGGCAGGATGAGGTTTCATCGGGACATATTACTTGATCCGTCCAGCCCTGAGTCGGGCAAAGCCGAGTAACATGGATCGGCTTGTGTGCGCCAGCACACAGACATCCTCCGGAAAAGCCGTGATGATCCACTCTCATCGGGAGAGTGCGAGAATGCGCGGAAGTATCCGGCTGTGGAGGCCGCAACCTGCTGTTCCGGCCCGGCAAGCGTAATTTCCCCCAGGAACCATGTACGCTTTTCACGGAAATCAGCCATGTCCGAAACAGGAAGCGGTCCCACCATTGCCGACGATGCCGGCATAGCGTCACGGCTCTTCAAAACAGAGTCACGCCGCTCTGAACGCAGGGTTAACCTGCCATGATCGCGCCCCACAAAATTATTTTTTGGCTTGCCGGCGTGGCTCTGCTGGCCGGACTGGGAGTGATCCCCTCCTTCTGGGCTTTTGGGCAGATCGAAAAAGCCGCCGAATCGCGGCGGCATTACTACGTCGTCATCAAAAGCGCGGAAGATTTGCTGTCCGAATTGAAAGATGCCGAGACCGGCCAGCGCGGCTACTTGCTGACCGGCGACGAGACCTTTCTGACGCCCTATTTGGCGGTGCGTGACGGCGTGATTGGCAATCTGGAGAAATTAAGGCAATTGACCCAGGCCGATGCCGACCCCAAAAATCTTGATGCGATGGCCCGGCTGCTGGACGCCAAACTGGCGAACATGTCGCAGGCCATTGAGTTGCGTCGCAAGCAAAAGCTGACTGCCGCAGTCTTATCGGTCAGCGCCAGCCAGGGCATGCGTTTGATGGATTCAATTCGCACCGGGATGAATAGTTTCATTCAGTTGGAGGAGGATGGGTTGTTGCAGCGGGAAGCGGAGTTCCAGTCGAACTTGCGGCAATTGTTTGTCACCATCGTGATTGCCAGCCTGTTTTCACTGCTGTTCGCCGTTTCCTTCGTTTATCTGATCTATCGAGGAACCCGGCGGCAGCTCAAGGATCTGGTTCATCTGGAAACACAGCATTTGCTCGATGTTCAGGAAAATACCAACAAGCAACTGCACCAGGCCAATGTGATCCTGGGAGACAGCGAGGAACATCTCGCGGTGACGCTCAACTCCATCGGCGATGCCGTCATTGCCACCGATGCAGAGGCGCGCGTGACGCGCCTGAATCCCGTTGCCGAACAGCTCACCGGCTGGACCCAGGCGGAAGCCTTCGGTCGTCCGGTGGACCAGATTTTTCACATCATCAACCAGCAAACCCGTCAGCCTGCCGCCATTCCCGTGATGGACACCCTGGCGCATGGCACGATACAGGGCCTGGCCAACCACACCTTGTTGATCGCGCGCGATGGCAGTGAGCGCGCCATCGCCGACAGTTGCGCGCCGATTCGCGCCCGCGACGGCCGGGTGGTCGGCGCAGTGCTGGTGTTCCGCGATGTTACCAAGGAGTATGCCGTACAGCAGGCCTTGCGTGACAATGCCACGCAGATACAGACCATACTTAATGCTGTGGTGGATGGCATCATCACCCTTCATGCCCGCGGCGGCATGGTCGAGACGGTTAACCCGGCGGCCGAGCGAATGTTCGGCTATGCCGCTGCGGAACTTGTCGGACAAAGTTTCAGCCTGCTGATCCCCGAACTGGACCGGGATCAGCGCAATGGCTCCCTTGAATATTACAGCGCCAGCGACGAAGCGCGCGCCGCCGGACTGGGGCGCGAGGTGATGGGGCGGCGCAAGGATGGCGGCGCCTTCCCGCTGGAGATCGCGGTCAGCGAGATGCAACTTGGCGGCCAGCGTTACTTCACCGGCATTTTGCGCGACATCACTGCCCGCAAGCAGGCGGAAGAAGCGCTGCTCAAGGCGGGCGCCTTGCAGAGCGCAATTTTCAACAGCGCCAACTTCTCCAGCATTGCCACCGACGCCAAGGGCGTCATCCAGATCTTCAACGTCGGCGCGGAGCGCATGCTGGGCTACGCCGCCGCCGACGTGATGAACAAGATCACACCCGCCGACATCTCCGATCCGCAGGAAGTGATTGCCCGCGCCCAGGCATTGAGCGTGGAACTCGCCACGCCGATTGCGCCGGGCTTTGAGGCGCTGGTGTTCAAAGCATCACGCGGCATTGAGGACATCTACGAGTTGACCTACATCCGCAAGGACGGCAGCCGCTTTCCGGCAGTGGTGTCGGTGACGGCATTGCGCGACGCGCAGAACGCCATCATCGGCTACCTGTTGATCGGCACCGACAACACCGCGCGCCAGCGCGTCGAATCGGAGCGCAATGAAGCTCTGGCTGCTGCGGTGAAAGCCAATCGTGCGAAGACCGATTTTCTTTCCAGCATGAGCCATGAATTGCGCACCCCGCTGAATGCCATTCTCGGCTTTGCCCAGTTGATCGAATCCGGCTCACCGTCGCCGACGCCTACCCAGAAACGCAACCTCGACCAGATCCTCAAGGCAGGGTGGTATCTGCTGGAGTTGATCAACGAAATTCTTGACCTGGCGCTGATCGAGTCGGGCAAGGTGACGTTGTCGCGGGAGCCGGTCTCGCTGGCAGAGGTGATGCTCGAGTGCCGCGCCATGATCGAGCCGCAAGCGCATCAGCGCGGCATTGTCATGACGTTCCCGCGCTTCGATCAGCCTTTCTTTGTGAATGCTGATCGGATCAGGGTCAAGCAGGTTCTGATCAACCTGCTTTTCAACGCCATCAAGTACAACAAGCCGGAAGGGGTGGTTGCCGTGGTGTGTACCCTGAGTTCGCCGGATTCAATACGCATCAGTGTCCGCGATACCGGCGCGGGACTGGCGCCGGATCAGCTCACCCAGCTTTTCCAGCCGTTTAACCGTCTCGGCAAGGAGGCCGGCGCGGAGGAGGGTACCGGTATCGGCCTGATGGTGACCAAGCGACTGGTCGAACTGATGGGCGGGACCATCGGTGCGGACAGCACCGTCGGGGTGGGCAGCGTGTTCTGGTTCGAATTGAGCCAGGCGATTGCGCCGCTGCATGAGGCTCCGGAAGAAACCGAGCACGCGGCGCCGGCGCGACCGCAGGCGCCGCATGGCATGCCGCTGCGTACCGTGCTGTATGTGGAAGACAATCCGGCCAACCTGGAACTGGTCGAGCAACTGATTGCGCGCCGTCCCGACCTGCGCCTGCTGAGCGCGGCGGACGGCAATCTCGGCGTCGAGTTTGCCCGCGTCTATCAGCCGGCGGTGATCCTGATGGACATCAACCTGCCCGGCATCAGCGGGCTGGAGGCCATGAAAATCCTGCGCGCTGATCCGTCGACGGCGCATATTCCCATCATCGCGCTGAGCGCCAATGCAGTACCCCGTGATATCGAGAAGGCGCTCGAAGCCGGGTTCCTTAACTACCTCACCAAGCCCATCATGGTCAACCAGTTCATGGGAGTGCTGGATGCGGCACTGAAAATTTCACAAACGAGCGCGCAGACAACAGTCGGCGTCGTAACTAAAGAGGTACCGGAATGATGCTTGTCGAGTCCGACTTTCTCAACGCCGGCATCCTGATCGTGGATGATCAGGCGTCCAATGTCAGCCTGCTTGAGCAATTGCTGCATGAAACCGGCTATACCCGCGTCGACTCCACCATGAATCCGCGCGAGGTGTTCGCGCTGCATCGCAAAAATTGCTACGACCTGATCCTGCTCGACCTGCAAATGCCCGGCATGGATGGATTCCAGGTGATGGAAGGACTCAAGACCAACGATGCAGACGGTTACCTGCCGGTGCTGGTAATCACCGCGCAACCCGGCCACAAGCTGCGCGCCTTGCAGGCCGGCGCAAAAGACTTCATCAGCAAGCCGTTCGACCTGGTGGAAGCCAAGACGCGCATCCACAACATGCTGGAAGTGCGGCTGCTCTACAAAAAAATCGAGAATTACAGCAAGCTGCTGGAGCAGACGGTGCAGGAGCGCACCGCCGAACTGCGCGAAAGCGAAGCGCGCTATCGCAGCCTCACCGAGCTGGCTTCCGACTGGTACTGGGAGCAGGACGAGAACATGAAATTCACCAAAGTTTCCGGCCCGGTGCTGGAGATGCTCGGCATCCAGGTAGATGGCCTGGCGGACGATGCCGGCAATGCACAGTTACCTAACATGGTGTCGGGCTGGAATGAGGCGGAGCGGGCGCTGCTGCAAGCCACCATCGCGGCGCGCCAGCCGTTCCTGGATTTTGTTTTCAGCCGCGTTAATCCGGATGGATCGCAACAAAAGTTCCAGGTCAGCGGCGAGCCGATGTTCACCCAGTCCTGCCGCTTCATCGGTTACCGCGGCATCGGCGTGGAACTCACCGCGAAGCGGTAGAACAGAATATCTCGACGATAGTGACCAGCGATGCCATCACCGCACAGCCCGAATCAAAACCATCTTCTCGCGGCCCTGCCGACGGCGGAGTTCGAGCGCCTGGCCGGGCATCTGGAACTGGTGCCGCTGCCGCTCGGCGAAATGCTCTACGAACCCGGCGGGCAGTTGCAGTACGCATATTTCCCCACCACCTCCATCGTGTCGCTGCACTATGTCATGGAGTCCGGCGCATCGGCGGAGTCTGCCGGGGTGGGCAACGAAGGCGTGGTCGGCGTCTCACTGTTCATGGGCGGAGACACCACGCCCAGCTCGGCAGTGGTGCAGACGGCGGGCCACGCTTACCGGCTGGCGGCGCGTTTGTTGAAGGAGGAATTCAATCGCGCCGGCCTGATGCAGCGTTTGCTGCTGCGCTACACCCAGGCCTTGATTACCCAGATGACCCAGAGCGCGGCCTGCAACCGGCATCATTCAGTGGAACAGCAACTCTGCCGCTGGTTGCTGCTGACGCTTGATCGGGTATCCTCGCGCGAATTGATCATGACGCAAGAGTTGGTCGCCAGCATGCTCGGCGTGCGCCGCGAAGGGATTACCGAGGCTGCGGGGAAATTGCAGCAGGCCGGGTTCATCCGCTACCGCCGCGGCCACATAGAGGTGCTGCAACGAACCGGCCTGGAGCTGCGCACTTGTGAGTGCTACGCAGTGGTGAAGAAAGAACTGGATCGCCTGCTGTCCGACGTGCAGTACCGCCAGGAGATTGCTCCAGTCGTCAAACTGTCGTCCATCAATAACAGGCTTGCCCGCTGATCTTTCGGGCAGGACAACCATCATTGTGATTGGCCGCAACGCGACCGGCACGGTCGTTCTGGTTTTTTCGTATCCTGAATGATACAATCTGCTGAATGAATACTATCCATACCACGGATCTGTTCGATGCCTGGTTTTCAGAGATACGGGATCAGCAAGGCAAGCGGCGCGTTCAGATGCGTATTGACCGGGCTGAAGATGGAAACTTCGGGGACTGCGAACCGGTAGGTGAAGGGGTTTCTGAAATGCGAATCCACTTCGGGCCTGGCTACCGCGTGTATTTCATGCAGCGCGACTTTGAGGTGGTGATTCTGCTCGCAGGCGGCGACAAGTCGACACAGAAAAAAGACATTAAAGTCGCGCAAAAAATGGCGCGCGAACTGAAGGAGTGAATCATATGGGTACCATGATCAAGCTGCGTAAATGGGATAGCGCCGAGCACCTAAAAACCAACGAGGATATGGTGCTTTACCTGGAAGCTTGCCTGGAAGAGGCTGGCGAGGATGCGGCATTTATCGCCAAGGCACTGGGTACGATTGCCCGTGCCAAAGGCATGACGCAACTTGCGAGGGATACCGGCCTTGGGCGCGAGAGCCTTTACAAAGCGTTATCTGGCGAGGGCAACCCGAGCTTTTCCACCATCCTGAAAGTAATGAGCGCCTTAGGCCTGCAACTTCACGCCGCATCGCGTCACACGCCCTAGCAGTGAATAATCCCAACATTATGTGTGACGGCGTACAGAACGGATGCGCGCGCTGCGGCATGATGATCACGGGTGTTCGTTCTTCTCCCCCTTGGCGAACACCTGTAGCACCTGGCCCGGAACGGCAACCCCGTTTCGGGCCTTTTTCTACCTGCTTGCGGCGTTCTCGATGACGTCGACCGCCCAGGTGTTCAGGCTTTTACCCTGCGACTCTGCGGCCATGGCGGCACGAGCATGCAGATCGGGGGCCAGCCTCAAGCGGAACTGCCCGGAATATGGGCGATTAGGCATCCGTCCAAGTTTCTCGCAAGTTTCCAGGTAATCATCAACGACTTCCTTGAAAGCCTTCCTCAGTTTGGCAACGCTTTCCCCGTGAAAGCCGATCAGGTCGCGGATGCCGGCGATATGACCGATAAAACAGCCGTCTTCTTCACTGTATTCAACACGGGCGGCAAACCCTCTATGCATCATCGTGTTCATGGTCTTACTCCTAAGAAATGATGGAAAAAATCTCACCACCAAGACATTTATGCCCCAGAGGGTACCAAGGACACCAAGTCTCGCCAAGAAAAAAATCGAGTTCACTTCGTGTCCCTTGGTGTTCTTGGCGCCTTGGTGGTTAAGCATTTGAAGTTGGCTGCATCTAGGGTGATCGCAGTCTAGTGTGAAATCCTGTCGGAAAGCAGACGATCCGATTCGCGTTTGACCACTGCATAACATTCGCAGACCCGTGCTTCCAGCTTGGGGCGATCCAGCACGGTGATCTTGCCGCGGCTATAGTGGATCAACCCTGCTGCTTGTAGATGGCCGGCGGCCTCGGTTACGCCTTCGCGGCGCACGCCGAGCATGTTGGCAATCAGATCCTGGGTCATGGTCAGCTCGCTCGTGGGCAGCCGGTCCAGGCTCAACAACAACCAGCGGCACAACTGCTGTTCGACCGCGTGGTGCCTGTTGCACACGGCGGTCTGCGCCATCTGCGTGATCAAGGCCTGAGTGTAACGCAGCAGCAGATGCTGTAAATCCAGACCCTTGGTGAATTCCGCCAGCAGCACGCCGGCCTTGAGCCGATAGCCGTGGCCCGCGCTCTGTACTACAGCGATGTTCGGGGTGCTCTCGCCGCCCATGAAGAGGGAGATGCCGGCGATGCCGTCGTAGCCGACCACGGCAATTTCCGCCGATGAACCATTCTCCATGACATACAGCAGGGAGACGATCGCGGTGGTGGGAAAATAAACGTGGCGCACCTTGGCGCCGGATTCGTATAGAAGCGTGCCGAGCGGCATCGGTACAAGCTCCAGATGCGGGAGCAGGTGTGCGTACTCGTCCACCGGCAGGGCGGCGAGCAGATGATTCTGGCGAGGGTCATGAGGGCTGGGCATGAGTGCTCTCCAATCGTCAATCAACAACCGTTAAAGCCAGTATAAGCAACTGTTCGGGTATGTGCCACAGCGTACAGACGCAGCAATAAATTCAGCGCATAAACGGCTTATATGAAAGCCCCAGCCTACCCAGCCCTGTACCTGATGCCGAAGTTGCCGGCGGCGCTGCAACGCTACCTGCCCCTGCTGATCGGGTGCCTTGCGGTGATCCTGCTCGGCAGCTCAGGCATTGCGGCTGTGATGGACAGAGCGCCCGGCGCAACCGATCCGGCGGGTGTTGTTCCGGCGCTCGGCCAGATCGGGACTTTCGGTGTTTCGCCGGTCGCCCCGGACGAGACGCAAGCGCCGGGCCTTTCGGCACGGGCAGCGCATGGCGCGCACGTCAAGGCGAGATGCACCGAATGCGGCGTCTTCACTTCTTCGCGCGTGATCGAGCCAGCCGGCGCCGGGGTGGAGCGCGGCATGACAGGCGGATTGGTGCGGGATGCCCGAAATGGCACGCCGGGCAAGACCGCCAAACGTTACGAAATCACTTTGCGCATGCGCAATGGATCAAGCCGGGTGTTCATGGACACCACTCCCGCGCACTGGCGGGCGGGTGAGCGCGTGATACTCATCGAAGGCGCAAGCCAGTCGAACGATTGAATTCAGTGCTGTGTGCGACAGCGTACAGAAAACATGCCCGATATGCGGGAGGATGACCACAGTAACTGCCGGTATCCAGCCGCTTTTGCAGGCAGTCGCATGAGGCCACGCAAGGCGGACAATTTCACAACTTATGCATCGGGGAAATCATGACATTTTCATTTACCAAAAAGCAACTGGGCCTGACCGTATCGTTATCCTGCGCACTGGCGCTTGGCGCGGCAGCGAACATGGCAAGCGCGCAAACCAATCCGGCGGAAACCGGCTACCTGGCTGACCAGCGCGGCGCAGTGGTAAAGAGCGGCTTCGGGCTGTGCTGGCACAATGGCACTGGCCCCGCACCTGCGCCCAGCGCCGAGTGCGACCCGAACTTCGTTGCGGCGCCAATCGCCAAGCTCGACCCGCCCGCTGCGCAACCAGCAGCCGCACCGCCAAAACCTGTGGTGAAGCCCGCGACCCGGCGCGTGACGCTGGCCGCCGATACGCTGTTTGATTTCAACAAGGCCGCCCTGCGTCCCGCCGGGCAGACCGCGCTGGACGATTTTGTCAGCAAGAGCAAAGATATCAATCCGGAAGTGATCACGGCAGTCGGACATGCCGACCGCTTTGGTTCCAATGCCTACAACCAGCGCCTGTCCGAGCAGCGCGCGGCGGCGGTGAAGACTTACCTGATCAGCAAGGGCATCGCGTCGAATCGCATCCAGACCGAAGGCAAGGGCGAGACGCAGCCGCTCACCAAGGCCGACGAGTGCAAAGGCGCCAAGAGCGCCAAGGTGATTGCCTGCCTGCAACCCGACCGCCGCGTCGATATCGAAGTGGTGGGCAGCAGTATCAGCAATTAACCATCACTTCTGTCAATCCCACTCCCAAGCTCACCATATAAAGGAATGATCGTGAACAAACTCAACCTCATCACCCTTGCGCTCGGCTGCGCGTTCAGCGCCGGCGCCCTGGCGCAAAACCTGTCGAAGAGCGAATACAAGGCCGCCAAGGATTACTGCATGGACCAGGCCAGAACGCTGCATGGCAAGTTGTAAGACGTACTTAAATGCACTGTGTTATTAAATACGATCATGCCTGACGAACACGCCGCAACACGGACAACGAGGAAGGCTGTTGGCGATAGTGCGAGCGATGGCGTAGCGAAGAGTTCTGATCGAGTTCGGCACGTGACGTTGCGCACGGCGGG
>JACQAO010000082.1 GCA_016194935.1 Betaproteobacteria bacterium
CGTGGCGAGTTGGTGGCGCAACTGCCGACGGTCGGGGCGAACAAGGCTCAACTGGCGGAGCTGATGGTGGGGCGCAAGGTGGACATGCCATCCGCCCGCGCCGCCAAGCAAGTCTCCGATATGACGCGAAAATCGCCGTTACTCGACTTGAACGCGGTGCACACTGCGCCACAACATGGCTTGGCGCTGCGTGGCGTGTCGCTGCAAGTTGCCGCGGGCGAGATCGTCGCCATCGCCGGCGTGTCGGGCAACGGTCAGAACATGCTGGCCGAGCTGCTCAGCGGACTGGTCGCGGTCGAATCAGGAACCGCCAGGTTCGATGGCGAGCCGTTGCCGGCAACGCCGCGCCGGATGGTGCAATCCGGCATCGGTCGGGTACCCGAGGACCGGCACGCGGTCGGCACGATAGGAGATTTGACGGTGTGGGAAAACGCCACGCTGGAAACTTATCGCTCGCCGCCGTTTGCGAAATACGGCCTGCGCCGCCCGCGCCAGGCGATCTTGCATGCCGGGAAAATCGTGCGTGAATTTGATGTGCGATTAACCAACATCCACACTGCGGCCCGCACTCTATCGGGCGGCAATATGCAAAAACTGATACTCGGACGAGTGTTGAGCAATGCCCCTCGGCTGATCGTCGTCAATCAACCCACCTGGGGTCTGGACATCGGCGCGGTAGCCTATGTTCATCAGCGATTGCTTGAGGCGTGCGCGACCGGAACCGCCATTCTGCTGATCTCGGAAGACCTGGAGGAAGTATTTGCGCTGGCCGACCGGATTGCCGTGATGCACGCCGGTCGTTTGGGCCATGCCCGCCCTGCATGCGAGTGGAGCCTGACGTCGATAGGCCTGGCGATGGCTGGAGGAGAACCATGCAACTGATCCCTTACGCCAACCCATCGCGCTGGAGAATGGCTCTGGCCCCCGTTTGGGCGCTGACGGCCACCCTGCTGCTTTCATCCGTGCTGATTTGGTGGATTAATGCGCCGATACTGCGCGCGTTCAGCCTCCTCTTGACCGGCGGCTTCGGCAGCCTGTTTGCCTGGTCCGAGACGTTGACGCGCGCCACGCCCTTGATCATGACAGGGCTGGCGGCGGCCATCGCCTTTCGCGCCAGGTTGTACAACATCGGCGCCGAAGGCCAGCTCTATCTCGGCGCACTGGCTGCGGTAGCCATTGGCGGTATGCATGGCGGAACGGGCTGGCCTTTACCGGTCTGGCTCTCCTTTCCATTGATGCTGATCGCCGCCGCCCTCGCCGGTGCGCTACTGTTACTGATTCCTGCACTGCTGAAAACCCGTTTTGGGGTGGACGAAGTGGTGACCACGCTGTTGCTCAACTTCATCACGCTGCTGCTGGTTTCCATGCTGCTGGACGGACCGATGAAAGATCCGCTCTCGATGGGCTGGCCGCAATCGGTTGCGCTTAATCCTGCTTTGGAATTATCCAGACTATCCGAGAAAATGCGCATTCACTCCGGACTGGCGATGGCGGTGTTGTTGGCGCTGTTGATCGGTTTTGTGAACCGATGGACTGTTTTCGGCTTTGAAATGCGCGCGGTAGGCGCGAATGCCAAAGCCGCGCGTTTTGCCGGCATACCGGTTGAGCGCGTGATGCTCAAGACCGCCTTGTTATCGGGCGCGGTGGCCGGCCTGGCCGGCGCCTTTGAAGTGGCGGGGCGCACCTCGTACATCACGCTCGATATGTCTCCCGGCTATGGTTACACGGGTATCGTGATCGCCATGCTGGCGGCGCTCAATCCGGTTGGGGTGGTGTTTGCGGCGGTGTTTATCGCCGGCGTGCTGGTGGGCGCCGACAGCATGAGCCGCGCTATCGGCGTACCCACCTACCTGGCCGACGTAATCGTGGCAATTTCGCTGGTGAGCATGCTGATATCAGTGATGCTGGCCGAATACAAGCTTCTCTGGAAATAGGCGGTGACCATGGAACTGCTCAATATATTATCCGGCGAAGTTTTCTGGATCGCCGTCCTGCACATCGGCACGCCATTGATTTTCGGCACCCTCGGCGTGCTGTTGTGCGAACGCAGCGGAGTACTCAATCTGGGTATTGAGGGCATCATGGTGGCCGGTGCTTTCGCCGGTTGGTTCGCCGTGTATCAGGGAGCGGGTCTGTGGCTGGGAGTGGCCGTCGCGGCGCTGACGGGCGCCGCGTTCGGCCTGCTGCATGCGTTTCTCAGCGTATGGCTGGCGCTGTCGCAACATGTGGCGGGGCTGGGTATCACACTGCTGGCCACCAGCCTGTCGTACTTTGCCTATCGCAGTGGTTTTCCCACAGTGTCGATACCGCCCACCATCCAGCCATTTGCCGAAATGTCGTGGTTGGGCATTCCGGTTCTGCGCGGCCAGACGCCGCTGACTTTGCTGGCCCTGATGCTGACGCCAGTCATTGCTTACGCGCTGTATCGAACGCCGCTGGGGCTGGCGGTACGCATGGCGGGCGAAAATCCCGCTGCGGTGGAAGCGCAGGGATTAAGCGTTCATGGCATACGCACCGGGGCTGTCGTGGCGGGCAGCGCGCTGATGGGAGTCGCCGGCGCTTTCCTCACCTTGTCGGCATTCAACGCTTTTTTCTTCAACATCGTCAATGGCCGCGGCTGGATTTGCGTGGCGCTCGTGGTGTTTGCGTCGTGGCGTCCCGGCAAGGCCCTGGCGGGTGCGCTGCTGTTCGCCACCTTCGAGGCGCTGCAACTGCGTCTGCAATTGTTGAGCGGCGGTGCGCTGCTGCCGTACCAACTATTCCTGATGCTGCCCTATATCCTGTCAATTATCGCGCTGGTGCTGGTGGCCCGCAGCGCCGCTTATCCGCAGGCGCTGATGAAACCATACCGCAAAGGAGAGCGCTGATGGATCTCGTCATCCGTAACGCCACGCTGCCCAACGGCACACCGGGAATAGACATCGCCATTGAATCCGGACGCATCGCCGCGGTCGGCCACGCATTGCCGCTGCGCGGAGAGCAGGAGATTGATGCAGGCGGAGACTTGGTGACGCCGCCGTTTGTGGATGCGCATTTCCATATGGACGCCACCTTGAGCCACGGACTGCCGCGAATCAATAAATCGGGGACGCTGCTCGAAGGCATTGCCTTGTGGGGCGAACTGAAACCCGCGCTGACGCAGGATGCCCTGGTCGAGCGCGCCATGCAGTATTGCGACTGGGCGGTGGCGCGCGGCCTACTGGCAATCCGCTCGCACGTCGATGTCTGCGATGACCGCCTGCTGGCGGTTGAAGCGCTGCTGCATGTTAAGCGGCGAGTGGCGCCTTACCTGGATCTGCAATTGGTGGCGTTTCCGCAAGACGGACTGCTGCGCAGCCCGGGCGCGCTGTCCAACCTGAAGCGTGCAATCGCGTTGGGGGTGGAGGTGGTGGGCGGCATACCGCATTTCGAGCGCAGCATGGAAGACGGCGCGAAATCCATCCTCCTGCTGTGCGAATTCGCGGCTGAGAAGGGACTGCGCGTGGACATGCACTGCGACGAATCGGACGATCCGCTGTCGCGGCATATCGAAACCCTCGCTTATCACACCCAGCGGCTGGGCATGCAGGGAATGGTGGCGGGCTCGCACCTAACTTCCATGCACTCCATGGATAATTACTACGTCAGCAAACTCCTGCCGCTGATCCGCGAGGCAGGGGTTGCCGCAATTGCAAATCCGCTGATCAACATCACCCTGCAAGGCCGGCAGGACACCTATCCGAAGCGGCGCGGCATGACCCGCGTGCCGGAATTGCTGGCCGCCGGAATCGATGTGGCGTTCGGTCACGATTGCGTGATGGACCCCTGGTACAGCCTGGGCTCCGGAGACATGCTGGAAGTAGCGCACATGGGCCTGCATGTCGCGCAGATGACCGGGCAGGAGGCAATGCAGGCGTGTTTCCTGGCCGTCACCGAAACCCCGGCGCGGATTCTCGGCCTGGAGGGTTACGGGCTGACGCCGGGGTGCCATGCCGATCTGGTGATACTCGACGCCGGTAACACCATCGAGGCGATCCGCCTGCGCGCCGCCCGGCGGTTCGTCATCCGTCGCGGCAACATCGTCAGCCAGGGGCCGGCTGCGCAGGCGAAACTCAACCTGCCGGGACGGCCTGAGCGTGTCGACTTCCGGCATATGCCAGAGCGCATGGCGCGCTAATGCCGGGCGGGAAAGCGCGCTACTCCAGTATTGTTTTAGTGGAGGCGGGGGCGGGAATCGAACCCACGTAGACGGCTTTGCAGGCCGCTGCATAACCACTTTGCTACCCCGCCACTCAGAAACACAGGCTTGAAACGATGAAGGGAAGCTTGCGCTTCCCTTCGGTATCTTGGAGCGGGAGAAGAGTCTCGAACTCTCGACCTCAACCTTGGCAAGGTTGCGCTCTACCAACTGAGCTACTCCCGCAAGACAGGCGCCGATTATAGACAGATCATTTTCCCTGTCAACATTTCACAACTTATTGCTGCGGATGGATATCTCGGGCCAGGCCATTTTCAGGTAATAAGCCATCGACCAAAGAGTCAATACTGCGGCAATCAGTATCAGCCAACTGCCGAGCCACAACATGCTCACGCCTGCCAGCGAATCTTGATACAGCAATAGCGGGATGGCGATCATCTGGGCGGTGGTCTTGAGTTTACCGATAAACGATACGGCGACGCTGCGGGCGGCGCCGATTTTAGCCATCCATTCACGCAACGCGGAGATGGTGATTTCGCGGCCAATGATGATGAAGGCCAGCATGGCGTCAGTGCGCTCAAGCTGCACCAGTATCAGCAGGGCAGCAACCACCATCAGTTTGTCGGCTACAGGATCGAGGAAAGCGCCGAAAGCCGTCGTCTGGCCCAGCTTGCGGGCCAGCCAGCCATCCAGCCAGTCGGTGAGCGCGGCGATCACGAAAATCACCGTCGCAGCAAGATTTTGCTCATGCTGCGACATCCATTGCAGGGGCGCGTAGAACACGCCGACAAACAGCGGGATCAGGATAATGCGCGCCCAGGTGAGCAAATTCGGTATGTTCAGCGGCATAGTCAAAGTCAATAAAATCCGTGCCAATCAGTGTAATTCATTGTGTATGGTTTCCGCCAATTTCCGGTTGATTCCATCCACGCGGCAAAGATCCTCGACTGTTGCGCCAATCACGCCCTGCAGGCCGCCAAAGTGGGCCAGCAGTTTGCGCCGCCGCGCCGGCCCGATGCCCGGCACATCCTCCAGCGTTGAGCGTCCGCGTGTTTTGGCGCGCCTGGCCCGGTGTCCGGTGATGGCGAAACGATGCGCCTCGTCGCGTATTTCCTGGATCAGATGCAATGCCGGATGGCTCGCCGGCAGTTTAAGCGACGCCTCGCCCTTGCCTATGACCAATGTTTCCAGCCCTGGACGGCGCCCTTCTCCTTTGGCAACGCCGAGCGTGGCAAGATGTTCCAGCCCGAGTTCGGCGAGCACCTCGTGGGCCACGCCCAGTTGCCCTTTGCCGCCGTCGATCAGGATCAGGTCGGGCGCAATTGCTTCGCCTGCCGCGACTTTTTCATAGCGCCGCGTCAATGCCTGGC
Source organism: Betaproteobacteria bacterium (assembly GCA_016194935.1). Lineage (GTDB taxonomy): Bacteria > Pseudomonadota > Gammaproteobacteria > Burkholderiales > Rhodocyclaceae > JACRAR01. Next base: position 5,548 of record JACQAO010000082.1, read on the forward strand.
GCATGGCGGCATAATCATCGCCCGGCTGAATCCCGGCAATATTGAAGCGGCGGTATTCGCTATTCTTCATCGTCCCATCGACGCACACCACGCATGAGGCAACGGCGCCTTCGCCCTGCGTATGGCTGATGTCGAAGCATTCGATCCGTTGCGGCGGCTCGCTCATATTCAGCGCTTCGCGCAACGCTTCGAGTCGTTGCAGTGCGCTGGCTGTGGCGTGGCGGTGCGACTCCAGGGCGAGCCGGGCATTGTTTTCGGCCATCTCCAGCCAGGCGCGCTCCATCTCGTTTCCCGGCAAGCCGACGGCAACCTTCTTTCCTGCCGCCGTGAACACTACGGCGCAGGCCGCGCCGACATCATGGTTGAGAATCAAACGCGCCGGCAGGGGATGCGCCAGATAGTGTTGTTCGATGAATGCCAGCAGCCCTTCTTCAGCACTAAATTCTGTCGCGCCACGCGGAAAATTTGCATGATCGCCGAGATGCTGGCCGCCTCGCACCATGGCAAGATTTACGCAAAAACCATCCGCAGACGCAACGGCTGCAAGGATATCCGCATCCTCCTCACCCGTGCTGCTGACATATTGGCGGTGCAGCACGGCTTGCAACGCGCGCACTTGATCGCGCAACGCAGCGGCCTCTTCGAAGCGCAGAGACTCCGCCGCAGTCTGCATGGCGGTAGATAATCGCTCTATGACTTCGCTGTGGCGGCCACGCAGAAACAGAGTTGCCAGACGCACATCGGCGGCATAGTCTTCGGCAGAAATCAAACCGACGCAGGGCGCTTTGCAACGTTTGATCTGGTGCAGCAGGCAGGGCCGCGAGCGATGGGCAAAGACGGCATTCTCGCAAGTGCGCAGCATGAAAGTTTTCTGCAATAACTGGATGCTCTCGCGCACCGCCATGCTGTTCGGGTAAGGGCCGAAGTAATGCGATTTCTTGTCGAAGCCGCCGCGATGGAACGCCAGCCGCGGGAAAGCATGGTTGGTCAGCGCAATGTAGGGATAGGATTTGTCGTCACGGAAAAGAATGTTGTACTTCGGCGCCAACCGCTTGATCAGGGTGTTTTCCAGAATCAGCGCTTCAGCTTCCGAGCGCGTGGCGGTAATATCGACTTGCGCCACCTGGGCCAGCATCAAGGCGATACGCGGACTCTGGGTAGTTCTCTGGAAGTAGGAGCTGACGCGCCGCTTCAGGTTTTTTGCCTTGCCGACGTAGAGGACTTCCCCGTCTTTGTCGAGCATGCGGTAGACGCCGGGGTCAACCGGCAGTGTCGCCAGCAGCGGCCCTGCGTCGAAGGGTTCAGGCAAGTCGCTCAAGTTCGGCTCGTATCGTCGTAAACACCTCGGCAAAACTCTCGGCAGTGAGCCGCCGCGTCTGCGTGTTGTAGCGGCTGCAATGGTAGCTGTCGATCAGGACTTGCCCATTTTCCAGGACATGACGGGCGCCGTGTGCAAAGGCCCGGGCGCTTTGCTTCATGCCCTGTGCCAGCAACACCGCTTTGTGGGCAACCCCGCCCAGCGCCAGGATTACCCGCAGCTCGGGCGAACCCCGCAACTCCTCGGCCAGATAGCGGTTGCAGGCGTGGATTTCGGTGGACTCCGGTTTGTTCTGCGGCGGCAGGCATTTCACGGCATTGGTGATGCGGCAGTCAATCAGTGCCAGCCCATCGTCGGCAGCCACAGACACCGCGCGGTTGGCGAAGCCGAAACGATGTAGCGTCTGGTACAGCAGAATGCCGGCATGGTCTCCGGTAAACGGGCGACCGCTGCGATTCGCTCCATGCATGCCAGGCGCCAGCCCGACGATCAGGAAACGCGCCCGAGGGTCGCCGAATGGTGCGACCGGACGGGCATGGTAGGTGGGATGCTGCCGCCGCACATCGCGCAGGAAACCGGCCAGGCGGGGACATACCACGCAGGAATTCAACTTTGCAGAATTGGATTGCATAAGATCACTGGTGTGCGCCATCGTCTAAAGGGTAGGATTCTGGCTTTAAGCAATGCGCCTTGTCCAGCAATGTCGGGAAAACACTGGGATATTTTTTGCACCGTCGTCGATAATTTCGGCGACATCGGCGTCTGCTGGCGTCTCGCGCGGCAATTGGCGAGCGAGCACGGCCTGGCGGTGCGGTTGTGGGTGGATGACCTGGACAGCTTCCATCATCTTTGCCCGCAGATTGATCCTCAGCGCGACGCCCAGACGCACCGAGGCGTCGAGGTGCGGCGCTGGGCCACGCCGTTTCCGCCGCTACCGGTGGGAGATACCGCCGCTGTAGTAATCGAAGCCTTTGCCTGCGATCCGCCAGAGAGCTATCTCGCGGCGATGGCGGCCAGCCCTGAAAAACCCGTTTGGATCAATCTTGACTATTTGAGTGCGGAGGACTGGATAGTCGGCAGCCATGGACTGGCTTCCCCTCATCCGCCCTTGAGCAAGCACTTCTTCTTCCCCGGCTTTGTCGCCGGCAGCGGCGGCTTGCTGCGCGAGGCGTCATTAATCCGGCAGCGCCATGACTGGCTGGCTGATCCCGAGGCCGGCTGGCGGCAACTCGGCCTGCCGCCAGCCCAGCCGGGGGAGACCAGCATCTCGCTATTCTGCTATGAGAACCCTGCCCTGCCCGAGTTACTGCAAGCCTGGGCCACGGGCGGCGCACCCGTGCGCTGTCTGGTTCCGCACGGCAAGGCTTGGGTACAGTTGGCAAGCATCCTGGGCTGTCCTCCCATGCAAGCCGGGGACGTGACACATCTGGGGAAGCTATCGCTCCACGCCCTGCCCTTCCTGTCCCAGGAAAACTATGACCGCCTGCTGTGGTCGTGCGATTTGAATTTCGTGCGCGGCGAGGACTCCCTGGTGCGCGCCCTGTGGGCGGCACGGCCCCTGGCTTGGCACATCTACCCGCAACAGGATGCTGCGCACCTGACCAAGCTGAGCGCCTTTCTCGACCTGTATTGCGCCGGTCTGTCACAACCGGCCACGGCGGCTTGCCGCGACTTCTGGCGGGCCTGGAATCAAGCACCGGGGTTGAGTATAACGACGGCCTGGGAAACGTATTGGCAGCAACGTGATGAACTCGCTGCGCATGCGTTGCGCTGGGCGGAGCTACAGGCGGAACAAGCCGATTTAGCCGAAAATCTGGTGAATTTTTGCAGGAAACTGGCTATAATTTCGGATTAATTTTTAGTGCAGGACGCCTTATGAAAACCGCACAGGAACTCCGCGTAGGCAACGTCATCATGATCGGCAGCGAGCCGATGGTAATGCTCAAAGCCGAATACAACAAATCCGGTCGCAACTCGGCTGTGGTCAAGATGAAAATGAAGAACCTGCTCACCGGCTCCGGCACTGAATCGGTGTACAAGGCCGACGACAAGTTCGAGTTGGTGCTGCTGGATCGCAAGGAAGTCACCTATTCCTACTTCGCCGACCCGGCTTACGTCTTCATGGACGGCGAGTACAACCAGTACGAGATCGACAGCGAAAACATGGGCGACGCCCTCAACTATCTCGAAGACGGCATGGCCTGCGAGGTGGTGTTCTACAACGGCAAAGCGATCTCGACGGAACTGCCGAATTCGGTGGTGCGCGAAGTGATCTACACCGAACCCGCCGTCAAAGGCGACACCTCCGGCAAGGTGATGAAACCCGCCAAGATCAGCACCGGCTTCGAGCTGCCGGTGCCGTTGTTTGTCAGCATCGGCGACAAGATCGAAATCGACACCCGCACCGCCGAATACCGCAATCGCGTCAAGTAGTCTCAGTGGTTGCGATGTGGCGCAGACCGTACCGGTAGGCATCGCTGGCTTGCAGCCTTTTATTCTTTCACTCCTTTCGGATTGCCACGTCCTGCGGTCTCGCGCCAAGCTTGTTGACAGCCGTTGTGTCACTGCATATAGTTACAACATGACGAAGCGTGAGAAGCTCTTGGCTAAAGCACGCCAGACACCGAACGACCTGACGTTCGATGAATTTGAAACCCTGCTGAAGCGCTCAGGCTGGGTGTTCAAGCGTCAAAGTGGGTCGCACCGCGTCTGGCTGTCGCCCAACAATCGGGCGCTGCCGATCCAGTCTGATGGCGGTAAAGCGAAAGGGTATCAGGTGAAACAGTCATTGCTGATTATGGAGAACGGAAATGGATAACTGCTTTGATGGGTTTGCGGTCAATATCTACCTCGATGACGAAGGTGCGTGGCTTGCACACTTCGTTGAATTGCCGGAGGTGTCGGCATTTGGCGATACGCCGGAAGTCACGCTGGGCGAACTGGCCTCCGCATGGGATGCCGTGAAAGCGACGTACCGCGATGAAGGACTGCCGGTGCCAGTGGCTCCGGCGCGGAAGAACTATTCGGGGGCGTTTAATGTCCGCGTCGATAAGAATCTGCATCGAGCGTTGGCGATCGAGGCCGCCCGCCTGGGCGTTTCACTTAACGCTATCGTGGTCAAGAAGTTATCTGGAATTAAAGGGGCCACCCATTAGCCAACAACAAGGTGATGAAACCCGCCAAGATCAGCACCGGCTTTGATCTGCCGGTGCCGTTGTTTGTCAGCATCGGCGACAAGATCGAGATCGACACCCGCACCGCCGAGTACCGCAATCGCGTCAAATAATTCACCCGGGCCAAACGCCAACCCCGCTCTCGATGGCCGCTTGTTGCAAGGCTTTGTCCCGGGTCGCCAGCGGTAACCCGGTGGCCAGGGCGGTTTCCAGGTAAAGGGCGTCGTAACTGCTTAACTGATGCCGCAGGGCGAGGGCGTGAAGTTCAAAAGTTGACCCTTGGAATTCACGCAGGCGCACCGGCAAGCGTTGCAGATGACGCAACAGTTCGACGGCCTTGTTGGCGGACAATCGCCCTCGTCGCTCCAATGTCAGAAGGACATTCAGCACTTCGATGTTCCACCAGCGGGGCGCCACTGCAAAAGCGCCACTCAGGGCATCCAGCGCAGCTTCTGTGTATTCGTCAGCCTGTTGGTCGAACAACCAGGCGATGCTGACCGAGCAATCGACTACAAAAATTCCCGAGGCGGCCATCAGCGCCGACCCTGGGCGACCAGGTCGGCGATGTCGAAGCTTCCTATCCGGTTTGCTTTTCGGAACTGGCGTAACGCTGCAATGGCCTGTTGGACACCCGCCTGTGTGGCTTCTCCTTCGGGCGAGCGTATCTCTGCCAGAGGTTTGCCGCGTCGAGTCAGCACCACTACCTCGCCATCGGCGGCAGATTGGGCCAACTGACCAAGATTGGCCTTTGCTTCGAAAATCCCGATAGTAATCATAATGAACAATCCTGTTTAACAGTACTGTTCAGTCTAGCCTATGGATCGCCCGACGGCAAGTACATCTGCCACATTGCCTGATGCCGCCTCCTACTCCGAACTGTCCGCACCGCTGAGTATCGCATCCGAGCCAAGTAGCACACCGCGGATTGGCTTGTTTGAATGAGCCACTGCTCAATTGCTCTAAACAAACCGCAGCGTGTGCGCTGTTCAATGACCTCCCAGGTAATTGACCGACTGCTGCGCGAAATCCATGATGAATCCATCTTAACCACAGAGGTGATTTATCATGAAAACCGCCAATGCAAATTTCCGTTCTCCCACTGTGTTGCTGGCGCAGGTGCTCTTGGCTGATGCCGTCAGTTGTTTGGTAATGGCATTGATGCTGGTCTTCTTCAGCGCCGATCTCGCCGTCCTGTTGAATCTGCCCTCCGTCCTGTTGTGGTGGGCGGGCGCAATTCTGTTTCCCTCGGCTGGCCTGATGGTCTATTGCGCTATGCAGCCGGCTCCGTCAATATTCCTGCTACGTTTGATCGTAGCGGGAAATCTGCTGTGGCTTATCGCCAGCCTCGTCTTGCCGATTACATGGTTGTCGCCCAACAGGTTGGGCTGGACCTTCCTTACGGTTCAGGCTGTTTTCGTGGCTGTCATTACCGGGTTTGAGCATAGAGCTGCTCGCGGAATTAAGGTGGTCATTTAGCAATTCTTTTGGAGTTGATGTCATGGAAAAGTTGCTGGATTTGCTAGCCACAGCGCCGCTCGTCGACATCAAAGCGTCCGCAGGAGTTGGGCAGTTGATCCGCACTTGGCGGGGAATTCGCCGACTGACGCAAATGGAACTGGCGCTGGATGCAGGCATCTCTCCCCGCCACCTTAGTTTTGTAGAAACCGGCAGGTCCTTGCCCAGCCGACACGTTCTGTTGGCGCTTGCTGAACGTCTTGGGATGCCGTTACGAATGCGTAATACTTTGCTGCTGACGGCGGGCTATGCGCCGGGGTTCGGCGAGTCGGGACTGGGGGCCGATCAGCTAATTCCGGTGCGCAGCGCCCTGCGCCGTTTGCTCGATGCCCATCATCCCTATCCAGGTCTCGTCCTCGACCGCAGTTGGAACGTCATGATGACTAACGGTATGGCCGACGGTTTGATGACGCTGCTGCCTCTCTCGTTGCAAACGCTACCGGTAAATCTGTTTCGCATCTCGCTGCACCCTGAAGGACTTGCAGCGCATACTGAAAATTTTGAAGCGTGGGGAAATTATCTGTTGCAGGAGTTATACCGCTTGTACAGCGCGTGCTACGACGAGGCCGTCGGAAACTTGATCCAGGAGCTTCTCACCTACCCCAACGTCAGGTCACTTGCAACTGCGGAGAGCGGTATGCATTTTACCTCGCCTTTGCTGGTGCCGTTTGTACTCCGGCACGGCGCCGCTACCTTGAGTTTTTTTACCACCCTGGCGCGGATCGGCTCGCCCCACGACGTGACCTTGGACGAATTATGGATAGAACTCTTCTACCCCAACAACGAAGCCACTAGGGTGTGGCTTGAAGCTTCCCGCGCTACCGCCTAACTTTGAGGCGAAACAGGCTCGCGCCATAATTTGCGCCGCCGATCTTGATCGTAACGCATCGAAGGAGTACTGCCATGCCATCCGTTAAGTCAGTCCAAGCCATCCTTGACCCGCTATTTCCTGGCGTCATGGGCGTACGGATCGTTGAGCTTGCACTGGAACGTGTTGTAGCAGAACTCACGGTGCGCCCTGACCTCTGTACCACTGGTGGAGTATTACATGGCGGCGCATTCATGGCATTGGCTGACACGCTCGGAGCTGTCGGTACATTCCTGAATATGCCTCAAGGCAAGCGAACCACTACTACGGACTCGAGTACGAAGTTCATCGGCGCGGCACACGTCAGCACAACCATCATTGCCGAGTGTGCCGCACTCCATCGAGGCAGGACTACCATGGTCTGGCAAACAACGATCAAATCAGCCGAAGGAAAACTGTGTGCTCTGGTAACGCAAACGCAACTTGTACTCGATGCATGACACATCATTCATTGCGCAGTACGTTCGAGAATTCCAGCGGCCAGAGGGCAGGCACGTGGGCAACTTCGCCGCCCATCAGCTGCAACACGCCATCGCTGTATGCCGTCGCCTGATTCTCGAAATACCAGGCAGTGACGACAGAGTTATCCAGGACGAAGGGCATCAGTCCCGGCCTTCCTCGACGGCCTCGCGGTATTCCTCTTCGGACAGCATCGAGCCTTTCCGGCTGGCCTTGATTCGGGCGATGAGTTCTTCGGCTTCGGCCATTGAGACAGGATCAACCTGGCGAGCCGGAATGATGCGGGCAATGGGTGCACCGTGCTTGGTGACAGTGTATTCCTCGCCATGCTCGACGGCAGTAAGAATCTCGGAAAGGCGGCTTTTTGCCTCGAACACAGCAACGGTTTTCATGGCATTCTCCATCTGGCTAGCCAGATTATAGGCTGTGGAGACAGAACCGTCAGCAGCAATCAATCAGCTATCAGGCAACGCTGCCATACTGCGCAAGCCAGTCAGATAGTTGGCATCGGATTGCAGGTGTTCCCAGTCCATTGCCGGTTGTGACGGCATCAAGCGAGAAACCCTGCGCGCCCGTTGTGGATCAGGAAGCGGCTGCCAGCGTTCCAGCAACTCGCCCACCGCCTCCGCCACATTGCACACCAACAGCATGTCGCAACCCGCCAGCCGGGCTGCTGTGGCGCGTTCTACCATGCCACCGGCAAAACTGGCGCCTTCCATCGACAAGTCGTCGCTGAAGATGACGCCGTCAAACTTGAATTCATCGCGCAGCATCTTCAGCCACAGCGGAGAAAAACCCGCCGGACGGCTATCCACTTGCGGGTAGATGACGTGGGCCGGCATCACTCCATCCAGCTTCAGGCGGCGATAAGGCAGCAGGTCGTCAGCCATGTTGGCGAGACTGCGCTCGTCGACCGGGGTTGCCACATGCGAATCGGCGACCACATACCCGTGGCCGGGAAAATGTTTGCCGCAAGCGCCCATGCCGGCCTGGCGCAGCCCCGCGATCAGCGCACCGGCCAGTTCGGCAACGATGGTTGGGTCGCGGTGAAAAGCCCGGTCGCCGATCACGCTGCTGCCGCCGTAATCGAGATCGAGCACCGGCGTGAACGACAGGTCGACACCGCAGGCGCGCAATTCTGCCGCCAGCACATAACCGGTGCCGCGCGCCGCGTCCAGAGCGGCTGCCGGCCCACTTTCCCACAGCTCGCCCAGCCGGCGCATTGCCGGCAAGCGCGTAAATCCTGCGCGGAATCGCTGTACCCGACCGCCTTCGTGATCTACGGCAATCGGCAGGTTGGGGGTACGCAAGCCGTGAATCTCGGTGCACAACTGCGTCAGTTGTTCAACGGACGCGTAATTGCGGGTAAACAGGATTACCCCGCCGACCAGTGGATGTGCAAGACGTTTGCGATCAAGGTCAGCCAGTTCGACGCCGCCAATGTCAATCATCAACGGTCCCAGCGGAAGTGAAATCATCGTTGCTCCAGTATGACAAAGGCGACGGTATGGTCTTGCTCGTCGCTCAGGGATAAATGTGCGGTCAAAGCGCGTTCTGCCAAGTATGCAGCCAGCTCCGGGGCAAACTCGAAAGCCGGTTTGCCCAGCGCATCATGCACCACGGCGATGGCCGGCAGCAAGGCCGGGGCGCGCACGCCCGTACCCAGGGCCTTGCCGAAGGCTTCCTTGGCGGCAAAACGCTTGGCGAGAAAACGCGACGGCTCGGACGCCCGGCGGCAATCGGCAAGTTCGCTGGGCGCCAGCAGCTTCTCCAGTGTCCGCTCATCGTGTCGCTCATACATCGCGGCCATCCGCGCCACGGCGACGATGTCGGCGCCAATGCCGTAAATCATGGTTGGCGGGCCGCCAGCATCAGGCGCTTCATCTCACGGATGGCGTTTTCCCAGCCCATGAAAATCGCCTCGGCCACCAGGGCATGGCCGATGTTGAGTTCGGCGATTTCGGCAATCTCGGCAATCGCGCCGACGTTGCCGAAATGCAGGCCGTGTCCGGCATTCACCTTGAGACCCAGGCCATGCCCATAGGCGGCAGCCTTGCGGATGCGCGCCAGCTCCCTGCCCTGTGGTTCGCCTGCCGGTGCGTCGGCATAAGTGCCGGTATGCAGTTCGACCACCGGCGCACCGGCGGCGAGTGCGGCATCGAGTTGTTCCGGCTGCGGGTCAATGAACAGCGAGACACGAATACCTGCGACGGCCAGGCGCTGACAGGCGGCTGTCACCTCAGCAAGATGGCCGGCGGCATCCAGTCCGCCTTCGGTGGTCAATTCCTGACGCCGCTCGGGAACCAGGCAGACATCCTGCGGGCGTATCCGGCAGGCGAAAGCCAGCATTTCCTCGGTGATCGCCGATTCCAGATTCATGCGCGTGCTCAGCCGCTCACGCAGAATCTCGACATCACGATCCTGAATATGCCGCCGGTCTTCGCGCAGGTGCAGGGTGATGACATCCGCGCCGCAGCGCTCCGCCAGCAGTGCAGCCTGGACCGGATCGGGATAGGTTGTGCCGCGCGCCTGGCGCAGCGTGGCGACATGGTCGATATTGACGCCGAGTTCGATTGGCCGGTTCACAATGTTCACAATGTTCGCAGTGCTCACAATTCCTGCAACTCCATGAAAACCCGCCGCGACTGCAAAGGTTGTCCGGCCAGGTGGTGGTTGATCAGCATACGCATCAGCAGCTTGCTCTCGGCCAGGGTGCGCGGGTCGGCATAGTCGTCACGCGCCAGGTCCAGCAGCGTCTTGCCGCGGATCGCCTGGGTGCGGGCTGGATCGCCATCGGTCACCGCCGATGCAGTCACCGGCCCGCGCTCAATCAGGTAATGATACGTCCTGTCGGGCAACACTGCTTCGTCGGTGACAGCTTCACGTTCCAGCGCCAGGCCGTAGCCGAGTTCCTTCAACAGGCTCTTCTCGAATTGGCGCAGACGCGCCGCATGGCTGGTGTCTTCGACCCGCGCAAGCGCCTGCAAGGCCGTTGCATAGGCGTCGAACAAAGCGGCGTGGGCGTCTTCACGAGCCAACAGCTTGAGCAGCAGTTCGTTGAGATAATAGCCGAGCATCAGGGCGGTGCCGCCTAACAAAGGCAGGCCGCCCAGCCATTCCGCCTTGGCCAGGGTGCGTACTTCGCCAGCGCCGAACCAAGCCAGCTCGAGCGGCTGAAACGCCTGCAGGACGCCGCGCAAAGCCGAACGCGGTCGGCGCGCGCCGCGCGCCAGGAGCGGCAGGCGGCCATAATCGCGTGAAAAAACATCCAGGATCAGGCTGGTCTCGCTGTAAGCGTAAGAGTGAAGGATGTAGGCGATCTGCCCATCGATACGCTGCCTGCCGCTCATGGCGTGTTCTTACTCGTAACCCAGGCTTTTCAGGGCGCGCTCGTCGTCGGCCCAGCCGCTCTTCACCTTGACCCAGGTTTCGAGATATACCTTGCCGCCGAACAAGGCTTCCATGTCACGCCGCGCGTCGGATGAAATGGTCTTCAGCTTCTCGCCGCCCTTGCCGATGATGATGGATTTGTGCGCCGCCCTGTCTACGATGATCGCGGCAAATATCCGGCGCAAGCCGCCCTCCTGCTCGAAGCGCTCGATCTCGACAGCGATACCGTAAGGCAGTTCCTCACCGAGGTTGCGGAACAGCTTTTCGCGCAACAACTCGGCGGCGAGAAAGCGTTCGCTGCGATCCGTGATCTCTTCTTCGCCAAATACCGGCGCCGCCAGCGGCAGGTATTGGGCAGCCGTCTGAATCAGTTGATCTGTACCGCCGCCTTGCTGGGCGGACAGCGGGACGATTTCAGCGAAAGAATATTCCTGCGCCATCCGGGCGATAAACGGCAACAGCTTTGCCTTGTCGGCGAGCTTGTCGATTTTGTTGATTGCCAGCAGCACCGGCCGTTCGCGTGGCAACAACTTGAATATTGCACGATCAGCCGGGCCGCAACGCCCGGCCTCGACGACACAGATGATGACATCGACCTCGGCCAGCGCCTGCGTCACATTGCGGTTCATGACACGGTTAAGGGCGCCGGCATGGCGGGTCTGGAAGCCAGGCGTATCGACAAAAATATATTGGCACTGACGCTCCGGCAGAGTCAGGATGCCGGTTACGCGGTGGCGGGTGGTTTGGGCCTTTTTCGACGTAATGCTGATTTTCTGCCCGACCAGTTGATTCAGCAAAGTCGACTTGCCCACATTGGGCTGCCCGACAATCGCCAGATAACCGGTGCGAAAAGCAGCGCTCATTTTGCCGAGATCATTTCAAATGCCAGACGAGCCGCTTCCTGCTCCGCAGCACGTCGACTGCCGCCGCTGCCTACAGCGCAGACATCGAGTGCCGGAACCCGGCATTCCACTTCGAACTCCTGCGCATGCGCCTCGCCGCGCGTAGCCCGCAACAGGTATTGCGGCAGCGGCAGGCGGCGTCCCTGTAGCTGTTCCTGCAATGTAGTTTTGGGGTCCTTGGCTGGGTTATGCGGATCGATTCCAGCGAGGTGCGACTGGTAAATCCCGGCGATCACTGCGTGCACCCGTTCGAAACCGGCGTCCAGGAAAATGGCGCCGAACAAGGCTTCCATGGCATCGGCAAGTATCGATGGGCGGCGAAAACCGGCGCTTTTCATTTCACCTTCACCGAGCAGCAGGAAGTCTCCCAGAGACAGCGTACGGGCGATCTCGAACAGGGTCTCCTGTCTGACCAGGGTGGCTCGCAGCCGGGATAATTCGCCTTCGCGCAACTCCGGAAAACGCTCGAACAACAAGGCGGCGACTACGCAGTTGAGAATGCTGTCACCGAGAAATTCGATTCTCTCGTTGTGGAAAGCGCCGTAGCTACGGTGTGTCAGGGCTTGTTGCAGCAGTTCCCGGCGAAAAAAAACATGGCCGAGCGCACTCTCGAGCTGGGAACTGTCGGCTTGCATCGACTACTTGCTGGAGCCTTCAAAATCAATCAGCAGGCTGACGTTGGCGAACAGCGGGATTTTTTTGGAATAGGCGAAGGAAATCACGATCTCATTACCTTCTTTGGTAATTTCCAGGTCTTCGGGGAGCACATCGCTGCCACCGCCAAGTTGAATACGCTTCAGGTAGGCGCTGCGCACTTGCGGAACGCCCGCGCCGATCAAGGCGGGATCATGCGCGGTGGCCTTGACGTTATTGACTATGGTGAAGTAGCCAAGCACATCCGGCGCCACCTTCATACCCAGGACAACCAGGAAAAATAGCAGCCCGCCCACCAGAATCAACCCTGTCAGGGTGACGCCACTCTGTCGTTTAATGGATAATTTCATGCCATTCTCCCGCTGTCTCTACTTACTTGAATGATCCAATTCTCTTCAAATCGTTGAAATTGAACCAGATGAAAAACGCCCGGCCAACGATGTTCTCGTCGGGTACGAAGCCCCAGAACCTGCTGTCTTGCGAGTTGTCCCGGTTGTCGCCCATCATGAAGTAATGTCCCGCAGGCACCTCGCAGACAACCCCGGAACTATTGTAATGACAATTATCGCGGAATGGGAAGCGCGATATCGGTGTTATATAAGAAGGCGCATCGTCCTGAAGCAGAATCTCGTGCTTCAATGATCCCAAAGTCTCGACATAGCGCGGCGTATAGCTAAGCCGCTCTTTGTTGAGGTAATCCGTGGTTTTGCTGAGCGGCACTTCCTGGCCGTTGATCGTCAGGCGCTTGTTCAGGTATGCAATTTTATCGCCCGGCAAGCCGATCACGCGCTTGATGTAGTCCAGCGACGGGTCTTCCGGATAGCGGAACACCATTACATCACCCCGCTGCGGCGTGCCGATCTCCAACACCTTTTTGTTCAGCACCGGCAAGCGAATGCCATAGGTATATTTATTGACCAGGATGAAGTCACCCACTTGCAGCGTCGGGATCATGGAGCCGGATGGTATCTTGAACGGCTCGACGAGAAACGAGCGCAACAGGAATACCGCCAGGATCACCGGGAAAAAACTTGCGCCATACTCGACCCACCACGGATCCGCAGCATCGGCAGGACGTAGTTTCCTCAGCCAGAAATGATCGGCAACCCAGATCGCCCCGGTCGCCATCAACAACAGAAACAGAATCAAGGCAAAGTTCATGTGTGCATCCTGTTAGTCAGTTTACAATTCATTTATCGCCGACACGCAGCACTGCGAGAAAGGCTTCCTGCGGAATCTCGACGCTGCCCACCTGTTTCATGCGCTTCTTGCCGGCTTTCTGCTTTTCCAGCAGTTTCTTTTTGCGCGAGATGTCGCCGCCGTAACACTTGGCCAGCACGTTCTTGCGCAAGGCCTTGATGTTCTCGCGGGCGATGATGTTTGCGCCGATCGCCGCCTGAATCGCCACGTCATACATCTGGCGCGGGATCAGCTCGCGCATCTTGGCGGCCAGCGCCCGTCCGCGAAACGGCGCATTGACGCGATGCACGATCATCGACAGCGCGTCGACCTTGTCGCTATTGATCAGCACGTCCAGTTTGACCACGTCGGCGGCGCGATATTCCTTGAACTCATAGTCGAGCGAGGCATAACCGCGCGAGACGGATTTGAGCTTGTCGAAGAAATCCATCACCACCTCTGCCATCGGCATTTCGTAGGTGAGTTGCACCTGACGACCGCGATACAACAGGTTAACCTGGGTGCCGCGCTTTTGCTCGCACAGGGTAATGACCGCACCAAGATATTCCTCCGGCACGAAAATTATGGTGGTGATGATGGGCTCGCGGATCTCCTCGATTTTCGAGGGTTCCGGCAGCTTGGCCGGATTTTCCACGAACATTTCCGTGCCGTCGCGCAGCAGTACCTGATACACCACTGTCGGCGCTGTGGTGATGAGGTCCTGATCGAACTCCCGCTCCAGCCGTTCCTGGATGATCTCCATGTGCAGCAGGCCGAGGAAGCCGCAGCGGAAGCCGAAACCCAGCGCCTGCGAGACCTCCGGCTCATATTGCAGGGAGGCGTCATTGAGCTTGAGTTTTTCCAGTGAATCGCGCAAGCCCTCGTATTCGTTTGGCTCTATCGGATAAAGCCCCGCAAAAACCTGGGATTTGATTTCCTTGAACCCTGGTAGCGGCTCGGTCGCAGGACAGTCGGCGCGCGTCACCGTGTCGCCGACCTTGGCCGCCTGAATCTCCTTGATGCCGGCGATAATGAAGCCGACCTCCCCTGCGGATAAACGCTCACGGGGTTGCGATTTGGGAGTGAATACGCCGACCTGTTCGCACAAATGGGTGCTGCCCGCCGCCATCAGGCGTATCTTGTCCTTCGGCTTTAGAGTCCCGTCCACCACCCGCACCAGCATCACCACGCCGACATAGTTATCGAACCAGGAGTCAATGATCAGTGCTTTCAACGGCGCCTCCGGATCGCCCTGAGGGGGCGGGATGCGGGTAATCACCGCTTCGAGGATGTCTTCCACACCCAGGCCGGTTTTGGCGCTGGCGAGGATAGCGTCGGTGGCGTCAATGCCGATCACATCCTCAATCTCCTGTCTTGCCCCATCTGGATTGGCGGCGGGCAAGTCGATCTTGTTCAGCACCGGGATAACATCCACGCCCAGCTCGATGGCGGTGTAGCAGTTGGCCACCGTCTGCGCTTCCACGCCTTGCGAAGCATCCACCACCAGCAGGGCGCCTTCACAGGCAGACAGCGAGCGACTTACCTCGTAGGAAAAGTCCACATGTCCCGGCGTGTCGATGAGATTCAGATTATAGGTCTGCCCGTTGCGTGCCTTGTATGACAGGGCCGCAGTTTGCGCCTTGATGGTGATCCCGCGCTCGCGTTCGATATCCATCGAGTCGAGTACCTGGGCTTCCATCTCGCGGTCGGACAATCCCCCGCAGAGATGAATAATGCGGTCAGCCAAGGTCGATTTGCCGTGGTCAATGTGGGCAATAATCGAGAAATTGCGGATATGCTGCATCGGAGAATAAAAAAGGTGCTTTCCAGCACCAGAAAGTAACCAGCAGGGAGCTCGCCAAGCCGCTAATTTTAGCGGAATTCAGCCAGATAAGCACGGACTGCCGAGACATCCAGAAAATAGCGGCACAACTCAAGGGTACTGTCGCCTGCGCCAGCCGTCAGCACCGGCACAAACTCATCGTAGCGCGCCACCAGCAGCGGATCAGTGTCGATGTCCAGTATGCTTACATCAAACTCGCCGCCCTGCTCGCCGCGCAAGGTTTCCAGCGCGGCGAGCATATCCTGGCAAAGATGGCAGTATTTCCGGCCATACAACGTCAAGTGCGGCTTACTTGTGGTCACTGAGACCTTTGATGATGATGAAGGTCTGGTTTTCGCCGCGCCGCACCAGCAGGGTAATGCTGGCCGATTTGTCAAACTGTCCCAGCAACTTGTTGAATTGCTCGATGGATTTAATCTCGGTTTGCACACCCTTGTTGATCAAGCCGAGAATGATGTCGCCGGGGCGTAAATCGGTGCGGGCCGCGCCGTTGCGCACATCATCGACGATCAATCCGTGATCCAGCTTGAGTTGCTTTTTCTGCTCCGGTGTCAGCTCCAGCAGCACCAGGCCGAGGCGATTGACTGCGGCAGGCTCCGCGGGTTTACCGCGTTTGCCACCGCGCAGAACGGCTTTCTCGTCGGGTATTTCGCCGATCACCACGTTTACGTCTCGGGTCGTTCCTTTGCGCCATAACTGCAACACTGACTTGCTGCCCGGCTTGGTGGCGCCCACCAGACGCGGCAGATCGTTGGAGTCGTTCACCGGCTTGCCATCGAACTTGAGAATAATGTCACCGGCTTCGACGCCGGCCTTGTCGGCAGGAGCGCCTTTTTCAACCGAATTCACCAATGCTCCCATCGGTTTGGCCAGACCGAATGAATCCGCCAACTCCTTGGTCACTTCCTGGATAACCACGCCGATGCGACCGCGGCTGACCCTGCCGCTGCTTTTCAACTGGCTCTGCACTTCCATCGCCACGTCGATAGGAATGGCGAACGCCAGTCCCATGTAGCCGCCGGTACGGCTGTAAATCTGTGAATTGACGCCTACCACTTCACCCTTCATGTTGAACAAGGGTCCCCCGGAGTTACCAGGGTTGATGGCGGCATCGGTCTGGATGAAAGGTACGTAATTTTCCTGCGGCAGCGACCGCCCTTTGGCGCTGACGATGCCGGCGGTAACGCTATTTTCAAAGCCGAACGGCGAGCCGATGGCCACCACCCATTCGCCGACCTTGAGCCGGTTGGGATCGCCGAGTTTGACCACCGGCAGCCCGCTGGCCTCGATCTTGATCAGTGCAATGTCAGTGCGCTTGTCGCTGCCGAGCACTTTCGCCTTGAACTCGCGCTTGTCGGTCAGTCTGACCATGACTTCATCAGCGCCATCCACGACATGGGCGTTGGTCAGGATATCGCCATCGGCGCTGATGATGAATCCTGAGCCCAGCGACTTGGTTTCCTGCTCGCGCGGCGCGCCCTGCGGCGGGTGCGGGAAAAAACGCCGAAACAGTTCGAAAGCGGGGTCATTCTCGTCGAACGGAAATGGCTGACCCTGGGCATTGCCCGGATTGCTGCGGATGATCTGGGTGGTGCTGATATTCACCACAGCCGCTCCCTGCTTCTCCACCAGATCGGTGAAATCCGGCAGATCCCTGGCCTGGGCATGGGCAGACAGCGTAACCAGAATCAACCAGAGCGGCAGCAGAAATTTCTTCATCATATGCGTATGTCCTTTATGAAACTCACGGGAACCCGTTTGAGTCGCACTGCCGGCTGTGGTTCCCGCACAGCCGGCAAGCGTGACTTATTTTTCTTTCGGTTCGATGCCGTCGCCCAGCTTCTTCAGCGTGGCCTGCGGCACCTCACCCATGACCACAAGCAGATTCTTGCCCACTGCGCGACGATAAACATTGATGGCGCCCATGGAGAGCGCGCCCAGTTCCGGCTTTTCCGGCAATGTTTCGATAAACACCGAGATAGCGGCAAGTCCATCTGAAAACACTACGTGGAAATTTGCGGCGCTATCCGAAGGCGATTGATACGACATGCCGGCCAATTTACGAAACCCTGGCAACTGCACCTTGAACAGCCAGGCCGCATCCTCGGCGCGGCTCGGAGTGGCGCGCACATAATGCACACGCCAGTTTTTGCTCTGCGCCAGAAATTTCGATTTAAGCATTTCGCGCTGGATATTTCCGCCAATCTGCAACTGGGTAAAGGCGAAAGTTTCGATGGCTTGATTGCGCTCATTCATCATGCCGACTTTGAGCAGCAAGCCGGTATTCACGTCGACCCACAGTTGCTGGCCGTAGCGCAGATCATCCTTGGGTTCGAGAAAAACCATCTGGCTCTCGCGCTCGGCAACGCGGCTGATCGGCCCCTTGCGGATTGAATAGTGTTCTGCCAGACCACCCAACGAAGCCGATAGCAACGCCGGAAAGGTGCGGCCGTGGCTGCGCTTCTCGACAATCAGGACGCGACTGTCAGGCAGGTAACACCTGACTTCGTCATTATTCCGTATCACCTCGCGCGGACTGCCGTCGAGCACTTCGAGGCGCTCGATCTCATTGCCGGCATCGACCAGGTGCGTGATGCGTGAGGTTTCTTCCTGGCCGTGATTGCGGTAAACGAAAGTGCCGCTGTAGTTCAGCTTGTGTGCCGCCGAGACGACACGACCGAGCCAGTACAAACCATCCTGCTGCTGCGCCTGCACCGGCAGGCTCAGGATAAACGCCAGACAACAGGCGCTACGTAGCAAACTGCGTTTCATCGTGAGACGGCTATGGTGCGTATGTAGCTGGCGCCGCCCTGGATGCGGCTGCTGGGTGAATAGGCCTGGTGCGCCATCAGAAATTCCTGCATGCGTTCCGATTCGGGCGTGCCTGCCACAGCCGGTTGCGCCGATTTGGCCAGGGCAGGCAGCGGCGCCTGGGGAGCCGGTTGCGACAGCGCCAGCCAACCCACCACAGCCACTCCGGTCAGCGATGCCGCCAGCGCCGCCAGGTTGCGCAACACGCCAGTTGGCCTGCGCATGATCGGCGCCAATACCGTTGGCTCGTCGTGCAAGCTGGTCATGACGCCAGGCGTAAGATTCGTGGCAAGCCCGGAAGCCCCACGCAGGGTATCGCCGATCAATTGGTAGCGATCCCAGGCACAGCGCAATTCCTCGTCGCCGCGCAGCGCATCCAGCGCAAGCCGCTGGTCATGGAGTTCGAGTTCGTTGTCAAACAGGCAGGAAATTTCAGTTTTCATCGTTGCATCACCGTTGATTTGCTGTCACCAGCGCCTGTCAGGCGCAGTATCCAGCAGTGGCTTCAATTTTTCCGCAATCGCCTCGCGCGCGCGGAAAATTCTTGATCGCACCGTGCCGATGGGACAATTCATTATCTGTGCGATTTCCTCATAACTCATTCCATCAATTTCGCGCAGCACAATGGCGCTGCGTAAATCCTCCGGCAACATGTCCATCGCGGCATTCACCGTGTCGCCGATCTGCTTCGACATCAGCACCCGCTCGGGCGTATTGTTGTCGCGCAACATCTCGCCATCGTCGAAGTTTTCCGCCTCCTCGCTGTCGAATTCCGTGGTCGTCGGCGCCCGCCGACCCTTGGCCGCCAGGTAATTCTTGGCGGCATTGATGCCAATTCGATAGAGCCAGGTGTAAAAAGCGCTATCCCCACGGAAACCGGGCAAGGCACGGTAAGCCTTGATAAAGGCTTCCTGAGCCACATCTTCGACTTCAGCCGGATCGCGGATCAATCGCGACAACAGGCGCACCAACTTGCGCTGGTACTTCGAGACCAACAAACCAAAGGCTTGTTTGTCTCCCTGCTGCACGCGCTCCACCAGAACCTGGTCAGCTTCGCGGTCTCCCATCGGCGGGCATGCTTGATTGTTGGAATGACCGGGGAGTATACCCGA
The DNA here is from genome assembly GCA_016194935.1 of Betaproteobacteria bacterium. Lineage (GTDB taxonomy): Bacteria > Pseudomonadota > Gammaproteobacteria > Burkholderiales > Rhodocyclaceae > JACRAR01. The sequence goes on from JACQAO010000082.1 coordinate 24,772, forward strand.
TGCTCAAGCATTCGCCCTGCAAACATTGCCGCAACCACTGTTTCCCAACTACTGTTTCCATGATCCAGCGCTGTAACGGAAGACAGCTTTATACGGAAATAGTTCAGGGGAATAAGGGTAATCCTTGCCGGAATCCGTTGTGATCGCACATGATATAGTTCCTGCTCAATTTTGTTCTGGACACAATGTGCATAATTTCGACGTCTTGATTCTCGGCAGCGGACTCGCTGGACAGTCTCTGGCGCTGCGGCTTGCGGCGCAACTGCGGGTCGCCCTGGTGACCAAGAAAACCCTGGAAGATTCGGCGTCGGGCTGGGCGCAGGGAGGGATTGCTGCGGTGCTCGATGCAGCCGACACCAATGAGGCCCACATTCAGGATACATTGACTGCGGGCGCCGGGCTGTGCAGCGCGGAGGCAACGCGCTTCGTCGTCGAGCATGGCCGCAGCGCCATCCAATGGCTGATCGATCAGGGGGTGCATTTCACCATCGACAAGGCGTCCCCGGTGGGCTACCACCTGACACGCGAAGGCGGACATAGCCACCGGCGCGTGATTCATGTTGCCGATGCGACCGGAGCGGCAGTACAGGAAACCCTGACCGACAAAGTGCGGCAGCATCCGAATATCACCATATTCGAACGCCACATTGCGGTCGACCTGATCACCGGCGTCAAACAGGGCCAACCGCAACTGGGTTGCCTTGGCGCTTACGTGCTGGATATCGACGGCGGACAGGTGGTGACTTTCGGCGCCAGCCACACGGTGCTGGCAACCGGCGGCGCCGGCAAAGTCTATCTGTACACCACCAATCCCGACACCGCCACCGGCGACGGTATCGCCATGGCCTGGCGTGCCGGCTGCCATGTGGCGAATATGGAATTTGTGCAATTCCATCCGACCTGCCTTTATCATCCCCAGGCCAAATCGTTCCTGATTTCCGAGGCGGTGCGCGGCGAAGGCGGCTTGCTGCGTTTGCCCGACGGCACGCGCTTCATGCTGGAACACGACCCCCGCGCCGAGCTAGCGCCGCGCGACATCGTCGCCCGCGCCATCGACTTCGAGATGAAAAAACGCGGGTTGGACTGTGTTTTTCTCGACATCACCCACAAGCCGGCGGAATTTATCCTCGAACATTTCCCCACCATCCATGCACACTGCCTGGAGTTCGGCATCGACATCACCCGCGACCCGATCCCGGTGGTGCCTGCTGCCCACTACACCTGCGGCGGCGTGGTCACCGACCTCAGGGCGCGCACTGATCTGCCCGGCCTGTATGCCGTCGGCGAAACGGCGTGTACCGGGCTGCACGGCGCCAACCGGCTGGCCAGCAATTCCCTGCTGGAATGCCTGGTGTTTGCTGAAGCGGCGGCGCAGGACATACTTGCCGCTGCGCCACGCGCGTTGCCGCAACTGCCGCAATGGGACGAAAGCCGCGTCACCGATGCCGATGAAGAAATCGTCATCTCCCATAACTGGGACGAGCTGCGGCGTTTCATGTGGGACTATGTGGGCATCGTCCGCACCAACAAGCGGCTGGAGCGTGCGCTGCACCGCATCCGCCTGCTGGAACGCGAAATCGACGACTATTACGTGAATTTTCATGTCAGCAACGACTTGATCGAGCTGCGCAACCTGGTGCTGACCGCCCATCTCATCGTGCGTTGTGCAGAGCGCCGCCACGAGAGTCGCGGCCTGCATTTCAGCCGCGATTACCCGGACCAGTTGCCCAAGGCGGTCGACACCGTATTGCGACCGCCGCGTCGCGGCTAAACACCGGACGCGCTAGTCCTTTGCGGCATGCCAGCGCAGCCATAAGCGCAGATGGCGGAAATCTTCACGGCTCAGCCCATCCGCCAGCACGGTCAGCACTTCAATCCGCTTACCCTGCTGAAGCAGTAGTACGCTCAGCCAGGGTGTTACTGTCGTGTTCGGATGTATCCGGGCCTCGCCGGGTTGGTCGTTGCTACGGACATATTCCAACAGACCGTCACCGCGCAATATCAGCCGGATAATGCGTTGCCTGCCGTACGAACGGTACAGAATACGCCCCAGGGAGGCGGCGATGGCGGCCAGCAACAGCAACTTGAGCCAGACCGGAAGGACGATGGCGAAGACCACCGCCACAGCGCCGCCATGAGCCAGCAGCAGCAATAATGTCAGTTGACGCGAAGGATGCAGGGAGATGTCACAGGGCAACCGCATGGTCGCCGCCGCTCACATCAAACCCGGCGCAGCGCCAGCGCTCCGTTGGTTCCGCCAAAGCCGAAGGAGTTGGAGAGTGCAACGCGGATGGGCATTTTGCGCGCAGTGTTGGCGCAATAGTCCAGATCGCACTGTTCGTCCTGGTTAAAAATATTGATGGTCGGCGGCGAAATCTGGTGATGCAAGGCCAATGTCGAAAACACCGCCTCGACTCCGCCGGCGGCGCCCAGCAGGTGGCCGGTCATGGATTTGGTGGAATTGACTACCATTTTTTTGGCATGCTCGCCGAAACAGCGTTTGATCGCAATGGTTTCCGCCAGGTCGCCCAGCGGCGTTGAAGTTCCGTGGGCATTGACATAGTCGACCTCGTCGAAATTTATTTGAGCATTCTTCAGCGCATTGATCATGCAGCGCCGTGCGCCGTCGCCATCTTCTGCCGGCGCGGTCATGTGGTAGGCGTCGGCGCTCATGCCATATCCGGCCACTTCGGCATAAATCCGCGCGCCGCGCGCTTTGGCATGCTCGTATTCTTCCAGCACCAGAATGCCGGCGCCCTCGCCCAGCACAAAACCGTCGCGGTCCCGATCCCAGGGGCGGCTGGCTGTAGCCGGGTCGTCATTGCGGGTAGACAACGCCCGCGCCGAAGCAAAGCCGCCAATCGCCAAAGGCGTAACGGTCGACTCGGCGCCGCCGCACACCATCACATCGGCATCGCCGTATTCGATGAGGCGCGCCGAGTCGCCGATGCAGTGCGTCGCCGTAGTGCAGGCAGTCACCATCGCCAGGTTCGGACCTTTCAGGCCGAACATGATCGAAAGATGACCGGCGATCATGTTGATGATGGTGCTGGGGATGAAGAACGGAGAAATCTTGCGCGGCCCGCCGGCTATGTATTCGTCATGGGTCGCCTCGATCTCGTGCAACCCGCCGATGCCTGAGCCGACGTTGACGCCGATCCGTTCGGCATTCTCGGGCGTGACTTCCAGACCTGCATCCTTGAACGCCTGAATGCCTGCGGCCATGCCGTAGTGGATGAAAGTATCCATGCGGCGTGCTTCCTTCGCCGAGAGATACGCCGCAACATCAAAATTCTTGACCTCGCCGGCAATCCGCGCAGATATGTTGCTGGCGTCAAAGCGGGTTATCGGGCCGATGCCGGAACGACCGGCGATCAGGTTGTCCCAGGCTTCGGCGACGCCATTGCCGACCGGCGAAACGATGCCCAAGCCGGTGACAACGACTCTACGGCGAGGCAATGAGTGCTCCCGTGCCGGATTTAATGATTGGGGCGATTACGGAATTATTTCTTGACGTGGCCGTTGACGTAGTCAATAGCTTGTTGCACGTTGGTGATTTTCTCGGCGTCTTCGTCCGGGATTTCGCACTCGAATTCTTCTTCAAGAGCCATGACCAACTCGACCGTGTCAAGCGAATCTGCTCCGAGGTCATCGACGAATGAGGACTCATTCTTGATTTCGGATTCATTGACGCCCAGTTGCTCGGCGACGATTTTCTTGACGCGTTGTTCGATGTTCTCCATGAACTGCTCCTTCCCTGATTATTGGGTGTGGTGAATAAGTTGGCTATTTTACCAGAAGGCGGACGGCAGACGACATTAAGAGCCTATCCGTGGATAATCCAGCCCTGCGTTGCAGCGCATCCGCGATGGATGCAAGGCGCGAGCCGCCGCCCAATGTACATCATTGGGCAAGGCTCGCAACGCCGCAGACGCGCGGATGCGCTGCAACCCTTCGGGCCAAGGCCGATTTGAGCGCATCCCTTTGTCGCAAGCCGCTTACGGTGATGACACCGCCGCGCGTCTTGCTTCGCGGGCTGCATCTCAAATCGGCCTTGGCGCA
>JACQAO010000083.1 GCA_016194935.1 Betaproteobacteria bacterium
CCAGCGCTCCCGCCAGCACCGCCGCCAGTGGCGGCAAGCCGCTGCTGGTGGCCGCTGAAATCACCGACAAGGCGATCATCGCGCCGAACATCACCACTTCGCCGTGGGCAAAATTGATCAGTTGGACGATGCCGTAAACCATCGTATACCCCAGAGCGACGATGGCGTAGAGACAGCCAAGAGTGAGGCCGTTGACGATCTGCTGAAGGAAAATATCCATTAAACCGCGCGCTATCAAGAAAACGGCGCCATAGGCGCGTATTCATGATTATAGCAACTGGACAATGGGCCGGGCTGAGCATATGGATGAAGGAAAGCAGATATCGAGTTTGTCATATCACATTGCAACGCAATAAAATTGTTCCCATATCTTCTGCGGTCACAGCCTGGCCGGCAACACGACGCCGCTCGCTTCACCGAAGCCGACACGAAAACCATCACCTTGGCACCAGCCGGTCATAGTCACGTTGTCGCCATCTTCGAGGAAGCCGCGTTGCCCGCCATTCAGCAACTCGAGTGGCTTCTGCCCATTCCAGGTCAGCTCCAGCAGGCTGGCAAACGACTCTGGCTCTGGCCCGCTGATAGTGCCAGAGGCCATCAGGTCGCCGGCCCGCGTATTACATCCAGACACGGTGTGGTGCGCGAGCTGCTGAGCCATACTCCAATATATGTGGCGGAAGTTGGTCCGTGTAATTGTCGTTGATTCGCCGGTGCCGTCTGGCTTCAGTTTTACTTCGAGGTGAATGTCGAAACTGTGCCTGCCCGTTTGCTGGAGATACGGGAGCGGCTGCGGATTTTGCGTCGGCCCCTGCACTCTGAAAGGTTCTAGCGCTTCCATGGTGATCACCCAAGGTGAAATGGAGGTCGCGAAGGTCTTGCCGTTGAAAGGCCCGAGTGGCACGTATTCCCACCGCTGAATGTCGCGTGCGCTCCAATCGTTTAGCAACACCATGCCGAAAATGTGCTTTTCTGCTCCATCAATAGAAATCGGCTCGCCTAGTACATTGCCCTCGCCAACGATAAATGCAGTTTCCAGTTCAAAATCCAGCATGCGGCACGGGCCGAACACCGGCCGCACGCTGTTTGGTGGCATAAGTTGCCCCTGGGGCCGCCGCACTGGCGTGCCACTTACAATGATCGAACTGGTGCGACCGTTGTAAGCCACCGGCATTTCAGCCCAGTTCGGCAGCAGCGGATTTTTGGGGTCGCGAAAAATGGAACCAACATTAGTCGCATGCTCCTTGGACGAATAGAAATCCGTGTAGCCGCGAACGTCGATCGGCATATGCAAGCTGACGCCGGCAATCGGTAGCAGTGCACGGCGGCACAGGCTGGTGTTATCCCGCAGAACAGGATTGTCGTCCCGCAGCAGCGCAGTGATTTTAGCCCTTGTTTCACGCCAGGCATTTTGACGAAGGGCTATGAAGGGGTTCAGGATGGGCTGGTTAAATATAGCGCGGGAACCATCCGCCAGCAGAATTTCAACCTGTTCCAGCACCGCCAAATCGAGAACCTGGTCGCCGATGGCCACACCGATGCGAGGTACTGGATTGCTCCGATCGCTTATCACCCCGAAAGGCAGGTTCTGGATCGGAAAATCACAGCCGGGCTGGTTGGCTGATTCCACCCAGCTCTTCAGGGACGAATCGCGGGTTGGATTAAAATCTGGCATTGCTGGCTCCTTAGGACGGATCGGTCGCGGGAATGGTGTCTCTCGGTATCTCTCGCTGCGTGGGACTCACCGACTATTGCCGATTAGTGTCGAAGTATTTCTTCAATCCCTGCCAAACCTCGAGATAGTTTGGCTGCGCTACCTCCAACGCAAACTTGGTCGGTCGCATGACCCAGCGTGTTTCAAACAGGAAAGCCATGGTGTCCGTGAGGTAGTCCGGCTTGGAGAGATCGGCATTACTCGCTTTCTCGAAGGTTTGGGTGTCCGGGCCATGCCCGGTCATGCAGTTATGGAGGCTGGCGCCGCCGGGCAGGAAGCCTTCGGCCTTGGCATCGTAGACACCATGGACCAAGCCTAAGAATTCGCTCGCGATGTTACGGTGGAACCAGGGCGGACGAAAGGTATGTTGCATCGCCAGAATCCGTGGTGTGAATACCGTGAAGTCGATGTTACCCACTCCGAGCGTGTCGCTTGGCGACTGCAGCACAAGAAATATCGAGGGATCCGGGTGGTCATAGCTGATCGACCCGAGGGTATTGAATAGCCGCAGATCGTACTTGTAAGGTGCATAGTTGCCATGCCAGGCCACTACGTCCAACGGCGAATGATCCATCTCCGCACTCCACAGGTTCCCCAGGAACTTCGCCATCAGCTCAAACCGCCCTTCGCGCTCCTCATACCAGGCACTTGGCGTCAGGAAGTCGCGCGGGTTGGCCAGGCCGTTCGAGCCAATGGGTCCGAGGTCGGGGAGCCGAAAAAGCGCGCCGTAGTTCTCGCAGACGTAGCCCCGCGAGGCGCCATCCGGCAGTTCGACACGAAAACGCACACCGCGCGGAATCACCACGATCTCCTGCGGCTCCGCTTCGATGAGACCTAACTCAGTCGCGATGCGCAACCTCCCCTGCTGAGGCACGATCAGCAGCTCACCGTCTGCGTCATAGAAGAAGCGGTCGACCATGGAGCGGTTGGCTGCGTAAAAATGGATGCCGCACCCACTCTGGATAGTCGGGTCGCCATTGCCCGCCATGGTGACCATGCCTTCGACAAAATCCGTGGGCAAGGCTGGAATGGGCAACGGGTCCCAGCGCAACTGACCAGGCGGCGTCACAACCTCGCCGCAACGACTAAGCCACCGCCCGTTGTCGATACGCTGGAACGGCCCGTGGACTGCCGCAGGGCGGATGCGGTACAGCCACGAGCGCCGATTGGCGCTGCGCGGCGCAGTGAACGCTGTACCCGATAGCTGCTCAGCATATAGTCCATAGGGACAGCGCTGAGGCGAGTTCTGTCCGCGAGGGAGTGCGCCCTGTAGTGCCTCAGTGGCAAACTCGTTGCCGAAACCGGACAAGTAAGAGAGGGGCCAAGTTGTGGCCACGCTTTGATTCGATGAAACTCCGGGAACCGGTTTGTGTAATACTGCCTTGGACATAGATGCTTCCTCGAAGATGAAGGCGATTCGTCAATGCGCGGGTCAAGTTGCGAGTGCTTGCCACATGTCCTTAAACTAAAAGCCATGGCACTCTGTCAATCTTTTAGCCGCTCAGATCAATCCAAGCGGACTTCAGGTTTACATACTTGTCGAGTGCGTATAGCGAACGATCATATCCGTTGCCGGATTGCTTCATGCCCCCTAGCGGTGAGGTGACATCTGCGCCTGTATAGCAGTTGACTTGAACAATACCTGACTTGATAGCAGCAACTGCGCGGTGCGCACGGGCAAGGCTTGCGGTCCAGACGATGCTGGACAACCCATACACCGTCTCGTTAGCCAGCACATAGGCCTCACTTTCCGTATCAAAGGTACGGGCGGCGAGGACTGGGCCAAAAATTTCTTCCCGAGCCACTTCCATGCGCGTGCTGACATCGGCGAAGATCGTCGGGGCATGATAATAGCCGCCACTCAATTCATGTAATCGTACGCCACCGGTCACAAGCCGCGCACCCTGCTCTTGCGCGGTCTTGACTGCGGCAACAGTTTTTTCCAGTTGACGGGCATTTGCCATTGCCCCGGTGGTATTGGCAAGATCAAGAGGGTCTCCGACCCGCAGGGTTTCCGCGTGTGCTGCAACTGCAGCAAGAAAGTCATTGTAAATGGCGCGCTCAACGAACAAGCGGGACGCCGACACACAGACTTGACCGGAATTTCGAAAAATCGAATCCGCCGTATCACGTGCTGCTCGGTCGAGGTCAGGCGCATCGGAAAATACGATATTCGGGGACTTTCCCCCAAGTTCGAGGTAGACGCGTTTCATGTTGGAGCGCGCTGAATATTCAATCAGTTTTCGGCCAACGGGGCCGGATCCGGTGAACGCCAGCACGTCGACATCCATGTGAAGGCCCAGCGCTTTGCCGACAATGGGACCCTCCCCGGTTACCACATTCAAAACGCCACTTGGCAGTCCTGCTTCAGCGGCAAGCTCGGCAAGCCGCAGAAGTGATAAAGAAGCATCTTCAGATGGTTTGAGCACTACGCAATTGCCCACTGCAAGAGCGGGGGCAAGTTTCCATGTTCCGATCATCAACGGAAAATTCCAGGGTACGATAGCGCCGACGACCCCGACGGGTTCACGGTGAATCAGTGAGAGGATACCTGCCCGCGTTGGTGTGATTTCCCCGCCTATCTTATCGATTGCTTCGGCATAGAAACGAATGACCCTTGCGGCGGCCAGGGGTTCGCCTTTAAGTGCCGCCGCGATCTCGGTTCCATTGTCGCGAACCCCCATGACAGCGAGTGAGAGGGCGTTCGCCTCAACAAGATCGGCCCACTTCAGAAGAACTTGCTTTCGATCCGCTGGCGCCATTTTGGGCCAAACCCCACTGTCAAAAGCCTTGCGTGCTATGCGTACCGCAACGTCGACATCGCTCGCGTCTGACGCAGCAATCGACGTAAAAACTTTTCCATTGATCGGACTGATCACATCCAGTTTTCTTCCGTTTTCCGCTGGTCGCCACGCATTGGCGATAAAATTTTCCCGTGCGGGCAGGGCCTGCGCACGCAAGTGGTCAATATCTTTTTGGTTTAAGCGCATGTTTCACCCCGAAGCGCGTTGTTTGTTCGTTGCCTCAGCGAAGCGCATGTCGATGCCGAGGCGTTCCAACGCAGCATTGAACGCGGCCTGTGGATTCTTTACGTCGAGATGCAGTGCCTGGAGACCGGCATTACGGCCACCGATCACGTTACGAATTTGATCGTCTATAAATACGCACTCGTTGGCGGCAAGGCCAAGCTGCGAAACACAAGCGTCATAAGCCTGTCGATCAGGTTTGAGCACACCCGTATATGTTGCATCATTGATGACATCGAAATCGCCTAGAAAGCCGAGCTCAGTGCGGATGCTCCTGCCATAAAATAGATCAAGCTCGTTTGACAGGATGGCGAGCTTGCGCCCTGCCGCTTTCGCTGCGAAAATGAGAGTTGGAATTTCCGGTCGCACAATTTCCGCTGGATTTCTCCCACGGGTGCGCGAGACAAACTGCACTATTTCTGACCACTCCTCGCCAAGAAGAGCACCGACCTCTTTGGTTCGCTGCAGCCAGTATTCGCGTTCGCTAATTTCGTCGCGCTGCATGGACGCCCAAAGCGTATCTGCTAGTGGATCGAATGGACCCATCCATGTGAGTGTGTTGGCGGGAAGGCCCAGTTCCCGTTCGGAAAGACGATGCGTTTCGAACAATGTCAGCGTGACGACACTACCGAAATCAAGGATCAAGGCTTCTGCTTGCGGTGCTCCAACGGGGTCAGACATGATGCCAATCCTCCACAGCTTCCCGGATTGAAGCATCGGTATATTTACGCGCTAAATTGGCGAAACAGTTTGCAACCTCAATCTCTGTTGCAGTAATTTCCTGTGTCTTAACGTCAAGATCGTAAACAGAACCGGAAACTGGAAAGAGCGTTTCAACCGATAGCGTATTGCAATTACGGTGCCGCAGGAGATGCTTGAAAACACGAGCATAGATCAATGGATCATAGAGGTTGCCCTGGGCCGCTCCCAGTTCGCCGGCAAGGTCAAGACGAACGGCCAGATCGTACAATGCCATCCAGTTTGCCTGGACAACATTGATCGGCGCATCGCGCTTTTCCCTCTCATGCCTGGGTCTGGCAATGGACGCCTCGCGTGCCGCCTCAATCCGTTCCCGGATGGTTTTGGATGGTACTGGGACGAAGAAGGTTGCAGACGCGTCGCACAGGAGCTGCTCGACATCGTCATCGTGCTTTTGAACCAGTTCCACCAAGCGATTCCCTACAATCGGCAGTTCGCCTACAAGCAGATGCTCTGCGCCAGGAAAAGCCTCGTGCCAACGAAGGATGCCGTGTCGCGCCCAAAGCCCAACGGCCTTGCGGATGGCAGGATGCGTGAAGCCATCAATTTCAGGGTAGCACGCCAGCGATTCCCGGGTTTCAAACGCTGCGCGCGCTGTGTCCCATTGCATGAGGTGCACGCGCCTGCCTGCACTCGCGGCCATCAGTGTTTGCTGCTGGAGGAAAAGCGACTTTCCCACCCCGGGCAAACCTGCAAAGAACACAATCCGTTGCTTCTCGGCGGCGTCCGCCATTTGCGCGCCAATCAAGGTATCAACTGAGATGACCACAGAATCGCCCATTACGCTTGCTCCTAACGAAACTGGTCCACGCTCGGCATATCGCCAACGGGAATCTCAACGATGGTGGGGACGTCGACGTCCTGGCCCTGACGGATTGCCTTGCGGACTTCTTCCGGTGTTTGCGCCCGGATTCCTTGGGCGCCAAAAGCCTCCGCCATACGTACAAAATCAGGATTGTGGAGGTCAGTTGCGATAACCCGTCCGCCATAATCATTCTTCTGCATTTGTTGCACGTTTCCGTACTGATTGTTGTTGAACAGCAGAACGATCAATGGGATTTTGTGCTGTACGCCAGTGGCGAGCTCCTGCACTCCGAACATAAAGCCGCCATCCCCAGTCACGGAAATCACCGGGGCGTCAGGCTTGGCCACTTTTACTCCGAGCGCAGTCGGAAAGCCGTAACCGAGCGTACCCTGATAGCCGGTCGAAATAAATGTCCGAGGATTGTAGACCGGATAGGCAATGCGGCTGGCAAATCCGATTTGCGTCAACTCATCGACCAAGATGCCGTTCTCGCCAAGCTCTTCCCGGATGACACGGAGAAAGCCGAGCTGTGGTTCAAGAATTGAAATGCGTTTGAGCCAGCCGACACGAACCGCTTCCAGCTCAACCTTGCGCGAGGCTCGTTTCCGATTGTGCTGTTCAAGCTGCTTGCGCAGCCCCGGTAATGCGTCTTCGGCATAAGCGGTGATGGCGATCTCCGGCGGCAGGAATTTCGTGTGCGAGATCGGATCAATGTCGATGCGAATAATTGCCGGTATATGTTTCTTTGACCAGTTCTGCATCGGAACTCGCATGTTGGTGCCGATGGCGAGAACGACGTCGGCCTTCATCCAGAGTTCTCTCGCGGCTGGCTGATGCAACGACAGGTAGCTACGCGCATCCGCGACGCCCATGCCGGTACGGTAGCCCACCACAGGCGCCTGAAGCGCCTCGGCGAGCTCTCGCACATGATCGCTCACATCTTGCGCCCCGCTCCCGACGAAAATCATCGGCGCCAATGCGTGGCCAAGGAGCTTGGCTGCGCTTTCAACTGCGTCGTCATCAAGCGGTGGGCGATACGGCGCACCTACATCCTGGTCGATATCGACCATTGCCGCCGACTGCAGGATGTCCATGGGAATCTCTAGCCCGACGGGACGTGGCCGCCCGGATACCATCTGGCGGAACGCCTCCCGGATCAACATTGGCGCCTCGGCTGGGCTGTTCACCCGCGCGGCCCATTTAGTTAACGATTTGATGATGTCAAGCTGATCATTGATTTCATGCAGTGCTCCAAGATCCCTGCCAATCGACTTTGACGGTATCTGGCCGGCCAGGCACAGGAGCTTGGCGTTCAGGGCATAGGCGGTGGCCATCGCCGCAGACGCATTCAGGAGTCCTGGACCCGGCACCACATTGAAGACTGTGCGTTCACCCGTGGCGAGGGCGTGACCAAGCCCCATATAGGCTGCCCCCTGCTCGTGACGCGTATGGATGACCTGTAAATCATCGCGGTGATCGTAAAGGGCGTTATACAGCCAGTCGTTTTGCACTCCAGGCAGACCGAACAATGTTTTGACGCCAAGAGATATCAGGGTCTTAACGACAGCCTCGCCGCCAGTGAGTCGTTGCATTGGGATTCTTCTTCCTAGACCAAAATCGCAAGCGTCGAGAGGAATTGTTCATTATCTCCAGGCTTGCCGACGGTGACGCGGATATGCGTCGGGAGGTGAAACGCGGGGCGGACCATGACTCCGTATTTCACAAGGGCCGCTGTTATCTCCTCAGCCGTCCTGCCCTCCGGACACCGAAACATCACAAAATTTGCCTGACTCGGAGCGACTGCCAACCCTAAATATTCAAGACCTGCGACGAGTTTCGGTCGCTGTACGATAGTGTTCCGCACTGTTAGATTGAGATGATCATGGTCGTTCAGCGCCGCAATCGCGGCGCTCATGCCAACACTATGGAGATGAAAACTACGCTTCTTCGCTTCGATGCGCACCACAATATCCACTGGTGCGATGCCATAACCGATCCTTAGACCCGCTAGCCCGTATGCTTTTGAAAAACTATGAATGACGGCTATGTTCCTGCCGTCCCGAACATGCTTTTGAACGTCCGGCAGGTCGAATTGGGTTGCAAAATGATAATAGACTTCATCATAGATAAGGCAGACCTGATCCGGCAGGCCGTCAAGGATAGCGGTCAAAACATCTTCGCCGAAATAAGTGCCAGTCGGATTGTTCGGATTGCATAGATAGACGAGCCTCGTATTGTCGGTAACGGCCTGTAGAATCGCGTCGACGTCAATATCAAAGCTGCCTTCCTTCAAGGGTACCTTATCAACGACGGCGCCTTTTTCTTTCAGCGACGATATGTAGGCGCCAAAGCAAGGCGGGGACACGATCGCACGCTGGCCGCGTGCTAGAAAAGCGTCTTCCACCAGGCTGATGGCGTCAACGCCGCCATTAGCGGAAAAAAAATTCTCTGGACCGAGACCATTGCCGTGGTATGCCGCGAGCGCCTCTCTGAGACTCGCATCGTTGCGAGGCGGATAGAAATTCAGGCCGGCAAGTTCGTTCGCGGCGGCTTCTAATGCAAGTGGCGAGGGGCCAAACGGATTCTCGTTTGACGAAAGCTTGATGATAGGCCTGCCACCAGCAAGACCCGCCATCTCTGCGATGGAAAAACCCGCCGCATAAGCGTCTGCGTCAATTTCAGCCATTCTCTTTTTCCCCCGCGCGTCCCGTTTTCCCGCAGACTTCACCCAACGCAACTTTCAAGCACTCTTGCGCCACGCCACCACTCTCAAGTCGGCTTGCGAGCGTTATGGCTAGCTTCGCTAGAAACAGGCTTTCATTTTCCGGACCAGCCTTATCGATCGAGAGAGCTAGACCTTCGTAAAAGCGTTCAAGCTCGCCAAATGACAATCGCGTCATGAAATCGGCCTCACAAGCTGGAATCGCAAAGCACTTTCGATCTCTCCGAGGACTGCGTCTCGCCACCGTCCCGCGACATGCAGATCGGGTCGCAGAAGATAAAATGATCCGCTCTTTGCGCCGAATGCCGATGCAATTTTGCCGCCATGATCGGGAATGATGTTATTCGACGCTGCACCGGCGCTGTCGGTTACGAGCACCAGTTTGAATTCCGGGTCGAGAGCCCCGCATGCCTGTGCAATCGCGGCGGAGATCGGGTCTCGCCGATCAGTTGCGAATAGGATGCCACTGAACCCTTGTCCTGCGAAGTCGAGAAGATAAGTTCTATCGCTGCCTTGTGCGTTGCTGCACATATGACCGTATGGCGTCCCGGCGCTAAATTCGCTCTCGCGAACCGGGGTGAATTCGGCGTATCGGTCGACATAGGCAAAGGGGTGCATTTGCCGTGGATTAGCAAAAGGGCGCGTAAATTCATTATCCACGGCCAGCGATAAAACAGCGTGACGGGCAAGTTGCCAACCGCGGGTTGGCGGCGTCATGAACCGGGCGCTTTTCGATGCGTTGGCAAACACATCCAATGTTGCTCCGCGTCGCTCCAGGCTATAGGTGTCCAGAAGCGTCTCGCCCGCCAGCCCGTTTAGGACGTAAGCCAGCTTCCAACTCAAATTGTGCGCATCGGTGATGCCATTGTTGAGACCACGTACACCGAAGATGGGTACGATGTGGGCACTGTCGCCTATGAAAAAAATACGCCCATGCCGGTAATCGTCCAGGCAAAGCGTGTTTGCGGTATAGATGCTCCACCACTCAAGGTCCCACTCGCCGCAATGGCCAAGCTCGTCCAGAACTTTCGCTACCGAGCCTCGTATGTTATTTTCGTGGATTGCTTCCTCTTCGTTTTCTCCATCCCTGAGCTGCCAGTCGATGCGCCAAATGTTGTCGGGCTGCCGATGGACAAGGACTGTCGCGCCGACACCTGACTTAGGTTCAAACATGGCTAGACGTTCCGTCGGTCGATCAATCTGGGCTCGGACGTCTGCAATGACATAACGGCCCTCGAAGTTCTGACCCTGTAGCCGGAGTTTCATTATCTTGCGGGCGGCGCTATGGGCGCCGTCTGCGGCAAGCAGATATTGGCTTTGAAGATCATAAGCGCCGCAGTCGCTTTCAACATGAACAATGACTGCACTGTCGGACTGCCGCAACTGCGTCATGCGGCTGCCCCAGCGGATATCGATAAGATCACATTGATCAGCGATCTCCCACAGATAGCGCTCAATATACTGTTGCTGGATATTGTACATCGGGTAAAACTTATCATTGTTCGAATAAGGCATGTCGAACGCATAGATTTCTCGACTACTGTAGAAACAACGGCCCCGCGTCCAACCGAGTGCCTTATCCAGGAATGGCTGCACAACGCCTATTTGCTGGAAGGTCTGCATACTGGAGCGTGCCACGCAGATGGCGCGGCTTCCGTCATTGAAAGTATTTCGGGCTTCGAGTATGACGCTTTTGATGCCATAGCGTGCGAGGGCTATGGCAGCAGTTAGACCTACAGGACCGGCACCGACTATGATCGCCTGATGCGTGACGGTTTCGCCAGAAGGCTCCGGAACTCTTGCGGTATCGAATCTTGGGTAGTCAAAGTAAAGAGACTCCAACTCCCCGCGGCCTTGTGGGCGCATTCTCCCCCCAGTAATTTGGAAATACACAACCCCGCGCCAGGGGCGCGGAGAGCCGTAAGTTGGTAAGTTGACGCAATCTTCTATAGCGACATAATAGTGACCGGCACGCGGCTTGTATGTCCCCTCATTCAGGTTACAAAGATTGAACTATGGCGCTGGAAGCACAAATTTCCGGAATGAAGGCGATTGACTTGCTTGACACATTTGCCAGTTGTATGACGCATGTCGGTACGCGAGAATTTTTCCAGCACTACCTGGAAGTGATTGAAGGTGTTGTGCGTGCCGATCAGTGTATGATTTTTTCGTATTCCGATAGCGGAGTGTCTTGCTATCTTTCCTACAACGCTCGCATGCAAGAAAATGGGCGCGTACTTGCTGAGCAGTATATTATGGGCGGCTATCTAGACGATCCGCTCCTCCCTCGCATCCAGAACCTGGAAGCTACCGGGGGTTTTGAGGTTCTTACCTTTTCCGAAATCAAGGATCTGATGCCTGTCAGCTATCTTGAGAAGTATTTTGTTGAGCCCGGACTGATCGACAAGGTTTCCATCATCGCCAAGGGTCATGGTGAAACTCTCGCTATAAGCTTCTACCGATATTCCGAAAATGGCGAATTTACCCGCAGCACACCGGCGCTACGTAATGCGTTCTGGCGCGTCATCGCGCAGCTCGTTTTGCTGCATTACTCGCAGGATGGCGCGCATAATCTTAAAAGCCCGCTTGCGTCACTTTCCGAGCGTGAACGGGATGTGTGTGAAGGGATAATGCGCGGATTGACTACCGAGGGAATCGCCGGCGAATTGGCTTTGTCCCCAAATAGTGTGACGACCTATCGCAAACGCGCTTATGTAAAACTCGGGATTAATTCAAAGACCGCGCTGTTCGCGCTGTGCAAGAAATCGCTCTGAACGCAAACTCCGGGTACCCAGGGTAAGCCCGCTGACGATCTCTTGGATTGACGCACCTGTTAAGACAACGACGCCCGCAGGCGCCGTTGTCTTGTCAAACGCAGTGAATCAGTCTTGTTACTTCTTCGGCTCTTCCGCCTTCTTCTCGCCGACAGGCGCAGGGGCAGCAGCAGCCTGTTGCTTGATGAAGTCCTCGAACTTCACGGTCTTGCCGGCCTTGACGATGGCCAGCGGGACGATCTTGCCGTCCTTCATGCTGAAAATCGTCATCTCGGCGTTCTTGCGGTCGCCTTTGTCGTCAAACTCGATGTGGCCGGTGGCGCCATCGTAGCTGATCTTCGCCAGTGCCGGCAGGTACTTGGCCGGCTCGCTGGAACCCGCCTGCTTCATCGCCTCGATCAGGAGGTTGGCCGCGTCGTAAGTGAAGGGCGCGTAAAGGATCGGATCGACATTGAAGCGGGCCTTGTAGCTGTCGAGGAATTTCTTGTTGGCGGCTTGCACCGGCAGGCCGGCCTGCGAACAGATCAAGCCGTCGGCTGCGGCGCCGGCCAGCTCGGCCATCTTGTCGGTACAGGCGCCGTCGCCATAGGTGAAGATCGCCTTGATGCCCAGCTCACGCGCCTGCTTGAGCAGCGGGCCGCCGGTGGCGTCCATGCCGCCGTAAAACACGGCATCCGGTTTCTTGCCCTTGATCTTGGTCAGCACGGCTTTCCAGTCGGAGGTCTTATCCGTGCCTTTCTCGCGCGGCAGCACTTTTACGCCGTCGGCCTTGAGGGTCTTCTCCACTTCGTTGGCAAGACCTTCGCCATACGCGGTTGCATCGTCGATGACGGCCACGACCTTCGGTTTGGCAGTTGACATCAGGTAGCTCGCCACCGCCGGGCCTTGCTGATCATCGCGTCCGACGACGCGGAAGACATTCTTGAAGCCTTGCTCGGTCAGCTTCGGGTTGGTGGCGGAACCGGAAATCATCGGGATGCCGGCCTGGTTGTACAGGGCCGAGGCCGGGATGGTGGTGCCGGAATTGAGGTGGCCGACAACGCCCGATACCTTGGCGTCGATCAGCTTCTGCGCGACGGTGGTGCCGACCTTCGGATCAGCCTGGTCGTCTTCGGCGAGCATCTCGAATTTCACTTTCTTGCCGCCGATTTCAACGCCCTTGGCGTTGGCTTCTTCGATGGCCAGACGAGCGCCATTTTCGTTGTCCTTGCCCAGATGGGCGATTTCGCCGGTCAGAGGACCGACATGGCCGATTTTTACCGTTGCCATCGGGGTTGCGGCAGGCGCGGCGGCAGCCGGCGCAGGCGGAGGCGCTTCTTTTTTGCCGCAGGCAACCAGGGTCAGAGCAACAGCTATCGACAGGGATAAGGCTTTGACAGGCACGTTCATCGGGAGTCTCCACAGTGGTTAGGGAACGAAGCGGAGGATTTTTGCGTCAAACTACCCGTTTGTCAAGCCTGCCGGGAAACAAAAAGCCAGCCTGGCGGCTGGCTTTTGAGGGGGTAGCAGGGTAGGGCCAGAATTACTTGGCCCCGGCAAGCACCCATTTCACCAAGGTATGCAGGTCGGCATCGGAGACTTGCGGGTTCGGCGCCATCGGCACCGCGCCCCAAACACCAGAGCCGCCCTTCTTGACCTTCTCGACCAGCCTGGCTTCGGCAGTCTTGTCGCCGGCGTATTTCTTGGCGACATCCTGATAAGCCGGGCCGACCAGTTTCTTGTCGACCTGGTGGCAGGCCATGCAGTTGCTTTTCTTGGCCAGCGCCAGTCCGGCGCTGTCAGCGGCGGCAGCCGGGACGGAGGCCAGGACGGCGGAGGCCATTAGTGCAGGGATTACGATAGATTTCATGAGTTCCTCACAGGTTGGTTAAAAAATAAGCGGACGGCGGATACTACCCGAAATCTTCGGCCTCTAAAATTCGCACAAGTTCCGGCCAGTGCTTGACTGGGGCCAGACAACTAACGCCGCTGCATACCCAGGCGTTGACCTGATCGCTCACCGGCTTGTCCAGAGCGGCAGGCAGGCCGGCCAGCGGATTCGGCAAAGCCAGCGTCAGGGTGTTCGGCGGGTTCAACGCCGCCAGTCGCGTCTGCCAGCCGGAGACTTCGCGCGTGGGGCCGCGCAGCACCACCAGCCGGGGCGGCGTCAGCCACTCCTCCAGCGCCTCCAGCAGCGTGGCGTAGCCGCCCGGCTGGCGGGCAAATTGCGGCTGGAACAGGCGCAATGTACGTTCCGCCGCAGCAGCATAGCGGGCATCGCCACTCAATAGCGCCAGGCGCTGCAAGGCCACCGCCGCGACCCCGTTGCCTGCCGGGGTGGCGTTGTCGTGGCCGGGCTTGGGGCGGTGGATCAGGGCTTCGTGATCGTGCCGGGTGAAAAAGAAGCCGCCCTGTTCGCTGTCCTCGAAATTTTCCAGCAAGGCATCCGCCAGCGCCAGCGCAAATTCCATATCCTCACCGCGATATTCCGCCTGCATCAATTCGAGCAGGGCCGCAAGCAGGAAGGCATGGTCGTCGAGATAGGCATCGAGATGCGCCCGGCCATCCTTGCTGGTCGCCAGCAGACGGTCCTTCCGCCACAGTCGGGTGCGGATGAACTCCAAAGCCCGGCGCGCTGATTCCAGCCAGTCGGGACGGTTGAAAATACGCGCGGCATGCGCCATCCCCTGAATCGCCAGAGCATTCCAGCTGGTGAGGATTTTCTCGTCACGCCCGGGATGAATGCGCGTCTTGCGCGCCGCGAACAATCTTGCACGGATCGGCTCCAGCAAAGCCGCAGTATTCCCGGACAAAGGGGCGGTGACGCGCAGGTGCCAATGCGTACCCTCCATACCCTCCGTACCCTCGAAATTTGCCGGATCATCCAGACCCCAGTGGCGCGCGACGAGCGCGTACTCCTCGGGTGACAGCAGCGCACTGATTTCTTCGCGCGTCCATACGTAGAATTTTCCTTCCACCCCTTCCGAATCCGCATCCAGCGCCGAGTAATATCCGCCCTCATTGGAATCAGCCGGCGCCTGCATTTCCCGCATCAACCAGGCTGCCGTCTGCTCCGCTACGGCGCGGAACAGCGGTTCCCCGGTGGCCGCCCAGGCATCGGCATACAACGCCAGCAGCGGGCCGTTGTCGTAGAGCATTTTCTCGAAATGCGGAATGCTCCATTCGGCATCGGTGCTGTAACGGCAGAAGCCGCCGCCCAGTTGATCGTATATGCCGCCCTCGGCCATGCGGCGCAAAGTGGTGAGCGCCATTTCCCGCCCCGCCTCATCGCCGGCGCGGCGCAGCAGGAAAGCCAGATCGGTCGGATGGGGGAATTTCGGCGCAGCGCCGAAGCCGCCGTGTTGTGCATCGAAGCTCCGCCCCAACATCTCGCGCAGTGCTGTCAACGGCCCTGCGTCGAACCCGGTCGCAGCACCCGGCCTGGGTAAACTGTCGGCCAGCGCTTCCAGCAACGAGGCGTTTTGCGCCTCGATCTCGGCGCGCTTTTCGCTATAAGTTTGCGCCACGCGCTCCAGCAGGTCGGCAAAACCCGGCAGGCCGTAACGCGGCGACTTGGGAAAATAGGTGCCGCCGAAGAAGGGCGCTCCCGCCGGGGTCAGGAACATCGTCAACGGCCAGCCGCCAGCGCGCTGCGTCAGCATCTGATGCGCCGTCTGGTAGATCTGGTCGAGATCGGGACGCTCCTCGCGGTCGACCTTGATATTCACGAACAGGCGATTCATGATCGCTGCAACCGCCTCGTCCTCGAATGATTCGTGCGCCATTACATGACACCAGTGGCAGGCCGAATAACCTATCGACAGCAGGATTGGCTTGTCCTCGGCGCGCGCCAAAGCCAGCGCCTCCTCTCCCCAGGGATGCCAGGCGACAGGGTTATCGGCGTGTTGTTGCAGGTATGGCGAGGTCTCGCCAGCAAGGCGATTGGGCATGTTGCTACGCGGTTTTTCCGGCGCTGCCGCCTTCAATAAACGCCTGCCACCAGCGCCGCCGGCCTTCCGGCGCGGGCCGGGCCGGCTTGAGGTCAATCGGCGGCACGCGGCTCATGATCCAGCCGGGCAGCAAAACCTGCTTGCCGGAACCGCAGGAAGAACCGAGATGGTTCGGGTCATAGACCTTGACGAAGGAAGGCTGCTCAAGGTTATCGGCATAGACGATGCCGCAATATTTTTCGTGATGCTCGCGCCGCAGCAGCGCGTCAATGCGCCGCACGAAATCGCTGACACCTTCTGCCGACGCAGGCGCTTGCGGCGGCGGTTCGCCGACCGCATACAGATACCACCCGGCAGCCGCAGACAGGTCGATGCGCTGCCAGAAAGCCGTCAGTTGCTCCCACGACATCACCGACCAGAGCCGGCCTTCGTGGAGTTGCTCGAATTCGGTTGGCGCATCGACAGCACCCATGCTCAGCGTCTCGTCAGTTGTGATACATCGCGCACCGCGCCGGTGTCGGCGCTGGTGGTCATGGCCGCGTAGGCCAGCAAGGCGGGGGAAACCTGGCGTTGGCGGTTGACCGGCTGCCACGCTTTTGCGCCGCGCGCATTCATGGCTGCGCGGCGTTTTGCGAGTTCTGCATCGGACACCGCCAGGTGGATGGTTCGCTTGGGAATGTCGATCTCGATCTGGTCACCGTTCTCGATCAAGCCGATAGCGCCGCCCGCCGCCGCTTCCGGCGAGGCGTGGCCGATTGACAAGCCCGAGGTGCCGCCGGAAAAACGTCCGTCGGTGAGCAGCGCGCATTGCTTGCCCATGCCTTTCGATTTCAGGTAGGAAGTCGGGTAAAGCATTTCCTGCATGCCGGGGCCGCCTTTGGGGCCTTCGTAACGCACGATCACCACATCGCCGGCTTTGATTTCGTCGCCGAGGATGCCGGTCACTGCATCTTCCTGGCTCTCATAGACGCGCGCCGTGCCGGTGAATTTCCAGATGCTCTCGTCAACCCCGGCGGTCTTGACGATGCAGCCCTTCTCGGCGATGTTGCCGAACAGCACCGCCAGTCCGCCCTCCCGCGAATAGGCATGGGCCAGGTCGCGGATGCAGCCGCCAGCGCGGTCGAGATCGAGCTGCGGATAGCGGCGTGCCTGCGAGAACGCCTCCTGCGTCGGCACGCCGCCCGGCGCCGCGCGATAGAAATCGTGCACCGCCTTGTCGCCATTGCGCTGTACGTCGCAGCAATCCAGCGCCTCGCCCAGCGTCGGGTAGAGCACCGTCGGGCAATCGCGGTTGATGAGACCGGCGCGATCCAGTTCGCCGAGGATGGCCATGATGCCGCCGGCGCGATGCACGTCTTCCATGTGATACTTTTGCGTCGCAGGCGCCACCTTGGCCAGGCACGGCACCTTGCGCGAAATGCGGTCGATGTCCTGCATGCGGAAATTCACTTCGGCTTCATGCGCGGCGGCCAGCAAATGCAGCACGGTGTTGGTTGAGCCGCCCATCGCCACGTCGAGCGTAACCGCGTTTTCGAAGGCCCGGAACGAAGCGATGGCGCGCGGCAATACCGACGCATCATCCTGCTCGTAATAACGCTTGCACAGGTCGACAATCAGACGGCCAGCCTTGAGGAACAACTGCCTGCGGTCGGCGTGGGTCGCCAGCAGGGAACCGTTGCCGGGCAGGCTCAAGCCCAGCACTTCGGTCAGGCAGTTCATCGAATTGGCGGTGAACATGCCGGAACACGAACCGCAAGTCGGGCAGGCGGAGCGTTCATAACTTTTCACTTCCTTGTCGGAGACTTTGCTGTCGCCGGATTTGATCATGGCGTCGATGAGGTCTACGGCGATGACTTTGCCGCCCCAGTTCACCTTGCCCGCCTCCATCGGCCCGCCAGACACGAACACCACCGGGATGTTCAGCCGCAGCGCCGCCATCAGCATGCCGGGGGTGATCTTGTCGCAGTTGGAAATACACACCATGGCGTCGGCGCAATGGCCGTTGACCATGTATTCGACCGAATCGGCGATCAGCTCGCGTGAGGGCAGCGAATACAGCATGCCGCCGTGGCCCATGGCGATGCCGTCGTCGATGGCGATGGTGTTGAATTCCTTGGCGACGCCGCCGGCGGCCTCGATCTCGCGCGCCACCAGTTGGCCCATGTCCTTGAGATGCACATGGCCCGGCACGAATTGGGTAAAGGAATTGACGACGGCGATAATTGGCTTGCCGAAATCGCCGTCCTGCATGCCGGTGGCGCGCCACAGCGCGCGGGCGCCGGCCATGTTGCGACCGTGGGTGGAAGTGCGGGAGCGGTAAGCGGGCATTGCATTCTCCTGTTGCTGCGGGACTTGCCGGGCAGTCCGGCCAGCCTAAGTTAGAATGCGGATTCTAGCCCAAAGCCTCGACACCCAGACAGCCATGTTGATCCATCCGCAGTTCGATCCCATTGCCATTTCCATCGGCCCGCTGGCCGTGCGCTGGTATGGCCTGATGTACCTGGTTGGCTTCCTGCTGTTCATCGTGCTGGGCCGGCGGCGCGCGGCGCAATTTCCGGAGCGCGGCTTCACCGCGCAGAACCTCGACGACCTGCTGTTCTACGGCGTGCTCGGCGTGATCCTCGGCGGCAGATTAGGGCAGGTGATTTTCTACGAACCGGGCTACTATTTTTCTCATCCGCTGGAAATCCTCGCAGTGTGGAAAGGCGGCATGAGCTTTCACGGCGGCTTTCTCGGTGTGCTGGCGGCGATGGCGTTGTATGCGCGCAAGATCGGTCGGCCCTTCTTCGATGTCATGGACTTCATCGCGCCGCTGGTGCCGACCGGGCTGGCCGCCGGACGCTTCGGCAACTTCATCAACGGCGAATTGTGGGGCCGCGTAGCCGATCCTTCGCTGCCTTGGGCGATGGTGTTCCCG
>JACQAO010000084.1 GCA_016194935.1 Betaproteobacteria bacterium
AATTATCCGCTTCACAGACCCATCACCACCGCAATCCCCGCTCGGTGGCTCAACCCTCGCGCACGAATCAAATTCCTCGTCCTGGGAACCATTAAAAACCCCGCTGCCGAGCCGTGAGAAATTCAATCGCGGAATTTGGGCGGAAAGTGACGCTGTTCCGGTCGTGCAGCATCTGCTCGATCTTGTAGAAACGTTCAGTCTGATTCATGGCAACCCTCTGCGGTCAGGCTCTTGGATTATGCCGCAAACGCCTCTTCCGTTTCCGCCGCATCAGCGTAAACTGTGCCAGCCCTTTCTCAGAACCTCAGCCGCCATGACCTCCCCTGCTAACGCGCCCTTGTCTGAAGCCGAACTTGATCGCCTGGAAGAATTGCTCGATTCCGCCATCTTCAAGGACGAGGCCATGCAATTGGATGAATTGCAGGCCCTGATCTGCGCAGTGGTCAGCGGGCCGGATTTGATTCCGCCGAGTGTCTGGCTGACGGCTGCCCTCGGCGAAAGTCCCGCCTATGAATCTGAGCTACAAGCCAGCGAGGTATTCTCCCTGGTCATGCGTTTCTACAACGACATTGCCGACACGCTGCAACAAGGCGATGACTGGGAGTTGATTCTCTACCCGTTCGCCGATGATTCCGATGAGCTGGATTTCGCCGCCTGGGCCGACGCTTACATCTACGGCACCCAATTGGGCAGTGACTGGTATGAATTCGCCGGCGTGCATACCGAGGATTTATCGGAGATGCTGCAACCGTTCTTCCTGCTCAACGGCATGCTCAAGGAAGATGCGGAAAAACATCATGAACGCTGGATGTCGCCGGCGGAAGAGCGGCTTGCCATCGAGCGGGCGCAGGGTAATCTGCCGGAGCTGGTATCGGCGATTCACGATTTCTGGAAAGACCTGCGCTCTGCCAGCGAGGCCGAACCTTATCGCCGCACCGAATCCAAAGTGGGTCGCAACGACGCCTGCCCTTGCGGCAGCGGCAGGAAATACAAGCAGTGTTGCGGCAGCCCCGAACGGCTGCACTGAGTGCAGTGCGGGTTGAATTAGCCTGCTTCGATTAATGAGACGTTCAAAACAAATTTCGAGCTGGATCAGTCTTCGCGGCGAATTGTCGATACAAGCCTTGCAGAATGTCCGCATGAATGTCTGGAATGCAGCGCCGATCATTGTGGGCTTGATGGGACCGCTACTTCTGGGTTTAGTGGCGATGCTCGCGGCGCCGCTGTTGTATGCCGTGACACTGCCTGCGCCCGAAGGATTTGCGATATTTGTTGTCCATACCCTCATCGCCTCTATTCCACTTTTCATGCTGCGACAGCGCGTGCTGCCAGACAGCCTGCTGGCCTGGGAGGCTGGTCTGCCTGTTCAGCCGCGCCATAGAATCATCGGAGATGCGCGGGCTACCACGGTGCTGGTGGCGCCCTTGTTCGGCGCCTACCTGGTTTCATCCTTGGTCTGGTTCTGGCAGTGGCCGCCGTGGCTGAGGCCGGTGTGGGCAACCGGCGCTGTGGCGGTTCTTGCTTCGACACTAGCCACCTGGCTGGCCGGCATGCTGCTGTTGTCCCTGCGTTCCAGATCATCCCTCGCCAGCCATCGCCGCAGCGGATCAGTGCGGTCGCAATCCACCGGCTTGACTTGGAAGCTGCCCGCATACCGCTGGTCGCGCGCCTTCGCCGTGGCGCACGATCTGTTGCTGAAACCAATTTGGCGGCGCAATGCCCTGGTATGGCGTGCCGGTCATCCGGCGCTGATCGTACTCACCGCTGCGTGCCTGTTGGCGATGCCGCTGCTCCCGCCCGGGGCATTTACCTGGCAGTCTGTATTGGCAACGCTGTCAGCCCTGTTGTATGTTGCCGTGGTTCTATGGCGCGACGCCCTGATGCAGTCGAATCTCGCGCACCTGGCGCGGGAGATTGCCGGTTGGCCCGTCTCATTTGGCCACCTGAATGCGGTCTCAAGAACATGGGCCTTGCTGCCGACGGCCTTGCTATCGTTCGTGCCGTTTGGGGTGATTTTATTGAATGCGTCATCCCGCAGTTTCAGCGCTCCATTGTGGTTCGCTGGCATCGGTCTGGTCGGCGCTCCAACGATGCTTGCGGCCACCCAAACGTGGTCGCGCAACAGGTGGATGGCGGCAGTTGTTCTGGTTGTGGCGCTCGCAATCAGCGGTGATTTTCTGTGAGCTTGCCACCATCGCTCACCGTGAGCAATCTTGCCTTCCGTGTTGGTAATCATGTTGTCCTGGATGCCTTGAATTTTTCCATCGGCGCGGGGATCGTGTGGATCAGGGGGCCGAACGGCGCCGGGAAAACGACCTTACTGAAATTGCTGGGTGGTGCATTGACTGCTAATTTTGGCGAGATAAAACTCTCCGGATTATCACTATCCAGCATGACGGCAAGGCAGCGTGAGGCCGTCTTTCTGTGCACCGATGACCTGCCCCGGTTGCCTTGGCTGACTGCGGGTGAGCTGGTAGCGGTTTACGCTTCCATTTATCCGGGCATCGACAAGGTCACGCTCAATTTGTATTTGGAAAATTTCAAGCTGATTCCGGTACTCAGTACCTCGATTGAAACCATGTCCCTGGGCGAACGCAGGAAGCTGCATCTTGCCGTAGCCCTGTCGGTGAACTCAAGCTTGCTGCTGCTGGATGAAGCTTTGAACGCGCTGGATGCCTCAGCCGCTGATCAAGTTCGCCAGGAATTGCAGCGGCGTCATGACTCGGCGAGTCAAATCATCATCATCACCAGCCATATCGATCCCAGGGTCACAACGCGGGTCTTTGACTTGCGTGGAGGTACTGACTCCCGGCTGGATGAGGCCTCAGTGGTTTAACCTGATAGCTGGTTCAAGCCGCCGGCAGACCTTCCATCTCGTCGCTCATCGCCAGCCAGCGTTCTTCGGCTTGCCCGATCACACTCAGCAGCTCGGTTTTGCGTTGTTGCAGGCTCCGGGCCAAGGTCTGATCGGCGCCGCCATACAGCGCAGGATCGGTCAGGCGTGTTTCCAGCAAAGCCAGTTCGCCTTGTTTTGCGGCAATTTGCTTCTCGATTTTCGCGCTTTCTTTTTCCAGCGTGCGGCGTTGCTCCAGTTTCTCCTGGCGCCCGTCGTTGGTTTGAGGGTGCTGGCGCTGGGCGGCGTTGCGCGCCTGCTTGCCGGGCGACGGCGCGGCGGCTGCCGTGCGTTGCTTGGCGAGCCAGTTGGAATAGTCGTCGAGATCGCCGTCGAACACCTGCGCCCGACCGTCGGCGACCAGCCATAGTTCGTCGGCGGTGGTGCGCAGCAAGTGCCGGTCGTGCGACACCAGCACTACGCCACCGTCATATTCTTGCAAGGCCAGGTTGAGCGCCTCGCGCATTTCCAGATCGAGGTGGTTGGTCGGCTCGTCGAGCAGCAGCAGATTGGGTTTCTGCCAGATCAGCAGGGCCAGCGCCAGGCGTGATTTTTCGCCACCGGAAAAGCGCCCGCAGGGCGCTGTCGCCATATCCCCGCGAAAATCGAAGGTGCCGAGATAAGTGCGCAGCTCCTGCTCGCGCGCTTTGGAATTCAGGCGCAGCATGTGTTGCACCGGCGATTCGTCGGGACGCAACTGCTCCAGTTGGTGCTGGGCGAAATAGCCGATTTTCAGGCCCTTACCCTCGACCCGTTCGCCTGAGAGGGCCTGCAATTCTCCGGCAAGCAATTTCACCAGCGTCGACTTGCCGGCGCCGTTGCGGCCCAGCAGCGCCAGGCGTTGCCCGGGGCGCAAGGTGAGTTTTAGATCCGCGAGTATCACTTGTTCGCCATAGCCGGCAGCGCTTTCATGCAGCACCAGCAGCGGATCGGGGGCCAGCCCGGCAGCGCGGAAACGGAAGGTGAAGGGCGTATCCACATGCGCCGCCGCCACTTCCTCCATCCGCGCCAGCGCCTTGATGCGGCTTTGCGCCTGGCGCGCCTTGGTGGCCTTGGCGCGAAAGCGCTCGATATAGCTGTGCAGGTGGGCGCGTTCGCGCACCTGCTTTTCGTACATCGACTGCTGCAAGGCCAGATGCGCGCCGCGCTGGCGCTCGAAGTCGCTGTAGCCGCCGCTATAGAGCCGCAGCTTGCCTTGTTCCAGGTGCAGGGTGTGGTCGGCGACGGCGTCAAGGAAATCGCGGTCATGGGAGATCAACAGCAGCGTGCCGGCATAACTGTTCAGCCAGTTCTCCAGCCACAGTACGGCGTCGAGGTCGAGGTGGTTGGTCGGCTCATCGAGCAGCAGCAGGTCGGAGCGGCACATCAGCGCCCGCGCCAGGTTCAGCCGCACCCGCCAGCCGCCGGAAAAATCCGCCACCGGACGCAGAAAATCGGCGTCGCTGAAACCCAATCCATGCAGCAGTTCGGCGGCGCGGGCGGGCGCGGCGTAACCGCCGATCTCGCCGAGACGGCCATGCAGTTCGCCGACCCGATGACCATCCCACGGGGACTTCCGCTGGTCGTCATGATCATCGTCGTGGGCGGCTTCAAGTTCCGCCAGCTCGCGCTCGATGGCGCGCAACTCGACATCGCCGTCGAGCGTGAATGCCAGCGCGGCGTCGGGCAGGGCCGGGGTGTCCTGGGCAACATGCGCCAGCACCCAGGAACGCGGCAATTCCAGGTCGCCGCTTTCGGCATGCAGCTCGTCGCGCAGCAACGCCAGGAAAGAAGACTTGCCGGTGCCGTTGGCGCCGATCAGGCCGATTTTCCAGCCCGGATGCAGTTGCAGGCTGGCGTCTTCGACGAGCAGTTGCCCGTTGCGGCCAAAACACAGGTTGCGCAGGAGAATCATGGTTGAGGAGAAAACAGCACCTGCCAGCGTTCCCACTCTTCCTGGCAAATTAGCGGGATCTGCGCCATCGGCAACACCGCCAGGAAACCCAGCGGCGCCAGGCTCTGCGCCACACGGGTGGCGCGCGCCAGGCATTCGCCCAGGGCTTGATGGCCCTCGCTCTTGCCGGCTACGGTGGCATGGACAATGTCCGGAAAACTGAAATGCTGCAGCAGGCGTTCGGAAACCAGGCGTATCGGGCAGGGAAATATCTCCTGCTGAATGCGAATCTTGACCAGCGGATCCTTGCCGCGGCAACGCTTGAGATACTTGCTCATCAGTTGCGGATAGGTTTCCGCCACCGCCAGCCAACCGATGCCTGACACCAGGCCGGTGGCAAAGGCGTCGTCCTCCATGTCTTTGGCAATCCCGAAACCCGGCAGCAGGGCGCGCATGGCGATACCAGTGGCAAGGGCGTTGCGCCAGTAAGCCGGATAGTCGAATTCGGCGCAGCGCCCCTTTTGATAGCGCGCCATCATGGTGGCGACGAACACCACCCGCAGCACGAATTCCATCCCCAGACGCACCACAGCCTGAGGTACCGAGGCGGTTTTACGGGTGCCGGCAAACTGGACGGTATTGGCAAAATTGATCAGTGACAGGGAGACCACCGGGTCGGACTGGATGATGGCCGCTACCCGTTTGGCGTCGTCTTTTTTTACAGCGTCTTCAACCATGTGAAACAAGGCGCTGGGAACCGGCAGGTTATCGTGGGATTCCAGGGCATCCAGAAATTCCTGCGCCGAAGGCGTTTCATCCAGCGGGCTGGGTGATTCGACCACCGCCGACAACATTCCCAGCGCCACTTCGCCGGCCGCGCCGGTTTCTTTGAGGAAAGCGTCGACACTGAGACCCGCAGAAAAACGTTGGGACTCCACACTGGTGAGGCGCTGTGCCGAAGTACTCGCCCAGTTAGGTATCGCCATGGTGAAACGACCCAGCGCATCGACCACCGTCCAGCACAAATCCTCATCCGCACTGCGCCCACCGATGCCTGCCAGCACGTAAGGAATCGCCTCCATCAGCATCTCCGCGATGGGCCGGCCCGGATCGTGGCGCGGATCGCAAGCCAGCGCCACCACTGCCGGCCAGCCCTCCTCGGCGGGAACATAAGCCGCGATCAGGCCGTAACCTGGGCGCGCTTTGCCTTCTGCGGGAACTTCAAATTGAAAAGTGCGGGGATCCATTTTTGCGGGGAATACGCTCAGCAAGCGTGTTTGTAAGCAAGGCGGCAGTCAAAAATTATACGCCGCTGAGTACTGCTCACTCAATCGATACCCTGGCTGGCGAGATACTCTTCGTAATTGCCCTTGTAGTCGATGATGGCGCCGTCCTTGATTTCCAGGATGCGGGTGGCGATGGAGGAGACGAACTCGCGGTCGTGCGAGACAAACACCAGCGTGCCTGCGTATTTATCGAGCGCGGTATTCAGCGACTCGATGGATTCCATGTCGAGGTGGTTGGTCGGCTCGTCCATCAGCAGTACGTTGGGCTTTTGCAGGATCAGCTTGCCGAAAAGCATGCGGCCCTGCTCGCCGCCGGAAATCACCTTGACCGACTTCTTGCCGTCGTCGCCGGTGAACAGCAACCGGCCCAGGGTGCTGCGCACGATCTGTTCATCCTCGCCTGCGCGCGCCCAGCCCTGAATCCAGTCAACCAGGGTTTCATCCCTGGCAAAATCCTCGCTGTGATCCTGGGCAAAGTAGCCGGGGCGGGCCTTCTCAGCCCATTTAATCTGGCCGCCTTGCGGCGTCAGTCCACCCAATTTCTCTCCGGCCAGGCAGCGCAGCAAAGTGGTCTTGCCGACGCCGTTCTCGCCGATGATGGCGACTTTCTCGCCGGCCTCAATAAAGCTGCTGAAATTCTGGAACAGCGTGCGATCAAAGCCGTGGCGCAAATTCTCGATTTCCACCGCATGGCGGTGGAGTTTCTCCTTGTCGTCCACCTCGAAGCGTATCCACGGGTACTGGCGGCTCGACGGCTTGATGTCGTCGACCTTGATTTTTTCGATTTGTTTAGCGCGCGAAGTGGCCTGGCGCGCCTTGGATTTGTTGGCGGAAAAGCGCCGCACGAACTCCTGCAATTCGACCACTTTATCCTTGGCTTTGGCGTTGGCGCTGAGCTGGCGGGTGCGCGCCTGGGTCGACGCTTCCATGTAGTCGTCATAATTGCCCGGATACACCTTGAGCGTGCCGTAATCCAGGTCCGCCATGTGGGTGCACACCTGGTTGAGGAAGTGGCGGTCGTGGGAAATGATGATCATGCTGCTGTCGCGCTGGTTCAGTGTGTCCTCCAGCCAGCGGATGGTGTTGATATCGAGGTTGTTGGTCGGCTCGTCGAGCAGCAGGATGTCCGGGTCGGAAAACAGCGCCTGCGCCAGCAGCACGCGCAGCTTCCAGCCCGGCGCCACCGCGCTCATGGGACCGTTGTGCTGTTCGATGGGAATGCCGGCGCCATGCAGCAATTCTCCGGCGCGCGACTCGGCGGTATAGCCGTCGTATTCGGCGAATTTGGATTCCAGCTCGGCGGCGTGCAGATAATCTTTTTCCGTCGCCTCTGGATTGGCGTAGATCGCGTCCTTCTCCCGCATGCAGGCCCACATCGGTTCGTGGCCCATCAGCACCACATCCAGCACGCGTAATTCCTCGTAGGCAAACTGGTCCTGCCGGAGGAAGGACATGCGTTCGTGGGTGTCGAGCGCGACGTTGCCGCCGGTTGGCTCCATGATGCCGGCGAGAATTTTCATCAAGGTGGTCTTGCCGGAACCATTGGCGCCGATCAGGCCGTAGCGGTTGCCCTCGCCGAACTTGACGGAGATATTCTCGAACAGAGGCTTGGCCCCGAACTGGATGGTGATGTTGGATGCGACTAGCACGGCGATGAATCCTGTCTCAGAGAGTGCGGATGGAGTGTGCCGCCGCCGATAATCGGACAGCGACCCGCGATTGCCTATGTTGCCTGTGGGGCCGCGATTCTACCGGGTTTCAGGGACATGCGCAGCCAATCTGGCTGCGCTGCTCAGTAAAACGGCGCGTCTATCCCTTCGCCGGCGAAGGCTCCCTGGGTTGCCGGACGCGCCATCATCATGTCGAGAAAACGCCCCAGTTGCGGGCGAGTGCGCGCCGGATGGTGCATCCCACGCGTCCAGCGGCAGAGCATCAGCAGATAGGCATCAGCCGCACTGTATTGCGCGCCGAGCAGAAATGGTCCCGCGTCGGCAGCAAGTTTTGCTTCGATCTGGTCGAGCATCTCGCCGATGCGGCTCTCGGCATGCGCCTTGATCTGGGCCGCTGCCGCAGCGTCGGCCATGCGTTCGGGATAGAAATAGAGCAGCAACTCAGCCTGCACGGTGTTGGTCAGGTAGATCAGCCATTTGTAAAACTCGGCCCGCGCATCGCTACCCAGTGCCGGCGCCAGCGCCGCCGCTGGGTGGCGGTCAGCCAGATGCAGGCAGATGGCCGCCGCCTCGTAGAGCACCAGCCCGCCATCGACCAGCACGGGGATGCGTCCGTTGGGATTGAGCTTGAGATACTCCGGGCTCTTTTGCTGGTTCTGGCTGCGGTCGAC
Source organism: Betaproteobacteria bacterium (assembly GCA_016194935.1). Taxonomy (GTDB): domain Bacteria; phylum Pseudomonadota; class Gammaproteobacteria; order Burkholderiales; family Rhodocyclaceae; genus JACRAR01. The sequence continues at coordinate 8,394 of JACQAO010000084.1, forward strand.
CAGCACCAATTTATATTCCGCACCGATTTCCTCCAGCAGGATATGCGGCGCGAGATTGGCGTTGCCGGGGTAATAGTAAAGCAGGTACATCGTGTCTCCTCAAGTTTGTAAGGGCGCTGCGAATATGCATTATGCGATGAAATTGGATAACTGCTTTCCCCCCTCTATTCGGCGCATCAAGAGGCGTGAATGGTGCTAAAGCTGGCAAAATATTTGTCGATAGACATATGTAACATTGTCAGGACCTCGGTCGTGACACGGCTTAACAGCGGGAAAGGGTCTGAATCATGGGCGTCGATACGGTAAAACATGCTCTGACTGTCCTGGCGGTGCATCCCAAACCGGATGCAGACGGTCAGTCTGGCCGCGACCCCCGCCGCGATGGCAAGCCCAGACAACCCAAGCCTGAGCAGAAAGAAGAACCAAAACCCTTCCTGAACGCCCTGGGGCAACCCACAGGCAAGACGATCAATACGACGGCCTGAGAGCCTGGCGCAATTCGCACGTCATAACCGGGTACGACTTGCGCACATCGACCTGCACAAAGCCGCAACGCCGGTAGAGCGCAATCGCCGGATTTTCCGGGTGCACGCTCAAGGAGACGCGTTGGTAGCGGTGCTTCGCCGCGTCCAGAGCCGCGCGCAGCATTCTCTCCCCGAGTCCTTGCCGCTGATAGGCGGGAAACAGTGCGATACCCAGTTGCGGAGTGCTATCGTCAATGTAAGCAAGCCCCTGACCGCCGGTGATTAACCGCATCCAGGCTGCGCCTATGGGCGCCTTCCTGCCAGGTATTTCACCCGCCACCCCGATGTCGCCATCCCTGCCCCAATGCTCGGCATAGATACGCACCTCGGGAAGCACAAGCACCGAACGTGGCCGCAACCGGGCAGGCGGTGGGTCCCACAAAGCGATGTGGAAAATATCCCAGAGAATCTGCTGGTCCGAAGCCAGTAGCGGACGAGTGGAGAACTCAGTCATGCCTGCGATCACCGCGCTTTCAACGGCGTGGCGCCTTGGCGCCCGCAGCAAATCTCTGGCGGGCGTGATCGCCAATCAGTGCGGCAATATTGACGATGTTCGGGCCGTCTTTCATAGTTCGAGCTTAACCGAACCATTACTGTCTCGCAATGCGCTATTGCGTCGGCATCACATCAATGGCGCCCGACAATGCCGACTACCGAAAAAGGCAGGAAAACCTTCAATTTGAACTGGCCCTCCTTGGGCTGCTCGCCGGTCTCTGGGGATCATCCTACTTACTGATCAAAATTGCGGTGGCTACCATCCCGCCCCTTACCCTGATTGCGATGCGTGTAAGCCTCGCAGCCGTATTCCTACTTATCGTCATGTGGTACCAGGGCGTACGATTTCCGAAGGACTGGTACACGTGGCGGATGTTTCTCATCCAGGCGTTCTTCAACAGCATCGCTTCATGGACGGTGTTGGCGTGGGGACAACAGTACGTCGATAGAGGGCTCGCGGGGGTACTGAACTCGACCTCACCAATCTTCGTGCTTTTCATTACCTTGCTGTTCACACGGCACGAAGCCGTGACCGCGTGGAAACTGGCCGGCGCTATGTTGGGTGTGGTCGGGGTGGTGATGGTCGTTGGCTTGGATGCATTGCATGGAACGGGCCAACAGATCGCGGGGCAATTCGCCATCCTCCTCAGCGCGTTTCTGTACGCTTGTGCGGCGATCTACGGGAGGCGGTTCTCCCTCATCTCTCCAACCGTCAGGGCTACCGGCACGATGATCTGGGCGACGGTTTGCCTCGGTCCCCTGAGCTTGGCTGTGGATAGACCCTGGACTTTGAACCCGTCGGCAAGCTCTATCGTCGCAGCTATCTTTCTGGGGCTGTTCGGTACGGGAGTTGCGCTACTTCTGTATTTCCGGCTGGTCAGGACCATTGGATCAATGGGCGTGGCCAGCCAGAGCTATCTTCGAGCAGGGGTAAGCGTCTTACTGGGAATTTTTATACTGGGCGAACAGTTCACCCAGGCAATTGGCTTCGGGCTGGTGACGATTATTCTCGGGGTTGCGGTGATCAACATCCCTTCGCCGACATCCAGCGTAAAACGCTGATCGCGTACAGGCTGTACACGTTATCCTGAATTACAACAGGGTGAATCGAGGCCAAGTGACGACAAACCAAGGCAATTCTAGGCCGGAGCGGCTGTTACACGTAAGGCCGCCAGATTTCCAAGAATATTCAGTATCCTCTGGTCATTTTTTGCAAAATTAACATCACCCATTTTTTCGTGCATCTGTAACTGTGTTTCCCACTGTGCAATAAAGTCCTTGGGCGCATCAGGTTTGCCAGGAGCGCCTAACAGCGTCTTGTCGAACTGCGGGCTGAGCTCTGGTTGAAAAGACAGCAGTGCGTGATCCTGAAAAGTAATTGCGCCACTTTGGTATAGCTCCTGGCTCATCGCCGCCATTTCCTGTGGCGACATATCTCGAACAGCGTATTTTTTTGCAACATCGGCAAGAGTCCGGGCTGTTCCAACATTAACCATCACCGAGCTGGCTTCAGTTATCCCAGCCCGCGTACCCGAAACCGGCAAGCTTGGCCCGGCGCCGTTTCCTTTAATGGCAGAAATTGCCGTCAGGGTTGTTGCACGCAACTGTTGTTGTATAGCGCCAGCAATCATTTCCGCCCTCCTCAAAAGATTTCTTGATTAGCCCCCTACCTCAGCAGGCTCACGTAGTGAGCCAGTAGGATACTGATAATAGAAGCATCTTTGCTGAGGAGATGCGAAATGTCGATCAATCACGTGCAGTTTCAAGAAGGTCTGTCGATGGTGGAGTTC
>JACQAO010000010.1 GCA_016194935.1 Betaproteobacteria bacterium
ACAGTCTGTGCCAAAGTCCTCATCGCCTCGCCTCCCTTTCTCTACAAATAGGTGATCGTCTCGATAACGTCACTCTATCCAAGATCAAGGTCTGGCGGGGCTCTTTCAATCTCTATACGATTTCAATCGCGGAACCCGGGCAAGAGCAAGACCAAGACCAAGGAGAATAAGCATGGCGCGTGCAATCAACTTCAGCGCCGGCCCCGCCGCGCTGCCCGAAGAAATCCTGCGCCAGGCCGCCGCCGAAATGCTCGATTGGCATGGTTCCGGCCAATCGGTGATGGAAATGAGCCATCGCGGCAAGGAGTTCATCAGCATCGCCGAGGAAACCGAGGCTGACTTGCGCGAGCTGATGAGCATCCCAAAGAACTACAAGGTATTGTTCATGCAGGGTGGGGCGCTCGGACAGAACGCCATCGTACCGATGAATCTGCTGCGCGGAAGAAACGTGGCCGACTATGTGAATACCGGCGCCTGGTCGCAGAAGTCGATCAAGGAAGCCAAGAAGTACTGCGCGGTGCATATCGCCGCCTCCAGCGAGGATGAAAATTTCACCTACGTACCGCCGCAGGATACCTGGAAGCCCAGCGAAGATGCGGCCTACATACATATCTGCACGAATGAAACCATCGCCGGGATGGAGTATCAATGGACGCCGCAGACAGGCGATACGCCGCTCGTCGCGGATATGTCCTCGGACATCCTGTCACGTCCGGTGGATGTGTCCAGATTCGGCCTGATCTATGCCGGGGCGCAGAAGAATATGGGTCCTGCCGGGTTCACGCTGGTCATCGTACGCGACGACCTGATCGGCCAGGCGCTCCCCGTGACGCCCTCCGTGTTCGATTACAAACTCCAGGCGGATAATGACTGGATGTTCAACACGCCGGCCACCTACCCCATCTATATCGCAGGTCTGGTATTCAAATGGCTGAAGCGCCAGGGCGGGCTCGCGGCCATTGAGAAAAGCAACATCGCCAAAGCAAAACTGCTCTACGATTTCCTCGATCAGACTGATTTCTATACCAATGCGATCCGCAAATCCGACCGCTCGCGCATGAATGTCACGTTCCGTCTGCAAGACGATGCCCTGAACGAGGCTTTTCTCAAGGCAGCCAAGGAGCGCGGCATGGTGCAACTGAAGGGCCATCGTTCGGTCGGCGGCATGCGCGCCTCCATCTACAACGCAATGCCGCTTGAAGGCGTCCGGGCGCTGGTTGAATACATGCGCGAGTTCGAAAGAGAACATGGCTGAGCCGTTGAAGATTCTGGTGCTCAACCAGATTTCACCGAACGGCCTGAAACGGCTGCCGGCGGAACGCTATGTGGTTGGCAAAGACGTAACAGCGCCCGACGCGGTGCTGCTGCGTTCGGCCGACATGCACGCCATGGAGATTCCGGCCAGCGTGCGCGCCATTGGTCGGGCCGGCGCAGGCACCAACAATATCCCGGTAAAAGCCATGAGCGCGCGCGGCGTGCCGGTATTCAATGCACCCGGCGCCAACGCCAATGCCGTCAAGGAACTGGTGATCGCCGGCATGCTGCTGGCGGCGCGCAATCTCACCGGCGCTTTGCAATTCGTGGCTGGCCTTGATCCCGCTGACGCCGGGATGGACAAGAAGGTGGAAGACGGCAAGAAGACCTACGCCGGCTTTGAGCTGGCCGGCCACACGCTGGGTGTTATCGGCCTGGGCAAGATCGGTTGCCTGGTGGCGGATGCGGCCATCAAGCTGGGCATGCAGGTGTTCGGCTATGACCCGGAGATTACTGTCGACGCCGCCTGGAGCCTGCCGGCGCAAGTAAAGAAAGCCAATAGTGTTGCCGAAGTGCTGAAAAATTCAGACTTCGTTTCCGTCCATGTGCCGCTGCTGGAGGCGACGCGCGACTTGATCAATGCCGGCAACGTCGGGCAGATGAAGGACGGCGCGACACTGTTGAATTTTTCGCGCGACGGCATCGTCAATGAAGCGGCGGTGATCACGGCGCTGGATGTCAAACGGTTGGGCCATTATGTCTGCGACTTCCCCAGTCCGCAGGCCAATCGTCATCCGCGGGTCATCGCCCTGCCGCACCTGGGCGCGTCGACCCGTGAGGCCGAGGAAAACTGCGCGATCATGGTCATCGACCAATTGCGCGATTTTCTCGAACACGGCAACGTGCAGAATGCAGTGAATTTCCCGACCGTCGTGATGCCGCGCGAATCGAACTTCCGTCTGGCCATCGCCAATGCCAATGTACCGAATATGGTGGGACAGATTTCGACAGCAATGGCGCAGGCCGGATTGAATATCCACAACATGATGAATAAATCGAGGGGCGACATGGCGTATACGCTGGTCGACATCGAAACCGTCGTGCCGCCGCAGGTGGTCGCCGCCATCGCCGCCATCACCGGGGTGCTGGCAGTGCGCTATTTACCGCTGGAGTCATAAGCCGTGGCTGACCAAGACGACGAACTGGGCAAGCTGCGCGAGAGCATCGACCGCATCGACGACGAGGTGTTGCGGCTGATTAATCAGCGCGCCCAACTGGCGCATCGCATCGGCGAGATCAAGCAGGGAAATCTGTACCGGCCCGAGCGCGAAGCGCAGGTGCTGCGGCGCATCGGTGAGGCCAATCCCGGCCCGCTGCCGACGGCGGCGACCCAGATCATCTTCCGTGAGCTGATGTCGGCCTGTCTGGCGCTGGAACAACCGCTGCGCATCGCCTATCTCGGCCCGCAAGGCACTTTCACGGAAACCGCCGCGCGCAAGCATTTCGGCTCAGCGCCGAGTTTAACTTCCTGTGCCGCCATCGACGACGCCTTCCGCGCGGTCGAAGCCGGCAACGTCGACTATGCGGTGGTGCCGGTGGAAAACTCCACCGAAGGCGCGATCGGACGCACTCTCGATCTGCTGCTGTCGTCGCCGCTGAAAATTTGCGGCGAAATTTCCCTGCGCATCCACCAGAATCTTTTGTCGAAAGCGGATTCGCTGACTGCGGTGAAGCGTCTCTACTCGCATGCCCAGTCGCTGGCGCAGTGTCACGAGTGGTTGAACCGGAATCTTGCGCAATTGCCGAGGGTGCCGGTGGCGAGCAACGCCGAAGGCGCGCGCCTGGCGGCGGAAGATCCTGAGTCCTGCGCCATCGCCGGCGATGCGGCGGCCAGCCACTACGGCCTCAAAGTGCTGGCGGCGAATATCGAGGATGATCCCAACAACACTACGCGCTTCCTGGTGTTGGCGGAACACGACGCCGGCCCTTCAGGGTGCGACAAGACTTCCTTTGTGTGCACCGCGCAAAACCGCCCCGGCGCGGTGCTGGCCTTGCTGGCGCCGCTGGCTGCGCATGGCGTGTCCATGACCAAATTCGAGTCGCGCCCGGCGCGCGGCTTCAACGGCGGACGCTGGGAATACGTATTCTTTGTGGACATCGAGGGTCACCAGCAGGATGCTGAGGTGGTTGTCGCCTTGAAAGAACTGTCCGAGAACGCCGGCTTCATCAAGATACTTGGCAGCTATCCGGCTGCCGCCCAGTAATGACATTGCAGAGCCTCCCGACATGAGCATCGCCGCACGCGCCCCGGCTTACATCCGCGCCATTTCGCCTTACCAGCCGGGCAAGCCGATTACCGAGCTGGCGCGTGAGATGGGGATACCCGTCGACAACATCATCAAGCTGGCCTCCAACGAAAATCCATCCGGCATGAGCCCGAAAGCGCGGGCGGCGATGGAGCGGGCCAGCGCCGATCTGTCGCGCTATCCCGATCAATTCGAGTTGTCCCAGGCGATCTCCCGGCGTTATGGCATCGGCATGGAGCGGATCGCGCTCGGTAATGGTTCCAACGACCTGCTCGACCTGGTGGCGCGGGTGTTTCTTGCGCCGGGCCGCTCGTCGGTGTTTTCGCAGCATGCCTTCGCCGTGTACCCGCTGGCGACCATGTCGGCGGGCGGCGAATGCATCCAGGTGGCGGCAAAAGATTATGGTCACGATTTAACCGCGATGCGCGCCGCCATCCGGCCCGACACCAGCGTGGTGTGGATCGCCAATCCGAACAATCCCACCGGCAGTTTCCTGCCCTATCCGCAAGTGCGCGCCTTCCTGCAAACGCTGCCGCAGGATGTGGTGGTGGTGCTGGACGAGGCTTACAACGAATACCTGCCGCCGGCGCTGCACGAGGACACGCTGGCCTGGCTCAAGGAGTTTCCCAACCTGGTCATCACTCGCACTTTCTCCAAAGTCTATGGACTGGCCGGTCTGCGCATCGGTTACGCGCTGGCCTCGGCGGAAATCGTCGATTTGATGAATCGCGTGCGCCTGCCGTTCAATGTGAATAATCTGGCGCTGGCTGCGGCAACCGCCGCGCTCGACGACCAGGATTTTCTCGCCGCAAGCTTCGAGCGCAACCGCAACGGCATGGAGCAGATTGTGGCCGGCCTCCAGCGTCTTGGTTTGGAATATATCCCCTCGTATGGCAATTTTGTCAGCTTCGCCGTGGCCGACGCTGCGGCGACCAACCAGAAATTGCTGCGGCAGGGCGTTATCGTCCGGGCGCTGGCCAACTATGGCATGCCCAGGCATCTGCGCGTGACCATCGGCCTGGAACGGGAGAACACCCGTTTCCTGGAAGCCCTGGAAAAATCCGTGTAATCCAGCGTGGCCGACTTTAATAAAATTGTCGTGTGTGGCGTCGGCTTGATCGGCGGCTCTTTTGCATTGGCGCTCAAGCAAGCTGCTGCAACCGGTGAAATTACCGGCATGGGCCGCAGCCGCGCCACGCTGGACGAGGCGCAACGCCTGGGCGTCATCGACCATTGCGGGGCCGACTGGCGCGCCGCCATGAGCGACGCCGATCTGGTGTTGCTGGCCATGCCGGTCGGACAGATGGAGGTCGTCATGCGGCATCTGGAACCGCATCTGGAACCGCAGACACTACTGACCGACGCCGGCAGCACCAAGCAGGATGTGATTGCGGCTGCACGACGGGTTCTTGGTGACAAGATCGACCAGTTTGTCCCCGGTCATCCGATTGCCGGGGCCGAAAAAAGCGGCGTGGCGGCGGCGCGCTCTGACCTGTATCGCGGCAAGCGGGTGGTGCTGACGCCGTTGCCGGAAAACTCCCCCGCCGCTGTGGCGCGCGTGCGGCTGGCCTGGCAAAGCTGCGGCGCGCAAGTCAGTGAACTGGCAGCGGCGGCGCATGATCAAATTTTCGCAGCCGTCAGCCATCTGCCGCATCTGCTGGCCTTTGCGCTGGTGCATGAATTCGCCGGGCGGGAAAACTCCGAGCAGTTGTTCGCCCTTGCCGCCGGCGGTTTCCGCGACTTCACCCGCATCGCCAGCAGCCATCCTGAAATGTGGCGGGATATCTGCATCGCCAATCGCGCCGCACTGATCCGCGAACTCGACGCCTACCAGGCCGAATTGCTGCGTACCCGGGTGCTGCTGGCCAGCGCCGATGGTGCAGCGCTGGAGGCCATGTTCGGCGTGGCGCGCGCCCGGCGCGATGCCTGGCTCGACGCACAATTGCCGCCTGGCGAATAACGAGGCTATCATTGCATCCGACATCGACTTACGGGAGATTTTCCATGCCGACTGCCGCCGCCTTTCCCAAAAAGAGAAAACATGCGTAAGCAACTTGTCGCTTTGTTCTGCTTAGTCTTTGTAGGCTTGCCCATCGCCTTGGGGCAGGAGCGCGCCGCGCTTTCAGGTTCGCTGCAAGCGCCCGCCCGCGCTGAAGTGCTGGTGCTCGGCGCCTATCACATGGCAAATCCGGGGCATGACATCTTCAATATGCATGCTGACGATGTGCTCGCACCCAAGCGCCAAGCCGAAATTGTACAAGTCATCGCAATCCTAAAGAAATTCAACCCGACGAAGATAGCTGTGGAGCGTGATTCAGGCGACAAGCGCCTTGCCAGGGATTACCCCGATTACCTGGCCGGCAAGTACGAGCTCACCCGCAACGAGATTGAGCAGATCGGATATCGACTCGCCAAGGTGCTTGGTCTCAAGACCATTTACGGGGTCGATGCAGATGGCGAGTTTCCCCACCCGCGCGTCATCAAATATGCAAAGGCCACTGGCCGCTCGAAGGAGTTCGACGCGTTGATGGCGGATATGGGCGCCATGATCAAGACGCAAAGCGGCTATCTCGCCTCCCACACCATCCTTGAGACGCTGCTCTACATGAACTCCGATGACAAAGTTGCCGAAGCAGTGGGGTATTACTACCGGGAGGCGCACTTCGGTGAGGAGGGGGATTGGGCTGGCGCCGATTTAGTCTCCGACTGGTTCCGGCGCAACATGCGCATCTATAGCAATATCGTACAACTCGCCGACTCTCCGAACGAAAGAATCCTGGTGGTCTATGGCGCGGGACATCTCGGCTGGCTACGAACTATTTTTGCCAGCGACCCCACATTCCGTTTGCGTAAGCTTACCGAGTTCGTCAAGTAACTTTGGAACAACCGGGACGGTCACATTTTCATGCTAGCCAATCAATCCATTCTCGACGCCGCTCGTCGTGTAGTTGCCGCTGCGAGTTGTCCGCTGCGCATATTCGTTTTCGGCTCCTACGCACGGGGTGATGCGGATGAGGGTTCCGACCTTGATTTGCTTGTAATCGAACGTGAAGTACCGGACAAGGCGGCGGAATATTTGAGGCTCCACCGCGCCGTCGGGTCGATAGGCGTTGGCGTAGACGTGCTCGTGTTTTCGCAGGAAGAATTCGAGCGCCGCAGCCAGGTGCCAGGGACAGTACCTTATTGGGCAAAAAAAGAAGGGAAGCTGCTTTATGACGCCGCAGCTTGAAGAAGCCCGGCGTCTGTTGCGTCTGGCGCGGCGCGATCATGAAACCTTTGACCTATTGTTCCCTCTTCCGAAGGCGAGTTTGGCCGCGCTCGGGTTTCTCGCGCAACAATCTGCCGAGAAAGCACTGAAGTCTGTCGCCGCGTTGCGCTCCATTGAGATTCGGCGCACGCACGATCTCGTGGCTTTGGGCCAAACCATACTCGATGATGGTGGAACTTTGCCATTGACCGCTGATGAGCTACGTTGCCTGAATCCTTTTGCCGTCGAATTTCGCTACGACGATGAAGCTATTCCAACGACCACACGCGAGGAACTGAGTACTTTTCTGTCGGCTGTGCTCATATGGGCGGAGCGACTCGTTGAGGGCTAAATGGGAGGGCCGTGATTTTCCAACCGCCACCCGGCCCCGGTGTGATCCAGTTCGCACCGCATCGGACAAGAAATTTCTCGCATGAATTATCTCGATCTCCCTCCGGCAAGCCGTGCCAGCGGTACGATCCGCTTGCCGGGTTCGAAAAGCATTTCCAATCGTTGCTTGTTGCTGGCTGCGCTGGCTGACGGCATCACCGAAATTCACGACTTGCTGGATTCGGACGACACCCGCGTGATGTTGTCGGCCTTGCATACACTGGGGATCACGACCCAGGCGGGCGCGAACAACACCCTGCGGGTCACCGGCTGTGGTGGGGCATTTCCGGCGTCGCAAGCAGAATTATTTCTCGGTAATGCCGGCACCGCTTTGCGCCCTCTGGCCGCTGCATTGGCGCTGTGCGGCGGACACTATCGGCTGTCGGGCGTGCCGCGCATGCACGAGCGGCCCATTGCCGATCTGGTGGATGCCCTGCGCGGCCTGGGCGCCGATATTACCTATCTCGGCAATGAAGGTTTTCCGCCGTTGCAAATCCATCCCGGCGTGCTTCATCCTGAAGCGCCGATCCGCGTGCGCGGCGATGTTTCTTCGCAATTCCTTACTGCCTTGTTGATGGCTTTGCCGCTGACCGGCAGGGAGGCGCAGATCGAGGTGGTGGGCGAACTGATCTCCAAGCCTTATATCGAAATCACCCTCAATCTGATGAGGCGTTTTGGGGTGAAGGTGGAGCGTACCGGCTGGCGGCGTTTCACAATACCCGGCGGGCCGGGCTATCGCAGTCAGGATGTGATCCATGTCGAAGGTGACGCTTCCTCGGCCTCATATTTCCTTGCGGCAGGCGCCATCGGCGGCGGGCCGGTGCGCGTCGAGGGTGTGGGTCGCGCCAGTATTCAGGGCGATGTGCGCTTCGTCGATGCGCTGTGTGAAATGGGCGCACACATCGAGATGGACGAACACTGGATCGCGGCGAGTGCTCCGCTGGCCGGCAAGCTCAAGGCGTTCGACACCGACTTCAACCACATCCCCGACGCGGCGATGACGCTGGCGGTGACGGCGCTGTTCGCCGACGGCCCCTGCACCTTGCGCAATATCGCGTCATGGCGCGTCAAGGAAACCGACCGTATCGCCGCGATGGCCAGGGAATTGCGCAAAGTCGGCGCAATTGTGGAAGAGGGCGCGGATTTTCTGCGGGTGACGCCGCCGCAGCAATTAACGCCCAACGCCAGCATCGACACCTACGACGACCACCGCATGGCGATGTGCTTTTCGCTGGTGACGCTGGGCGGCGTGCCGCTGCGCATCAATGAGCCGGATTGCGTGGCCAAGACCTTCCCCGAATATTTCAGCGAATTCGCCAAAATCGTCCGATGAACCATTCTCTCATCCCGGTGATTGCCATCGATGGCCCTTCCGCTTCCGGCAAAGGCACTGTTGCCGCGCTGGTGGCCCAACGGCTGGGCTTCCACTATCTCGACAGCGGTTCCCTGTATCGCCTGACGGCCCTGGCCGCGTCGCGCGCCGGGGTCGCGCTGGATGACGAGCCGCAGGTGGCGGCGCTGGCTGCGGGGCTGCCGGCGCGTTTCGAGGCTGGCCGCATCCGGCTGGCCGGCGGGCAAGGCAAAGATGAAGACGTTACCGACGCCATCCGCAGCGAGGCCAGCTCGGCGGGGGCCTCCAAAGTTGCCGCGTTGCCGGTGGTGCGCGCCGCGCTGCTGGAGCGTCAGCACGCCTACCGGCAAGCGCCAGGGCTGGTGGCGGAAGGGCGCGACATGGGTTCGGTGGTGTTTCCCGATGCGCGGCTCAAGGTGTTTTTGACGGCCAGCGCCGAGGCGCGTGCCGAACGGCGGTATAAACAGTTGATGGAAAAAGGGATGTCTGCTAATATCACGTCCCTTTTGCAGGACTTGCAGGAGCGCGATGCACGCGACGCCGCGCGCAGCGTTGCTCCCCTGCAAAAATGCGTGGATGCCGAATTGCTCGAAACGACGCAACTCTCCGTCGAACAGGCGGTGCAAGCGGTGCTGGGTTGGTACCGGCAGCGCTTGCGTTGATGAGTTGAATTTAGAGATTTAGCAATTTAACATTCAACAAAACCAGGTGCCGCCTGACGCGCCAGCGTCGACGGTGTTGATTAACTTACTGCCGCAGGACACCTCCTGCACTCGCGGCGACGCGACGTTTAGGCCCTTACAAAACATATGTCCACTGCAACCGCCAGTATTACCCCGACCATGCCCTCAGCCATTCCCGGCATGGAAAGTTTCGCCGACCTGTTTGCCGAAAGCCTGTCACGCCAGGAAATGCGCGCCGGCGAAGTCATCACCGCTGAAGTCGTGCGCGTCGATCACAACCATGTAGTCGTCAATGCCGGCCTCAAGTCAGAAAGTTTCATCGCTCTTGAAGAATTCAAGAACGAACGCGGCGAGATCGAAGTCAAGCCCGGCGACTATGTCAGTGTCGCCATCGAGATGCTCGAAGACGGCTACGGCGAAACCCGTTTGTCGCGCGAAAAAGCCAAGCGCATTGCCGCCTGGAACGATCTGGATACGGCGATGAACGAAGGCACCCTCGTCAAAGGGCTGATCACCGGCAAGGTCAAAGGCGGCCTGACCGTCATGGTCAATGGCATTCGCGCCTTCCTGCCCGGTTCGCTGGTGGATACCCGCCCGGTCAAGGACACCACGCCGTTTGAAGGCAAAGAATTCGAATTCAAGGTCATCAAGCTCGACCGCAAGCGCAACAACGTGGTCATGTCGCGCCGCGCCGTGCTGGAGGCCAGCCAGGGCGAAGAACGCCAGTCACTGCTGGAGAACCTCAAGGAAGGCACCATCGTCAAGGGCATCGTCAAGAACATCACCGATTACGGCGCTTTCGTCGACCTCGGCGGCATCGACGGCCTGCTGCACATCACCGACCTGGCCTGGCGTCGCGTGCGTCACCCGTCGGAAGTACTCACCGTCGGCGACGAAGTCGAAGCCAAGATCCTCAAGTTCGACCAGGAAAAGAACCGCGTTTCGCTGGGCATGAAGCAGCTCGGCGACGATCCGTGGGTGGGCATCGCCCGCCGCTATCCGTCCGGCACGCGCCTGTTCGGCAAGGTCACCAACCTCACCGATTACGGCGCCTTCGTCGAAGTCGAGCAGGGTATCGAGGGCCTGGTGCACGTTTCCGAAATGGACTGGACCAACAAAAACATTCATCCCTCCAAGGTGGTGCAACTGGGCGACGAAGTCGAGGTAATGATTCTGGAAATCGACGAAGAGCGCCGCCGCATTTCCCTCGGCATGAAGCAGTGTCAATCCAACCCGTGGGACGATTTTGCCCTCAACCACAAGAAGGGCGACAAGGTCAGCGGCCAGATCAAGTCGATTACCGACTTCGGCATTTTCATCGGCCTGCCCGGCGGCATCGACGGACTGGTGCATCTGTCGGATCTATCCTGGTCCTCGAGCGGCGAGGAAGCCAAGCAGAACTTCAAGAAGGGCGACGAGGTCGAGGCGCTGGTGCTGTCGATCGATGTCGAAAAAGAGCGCATCTCCCTGGGCATCAAGCAGATGGACGGCGACCCGTTCACCAGTTTCGTCGCTACCCACGACAAGAACAGCATGGTCAAGGGGACCGTCAAGAGCATCGACGCGCGCGGCGCGGTGATTGACCTCGGCGCCGACGTGGAAGGTTACCTGCGCGCCGCAGAAGCCTCGCGTGATCGTATCGAAGATTTGCGCACGCTCTACAAGGAAGGCGACGCCATCGAAGCGATGATCATCAATGTGGATCGCAAGACGCGCGGCATCAATCTCTCGATCAAGGCCAGGGACCAGGTTGAGCAGAGCGAGGCGATGCAGAAGCTGGCTTCCGATAGCGGTTCCGCTTCGACTGGCACGACCAGTCTTGGCGCGCTGCTCAAGGCCAAGCTGAACAACCCGCCGCAATAAGCCCAGCGAGCTGGATATGACCAAGTCCGAGTTGATTGACAGGCTGGCGGCGCGTTTTCCGCAACTGGCGGCGAAGGATGCAGATTTCGCCGTGAAAATGATCCTCGATGCGATGACCGCGGCGCTGTCGCGCGGCGACCGCATCGAGATTCGCGGCTTCGGCAGTTTTGCCCTCAACTACCGGCCGCCGCGCATCGGCCGCAACCCCAAGTCGGGCGAGAAAGTGCAGGTGCCGGAAAAGCATGTGCCGCACTTCAAGGCCGGCAAGGAGTTACGCGAGCGCGTCGATCAACGCGACTGATTCCATTTCTAAATCAACCGTGACTTTGTCAACTGCGCCTTGCCGTGCTAATCGCACTGTCTGCGGCTTGTTTTCGCGTCACGATTGATTTAGAAATGGAACGGTGGCCTGTCGGCGGATTTGAGATAGTCCGGGCGGCGTTCGTTGCTATTGGCTGCGAATGCCGCCTTTTTTACGGGTGAATGCCGATGCGAATACTCATCTGGCTGGTGCGGGCTGCGGTTTTTGTGGCGCTGTTCGGCCTTGCCATCAAGAACAGCGGGCCGGTCGACCTGCGACTGTATTTCGATAGCGTCTGGCAGGCGCCGCTGTCGCTGGTGGTGCTTGGCTGCTTTGCCGCTGGCGCCTTGATCGGCGCCACGGCGGCCTTCGCCACCCTGGTGCGCCAGCGCCGCGAGATTGCTCAGTTGCGTGGCGAATTACGCGACAAATTGAAGCATTCGACGAATATTTCAAAGCCGGGTTGAAATGAACAGATGAACAGCGGTTTCGAAATTCAACTCTGGTGGCTGCTGGTGCTGCCTGCGTTCTTCATTCTCGGCTGGGTCGCGGCGCGCATCGACATCAAGCAACTGGTGCGTGAATCGCGCGCCCTGCCGCGTTCCTATTTCAAGGGACTGAATTTCCTGCTCAACGAACAGCCCGACCAGGCCATCGAAGCCTTCATCGAGGCGGCCAGGGTAGACCCGGAAACCATCGAGCTGCACTTCGCCCTGGGCAGCCTGTTTCGCCGCCGCGGCGAGACGGATCGGGCGATCCGGGTACACCAGAATCTGATCGAGCGTGACGGATCGCAAAGCCAGTTGAGCGACGACCAGCGCTTGAACGCGCTGGCGGAGCTGGGGCAGGATTATCTCAAAGCCGGCCTGCTGGATCGCGCCGAGGAAGTCTTTCTCAAGCTGCGCGGCACACGCCGTGACGAGGAGGCGCTGCGCTTCCTGCTGGAAATCTACCAGCAGGAAAAAGAATGGCAGCGCGCCATCGACATCGCCCGCGGCTTGCCCGAACATGCCGGCCATTTATGGCAGAAAGAAATCGCCAATTTCCATTGCGAACTGGCGTTGGCGGCGTTGCAGAACAGCGATATTTCCGAAGCGCGTCGGCAACTCACGGCGGCGCTTGCCGCCAATCGCAAGTGCGTGCGGGCCAGCATCCTGCAAGGGGAAGCCGACCTGATGGAAGGCGATACTGCGGCGGCGATAGAAACCTGGCGGCGCGTCGAGCAGCAGAACCCGGAGTATCTGGCGCTGGTGGCGAGCAAGCTGATCGAGGCCTTCCGCAAGGAGGGGCGCGAAGCGCAAGGCATCCAGATGTTGCGCGGATGGTTCGCGCAGTATCCCTCGCTGGATTTGCTGGATGCCGTGTTCCAGTCCGAATTGGCGGGCGGCGGCGCCGAAGCCGCTTATCAACTGGTGCGCGACGAGTTGCGGCGCAATCCAACGCTGCTCGGTCTCGACAAACTGCTGGAAGCGCAGATACTGGTCGCGCCGCCGGAGCGCCGCGCCGACCTCGAACTCATCAAGAACCTGGTGCACAATCACACCCGTCGCGTGGCCCGATATTGCTGCGACAACTGCGGTTTCAAGGCGCGTCAGTTTTACTGGCGCTGTCCCGGTTGCGGCGGCTGGGAAACCTACCCGCCCCGGCGCACCGAAGAATTCGACCTGACCCCCTGATCGTGAAGATATTTCCATGAAAATCACCGTTATCGGCACCGGCTATGTCGGCCTGGTCAGCGGCGCCTGCCTTGCCGAAGTAGGCAACGAGGTACTCTGCCTGGATGTGGATGCCGAAAAAATCCGCTTGCTTGATGGCGGCGGCATTCCGATTTACGAACCCGGCCTGGAGGCTATGGTGCTCAGGAATCGCAGCGCAGGCCGGCTGCGCTTCACCACTGACGCCGCCGCCGCGATTGCCCACGGCAACATTCTGTTCATCGCCGTCGGCACGCCGCCGGACGAGGATGGCTCGGCCGATCTGCAATACGTGCTGGCGGCGGCGCGCAGTATCGGCAAGCACATGGATGCTTACAAAGTGGTGGTGGACAAATCCACGGTGCCGGTGGGTACGGCAGACAAGGTGAGCGCGGCAATCGCCGGTGAACTCAAGGCGCGCAAACTGGAGATTGACTACAGCGTGGTCTCCAATCCGGAATTCCTCAAGGAAGGCGCCGCGGTCGAGGATTTCATGAAGCCTGACCGCATCGTCGTCGGTGCTGCGGATGCCCGCGCCATCGAAGCCATGCGCCAGTTGTACGCGCCGTTCCAGCGCAACCATGAGCGCCTGATTGTGATGGACGTGCGTTCGGCCGAGCTGACCAAATACGCCGCCAACGCCATGCTGGCGACACGCATTTCCTTCATGAACGAGCTGGCCAACCTGGCCGAAAAACTCGGTGCGGACATCGAGCTGGTGCGCTCCGGCATCGGTTCCGATCCGCGCATCGGCTACCATTTTTTGTATTCCGGCTGCGGCTACGGCGGCTCCTGCTTTCCCAAGGACGTGCAGGCGCTGATACGCACCGCCGAGGAAACCGGGCAGAGCCTGCAGGTGCTGCATGCCGTCGAAGCCGCCAATGAAACGCAGAAACAAATTCTTCCGGGGAAAATCCTCAAACGCTACGGTGAGAATCTCACCGGACGCCACTTCGCCTTGTGGGGCCTGGCGTTCAAGCCAAATACCGACGACATGCGCGAAGCCCCCAGCCGGGTGCTGATCGAGCAATTGCTGGCGCGTGGCGCGACCATCTGCGCTTACGATCCGGTGGCGATGCACGAAGCGCAACGTATTTTTACCGGTGACGCACGCATCAGTTTCGCCGACAATCCACAGGCTGCGCTCACGGGCGCCGACGCGCTGGCGATTGTTACCGAGTGGAAAGAATTCAGAAGCCCGGATTTCACCGCGATCAAGGCCGCGTTGAAAGATCGCGTCATCTTCGATGGACGCAATCTCTATGACCCTGCGCAACTCCACGCGGCGGGGATCGAGTACCAGGCAATCGGCAGGAAATAGACCAAAGCACGGCTCGAGGTCAACATGGAATTACCGGATACATCCAAAGCCCGCGTTCTCGTTGTCGGCGATGTCATGCTGGATCGCTATTGGTTCGGCGAGGTCGAGCGCATTTCTCCCGAAGCGCCGGTGCCTGTCGTCAAGGTCGAAAAAATCGAAGAGCGCCCCGGCGGCGCGGCCAATGTGACCCGCAACGTGGCTGCGCTGGGCGCGCAGGCGATGCTGCTGTCGGTGGTCGGCGCCGACGAGGCAGGAAAAACATTGACGCGGCTGCTCAATGCCGAAGGCATCGAAACCAGCCTGCATGAAGATGCAAAGTTGTCTACCACGGTCAAACTGCGCGTCATCGGTCGCCGGCAGCAGTTACTGCGCATTGATTTTGAAACCGCGCCGGCGCATGAAGTGTTGCGCGCCAAACTGGCCGAGTACCAACAGCGATTGGCAAGCTGCGATGCGGTGATACTTTCTGATTACGGCAAGGGCGGCCTGGCGCATATCGCCGAAATGATCCAGTTGGCCCGCGCTGCCGGCAAGCCGGTGCTGGTCGATCCGAAAGGCGAAGATTTTTCCCGCTACGCCGGCGCCACGCTGTTGACGCCAAATCGCGCCGAGTTGCGTCAGGTGATCGGGCCGTGGGCGAATGACGCCGAGCTGACGGAAAAGGTTCAGCGGATGCGCGCCGAGCTGCGGCTGGACGCCCTGCTGGTGACTCGTTCCGAAGAAGGCATGAGTCTTTTCAGCGCAGCCGGCATGCAGCACGAAGCGGCAGTGGCGCGCGAGGTCTATGATGTCAGCGGCGCTGGCGACACGGTAATCGCCACTCTGGCGGTGATGCTCGCCAGCGGCGTCAACCTGGCAAATTCGATGCGCCTGGCCAACCGCGCCGGCGGCATCGTGGTCGGAAAATTCGGCACGGCAGTGGTTCATCTCGACGAATTGAAAGGTTAGCTATGTATACCATCGTCACCGGCGCATGCGGGTTTATCGGCGCCAACCTGGTCAAAGGTCTCAACGAACAGGGCGTCGGCAATATCATCGCGGTCGACAACCTGAGCCGCGCCGACAAGTTCAGGAATCTGGTCGACTGCGAAATCGCCGATTACCTCGACAAGCAGGAGTTTCTCCAACTCGTCGAAAGCGGCTATTTCGACGGCGCGGTTGACGCCATCCTGCACCAGGGCGCTTGCTCCGACACCATGCAGACGGACGGCCGCTACATGATGGAGAACAACTACCGCTATTCGGCGACGCTACTGGATTTCTGCCTCGACCAGGAAGTGGCTTTCCTCTACGCATCCTCGGCTTCGGTGTATGGCGGCGGCACGGTGTTCAAGGAAACACGCGAATTCGAGGCGCCGCTGAACGTGTATGGCTATTCCAAGTTTCTGTTCGACCAGCGGGTGCGGCGGCGTTTGCAGGGCGTCGAACACCACAACTCACAGGTGGCCGGCTTCCGCTACTTCAACGTGTATGGCCCGCGCGAGCAGCACAAGGGACGCATGGCCTCGGTGGCTTTCCATTTCTACAACCAGTTGCAGGCCGAGGGCCGCGTCAAACTGTTTGAAGGATGCGACGGTTATGCCGATGGCGAACAGCGGCGTGATTTCGTATTCATCGACGATGTGGTTAAAGTTAATCTGCACTTCCTGGAGCACGGGCAATCCGGCATATACAACCTCGGCGCCGGGCGGGCGCAGTCGTTCAACGATGTTGCCGTTGCCACCGTGAATGCCTGCCGCGCCATAAAAGGCGAAGCCGCCTTGTCACTGGCTGAATTGCGCACACAGGGGATAGTCGAATACGTTGCTTTCCCGGAGGCATTGAAAGGCAAGTACCAGAGTTTTACCCAGGCCGATCTTTCCAGCCTGCGCATGGCCGGTTACCGTGATGAATTCTCAACCGTGGAACAAGGTGTAGTTCAGTACGTCAAGCAACTGTCACAAATTTAACCAAGTTAACCAAGGAGAAATCATGAAGAAATTACTGTTCGTCCTGTTTGCCTGGCTGATCGCCATCCAGTGCGCCTTTGCCGCCATCAATATCAACAGCGCGCCGGAAACTGATCTCGACAAGCTGCCGGGCATCG
>JACQAO010000073.1 GCA_016194935.1 Betaproteobacteria bacterium
CCCAAGGTCGTCATCGTCGCCTGTATGCGAAAGCTGCTCATCATCATGAATTCCATTGTGAAAAATAATGCGCCTTGGACTACCAATACTGCTTGACTTGGAACACGGTTGCTCTGTGGCTTGAATTACGGTTTTTAGGTTAAATAACTTTGGAATACTTCATGCGCTCGCGGTCGCTCCGCAAATACCGGTCGAATATCATGGCGATGGCCCGCACCAACAGACGGCCGCGCGGCTCGACGGTCAGCCACTGCTTGTCGATTCGAAGTAGGCCGGCCTGCTCCATCTCGCGCAGCGCCTCCAGCTCTGCGGAAAAATAGGATTTGAAGTCGATCAGATGGGCAATCTCGATGGATTCAATCGACAGCTCGAAATGACACATCAGCGCCTGGATGATGGAGCGCCGCAGCAGATCGTCGGCGGTTAACTCGATGCCGCGCACCACCGGCAAAATGCCCCGGTCGAGCATGTCGTAGTACTCGTCCAGGGTTTTGACGTTCTGGCAGTAGGAAGGTCCGACTTTGCTGATGGAGGAAACCCCGAAGGCCATCAAGTCGGCTTCGGCATACGTCGAATAGCCCTGGAAATTGCGGTGCAGGCGGCCCTGCCGCTGCGCGATGGCAAGCTCGTCGCCGGGCTTGGCAAAATGATCCATGCCGATGAAGACATAGCCGGCATCGGTGAGACTGCGGATCGCCAGTTGCAGGATTTGCAGCTTGGCTTCCGGCGTCGGCAGATCGACTTCGTTGATGCGCCGTTGCGGTTTGGCCAGGCCTGGCAGATGGGCGTAGTTATAGATTGACAGCCGGTCGGGCGACAACCGGATGACTTCTTCCAGAGTGCGGTTGAAACTGATGACATTCTGTTTGGGCAGTCCGTAGATCAAATCCACGCTCACCGACTTGAAGCCGCTGGCGCGCGCCGCATCGATCACCCGTTGCGTCTCCTCCAGGCTCTGGATGCGATTGACGGCCTGCTGCACCGCCGGATCGAAATCCTGTATGCCGATGCTCATGCGGTTGAAACCGAGTGCGCCGAGCAGCGCCACGGTGGTCACGTCGACCTTGCGCGGGTCGACTTCAATCGAGTACTCGCCGTTCGGCATCAGGCGAAAATGCTCGCGTATCATTTCCATCAAGCGGCGCATTTCGTCATTGGAGAGGAAGGTCGGAGTGCCGCCGCCCCAGTGCAATTGCACCACGTCGTGGGCGCCTTTGAGCGCCTCTGCCTGGATCGCCAGTTCCCTGCCCAGATACTTCAAATATTTGGCGGAACGACCGTGATCCTTGGTAATGATCTTGTTGCAGGCGCAGTAATAGCAGATGGTGTTGCAGAACGGGATGTGCACGTATAATGACAAGGGTCGGCTGATGCCGCCGAGGGTGCGGTGGCCCAGCCACATGCTGTAGGACTCAGCGCCAAACGCCTCAACGAAGCGATCCGCCGTCGGGTAGGAGGTATAACGCGGCCCACTAACGTCGAAGCGACGGATCACCGCCGGGTCGAATATCAGTTCCTGAAATGTGGTTGGCATCTGTAACGGTACTATGAAAAAAAGCGCCCATGCGCCCATGTATTGGCAAGCACGATGCCGCAACCGCTTGCCTGGCGCTTTGACGCAGATCAAACAGCTACCGGGCCGACGAAATGCACAAACCCGAAACACGCTCCATTCCTCTGACGCTGAGCACCATCAAAGCAGCCTGCTCTCAATGCAGCTTGCGCGAGCTGTGTTTACCCTTCGGACTATCGGAACCGGAGATCGAGCAACTCGACAGCGCGGTCGGCTCGCGCCGGCGCGTCAAGCGCGGCCAGCACCTGTATCGCGCCGGTGATGGTTTCGAGGCCATCTACGCGGTCAAGAGCGGCTTCTTCAAAACCGATGTATTGCTGGAAGATGGCCGCAACCAGGTCACCGGCTTCCAGATGGCCGGTGAAATTCTCGGCATGGACGGCATCAGCGTGGAAACCCACACCTGCAATTCGGTGGCGTTGGAGGATAGCGAAGTTTGCGTGATTCCCTTCAGCCAGCTCGAACAACTGACGCGCGAAATAAAATCCCTGCAACACCACTTTCACAAGGTAATGAGCCGTGAAATCGTCCGCGACCACGGCGTCATGATGCTGCTTGGCGCCATGCGTGCCGAGGAACGGCTGGCGGCATTCCTGCTCAACCTGTCACAACGTTTCATCGCGCGCGGTTACTCGGCGTCCGAATTCCACCTGCGCATGACGCGCGACGAAATCGGCTCCTACCTCGGCCTGAAACTTGAAACCGTCAGCCGCGCTTTCTCCCGTTTTGACGAACTCGGCTTGATCCGCGTCCAGCAGAAACACATCGTCATTCTCGACAACCCCGGCCTGAAGAAATTGCTGAACCCGCAGGCTTGTTGAAACCTGCTACGCACCAAAATCAACCAAGCACCGCAAAATAACCACGCGCGTCCTTGCTCAAAGCCACCGACACGATATACGCAAACACCGCCAGCGCCGCCAGCCAGAAAGCCGCGCGCACGCCTTTGCTCCGCCCCGGCCTGAGCGCCAGTGTACCGAGGATGATGTAGCCGACCAGCCCGAACACTTTGGCAGTGACCCAGGCATCAACGAAAGGGTACTGCCCGCTGAGCGCCACGAGTATCAACGCCGCCGCCAGCAAGACGGTGTCATTGACATGCGGCGCAATCTTCAGCCAGCGCCGTTGCAGCAGGGGCGAGTCACCCAGCATCAGCAGACCGCGCAGGAAAAATCCGCTGCCGCTCAACACCACGCAGCCGATGTGCAGATATTTCACCGCCAGATAAAACAACATCGTATTCATACAATCTAGAAAAACGGTTAGCCACAGAGGACACAGAGGACACAGAGAAAAACAAGAGGCCGTCGTTAATGGCCGCTCCTCCCATCCGACGAACCAGAAATCTGTGTAGCCCGTATCATCTCTGTGTCCTCTGTGTTCTCTGTGGCTTGAATTATGGTTTTTAGATTCCAGCTAGCCCGGCTTGCCGTCGACGCGCGCCCGCCAGTAGGCCGGCGCATAGCGCAGGCTCCAGCCTCCGAACGCCGCCAGCCAGCAGAGCGCCGCCAGCCACATGAGATTGAACGGGCCTGGGCCACTGCAACACTCCGCTGGCAGTTCGGCGATGATACGCAGCACTGCGGTTAGCTGCATGCCCCAGAACGCCAGCCACATCGCCGCGTCTGCCGCCACGTTGCGGCCGGAGTGGCCCAGCGTCACGCGCGACACCATGCCGAGCAGCATCGAAGTAAAGAAACCGAGAGTCAGTGCATGCAGCGGCGCCAGCCCGAGGATGCCATAGCCTGCCAGCGCCGCCAGGCTCTGCACGGCATACAACGTCAGCGCGACGGACAGCCAGGCAAAACCGATGTGCAGCACCGCCAGGATAGGCGTCGTCAGGCTCCGGTGAAATTGCCAAATGGCGCTTAAATACAGAGCGATGAGCGCCGCCGGCAGGTCGACCAGCCACTGCCAGTGCGCCTGCCCGGCCAGCGCCAGGATAATATGCGCGACGAATGCCGTCAGCAGCAGCCACAATGCCCAATAGGGACGCCGCAGCAGATATTCCGGAATTACGCTGCTGGAGAAAAAAGGCAGCATGCGATGCGCCACGGTCACGAATACCGGCAACAGGAAACCCCAGAGGCCGATCATCAGCGCCCATTCCACCAGCCAGACCGGCCCCGGCCCGCCCACGACGTAAGTGAGGAAAGCCGCCAGTCCGCTGGCCCCCAGGCCCAGAGCAATTGCCACCACCCACACATGGCGACGCTCCGGATTGGCGTGGCGCGCCACCTCCAACAGAGCGTAGGCGGCAATCAGCCAGCCGCTCAGCGCCAGGGCCAGCCCGACCGGCAGCAGCACAGGCAGGAACAAGCCGGCATCGACCCCCAGCCATCCGGTCAGCGACAGCAGGAAGGATGCCGCATAGACGCGAACCCGCACTTGCGGCGCGCCTTGCCAGCGCGGCGCAGCCGTTATCAGAAAACCAAAAATGAAAAACGGGAAAAAGCCGTAGATCATCAATAGTCCATGCATCCACTGGGCGGGCAAATACGCCGGCGGATTCGGAACCCAGACTGCCGCAGAAAATAGCCCGGCATGCCGCGCACCGATGCTGGCCGCCCACCACAGCATCGCCAGCAGGCCTTGCACAATCCCGCCGAAAAACATCACCCGGTGCGGCGCCGCGAAAAATACCGGCCATCCTTTCAAGCTGTCCTCACCTTCTGCATGAACCATGCTATGTTTCAAATCAAAGGAGACGGCCATATGCCCCCTGAGCAACCACCATCACCCGAAAATCATCTGCGCACGCTGGACATCCCGCAAATTCTCTCACGCCTGCCACTGTTCCTCGAACTCACGTCCGAACAGCTCAGCCATATCGCCGCCGGCACCCGCGAAAAGCGTCTGGCCAAAGGCGAGATGCTGTTCCAGAAAGGCGACCCGCCGCGCGGGCTGTTCATCGTGGTATTCGGCCAGATCAAACTGGCCTTTCCTTCCAGCCAGGGCAACGAGAAAGTGGTCAGCATCATCGGTCCCCGGCAGAGCTTCGGCGAAGCAGTGATGTTCATGGATCGTCCCTACCCGGTGTTCGCCGAATCGCTGACCGACGCGCTGCTGCTGCATATTTCCAAGGCCACCGTGTTCGAACTGCTGGAGCGCGACACCACCTTTGCCCGCAGCATGCTGGCGGGACTTTCGCTGCGCCTGCATACCCTCGTGCATGATGTCGAGTCTTACTCCCTGCGCTCCAGCACCCAGCGGGTAATCGGTTATCTGCTGCAACACTGCGAGCTGGAAGATCAGCGCGCGGCGGAAAAAATTGTCGTCCTTCCCACGTCCAAGCAGGTGATCGCTTCGCGCCTGAACCTCACGCCGGAAACGCTGTCGCGGGTTTTTCATGAACTCGTTGAGGCAAGCCTCATCACGGTGCAAGGCAAGCGGATCACGATTCACGACCCGCAACGTCTGCGCGAGTTCGATCTATAAGCACCTGTTTTCTGAAAACCGCATAAAAGCGCGCCGCGCCGACCAGGTTCCACTCCAGCCAGAGGCAGGAAGCGGCAAACGCCAGCCCGGCCACTCTGGCCAGCGGCGGCCACAGCACCGCCGCCAGGAGCAAGCCGAGAGCCACGAAATGCAGTTTCATCTGCCCGCGCATGGCGGGTTCCGGAATCATCTGCTTGATATTCGGCGGCAGCACCTTGAGGCCGCCCAGCCGCTGCAAATGCAACCAGTTGAGAAAGGGAACGATCTTGTAGAACATGCCGTTGATGGCCGACACGAATACCCCAACCAGCGCCAGCATCCCCAGCCACTGCGGCGCGCGAGGGTGCTCGGCGTAACCCTGCGGCAACTCCAGCATCACCCAGGAAACAGCCAGCGCCAACAGCGACCACATGGCGCCGCGCCAAAACAGGAAAGTGACATCGACCAGACGCCGCCGCCTCCGCGCCTGCAACCAGAGAGTCGTCGAGGCATATAACGCCGCCAGCAGCAAACCCGTCAGCGCCACGCCGGACTGCCACGCCAGCGCTACGCCGTCCCCGGCGACCAGTTGCAGCGACCACAGGCACAGCAGCAACAGCAGGCCGGGCGGCAGCCAGCGCGCCAGCCAGCCGGGATAAGGCGGCGTCAATTGGAACATCGGCACCGTCAGGATGGACACGCCCATCAACAACATCAGCGCCCAGCCGCCCAGGCCCCAGACGGCATGGACATTGGCGGCAGGCAGCAACGGCCAGCCGGTCTGCCAGCCCAGCGCTATCGCCAGGAACATCCCGAGGGTCGCGGTGACCAGCAGGCCGAATATCGCCAGGCGCAGTGTGTCAAGACTCTTGCTGCGCGCCTGAGTATGCAGCAGGGCCACCGCCACCACCGTCAAAAATCCGCCCAGGCTCACGGCGAACAACGGCCCGGCGGCTTGAAACAGCCCCGCCCTGCCAGAAACAAAAGCCAACGCCAACAGCAACGCCGCCAGCGCAAGCAAAGGATGCACAACAGCCGCCACCAGTTTTGGCCGCCAGATATTGCCGCCGGTAGACACCGGCACGAATTGCAGCAGCGCCCCGCACATGGCTTGCAGCATGTAGCCGACCGTAAGCAAATGAGTCAATGCCAGCGCGCCTGGCGTCCAGCGCGACTCCAGCGCCGCCGCTCCGAGCCAGGCCAGCATCAGGCCGGCAGCAACGCCGAACAGCGGCGCGGTGAGGAAAAAACGGTAGGGAACCGAGATCGGCGGGGCCTGCTCGAACGTCAGATTGGGGTGCATCGAAAAGTTCGTTATGCCTTACATATACGGATTTCGTTGGTGCCGTCCTCACGCAACTCGGCATGATAGCGATAGCCGTTGCGGGCCAGGATCGAATACAAGGGATGCGGTTCGCAGTAGAGCAACAGCAGCAACTCCTCGTCCGGCACCAATGTGTCGAGCGCCGCCAGCGTCAGCTCAAGCGGCTCGGGCGGCAGCAGATCGCGGCCATCGATTACCTTCTGCTCATGCATTTTCAAGTTCCAGGCGCGCCTGCAATTGCGCGGCCAACTGCTCCGTTTGCGCCTCCAGCACCCGATCGCACATCGGGTAGAGAATGTTTTCTTCCTTCATGTTGTGCTGTTGCATCAAAATCAACAGCGTCTCGGCGACACCGGCGAAGGTTTCTGCATCCCGCGCCAACCGCGCCGCTCCGAGTTGGCCGAGGAGTTGGCGCATCTGACCATGTTCCAGCCGCATCACCTGGGTCGGGCCTTCACGCATGCCGCTGGCGGACTCGAAGGCCGGGAACAGCAGGCTTTCTTCAGCATCGAAATGCGCCAGCAATTGTCTGGAAAATTGTTCGCAGGCTGCATCGCATTCCGTCCAGTTGCCGCGCTGGGCAGATTTCTCGGCGGCGGTGAAGATTACATCGCAATGCCTGTGGTGATGCGGCAGGATTTGACCGATACGGCTCATGATGATCCGGTTTCCAGTGGCTGGAACCTTCATTTTCATCGAGCTTCCCGACCGTTACATTGACGAACGTCAAGTATGCCGCTGGGCGGCGTATCAAGTTATTTATCAGCCCTGAAATTAAAGAGTTGATCTAGGTCAAGCAGGCCGGTGAAGTCGTGCCTATAATTAAATTGTCGCATCCACTTGCCGGTTACTACTACATGGAGGTTGTCATGTTCAAACATATTCTGGTACCCACCGACGGTTCCGATCTGTCATCTGACGCCGTCAAGCGCGCGGTGAACTTCGCCAAAGAAACCGGCGCCAGGATCACATTTTTCTACGCCAAGCCGGATTACCCGGTGGCCTATTACGGGGAAGGGGCGTTGATCGATCCGACCACGCCGGAAAAATTTTCCCGAATGACGGAAAATCAGGCGCAAGACATACTCTCAGCGGCCATGCAGGTAGCCAGGACTGCGGGTGTCGACTGCGCCACCGCCAGCGCCGTCAGCGATGTGCCCTATGAGGCGATCATCGAAGCCTCGGTGGCGGCAGGCTGCGACCTGATTTTCATGGCCTCACATGGCCGCCGTGGGCTCAGCGGATTGCTGCTGGGCAGCGAAACGCAGAAGGTGCTGACACACACCAAGACTCCGGTGCTGGTCTATCGTTAGGAAGCGCTCAGGCGCTCAGGAATCGCTAATGCGGTCTTTACAGGTTGAGGCGATCACGCAGCGATTGACCTCTTCGGCGCCGCGCTGGATGAAGCAGGTAAAGGCGCTGGAGGCTGCGCAAATCGCCCAAAAGCAGAAGAAACCGATCGAGTAGGTAGCCATTCTCGAAAACTCCACCGGCTCTCCGAAAAAATATAACTCCTGTGGATCGATCAGCGTAAAAAATACTGCCTCGGCGATGCCCGCGACCACGAACGACGGCCATAGAACCCACATAAATCGTTGCATGCGCTTCTCCTCGCGGATCGTAAATTTTCTCAGCGGCCTGTCTGCATTTTCTCCGGCGTTGCATCCGATGTCGAGCCTTCTTCGCCAAACACCGTCTCGCCCGCAGCGGGCAGGACAAGGTTCCCCAGCATGCGCCATGTCCTGGCGGCATCCTCAACCTGCACCAGCCAATGGCCGGCTGCCGGCAGCTTGAATTTGCCCTGGTAGCGTCCATCCTGTAGCGATAATAGCTGGCTCTGGTCGAGGCCGGCGCGGGTCGGGTGGGTGATCGTCACGCGTATCTGGTTCGGTGGCGAAAAGCTCGCTACTTTCGAACTGATCCGGAGGCTGATGCTGTCCAGATTCAAACGCAAACCGGCTTCCAGACCGAGCGCTTTTGCACGGTCATTGCGCGTCAGGGTCTGGTTGATCGCCAATCCTTTTTTGTAATAGTCCTCGGTGACCAGGCCGTCGTCGGAAACAATCGCCAGCCACAGCGTGATAAAACTCGCCACCACCACCAATCCCGGCCCGGCCATCAGCAACCACGGCCAGCGGTGGCGGTACCAGGGCGAGGCAACTGCACTCCGGCTCATGTTCATATTGTGTACCCTTGTACGCTCATGGCATCAAGAAACTGGCTTTTTCGTGTACCGCGATCTTTGCGTCACCCAAAGCCTTGACATCGAAATAGATGCGATGCGACCCCTTCTTGCCCGCTTCGGGCGGCACACGCACCGGCATCAAAACGGTGCGGGCAGATACCGCAGGAATCTCCACCACCCGCTCTGCGGCAATATCAATGCCGTCCAGGCCGGTGACGCCGACCACATAGCGCTGCGGGATTTCACTGACGTTCATGATCTGCAGCCGGAAAAGATTTTCGATCAAGCCGCCTTCCACTTCGCGCGACAAACTGTTGCGGTCACGGATCACGTCAACTTTGAGCGGCAGGCGGGCGGCGATGCCGTATGCAGTCGCGCCGATGATGAGCGCCAGGATTGCGCCATAGATCACGGTGCGCGGGCGCAGCAGATGCGCGAGGATTTCCTTGCGTCCCCAGTGTTGCCGGATGGCCTGCTCGGTCGAATAGCGGATCAGCCCGCGCGGATATTCCATCTTGTCCATCACCTGGTCGCAGGCGTCGATACAGGCGGAGCAGCCGATGCATTCGTATTGCAGCCCGTCGCGGATGTCGATGCCGGTCGGGCAGACCTGCACGCAGATGCCGCAATCGACGCACGCGCCCTTGCCCTGCGCCCGGTAGTCGCTCTGCCTGGAGCGCGAACCGCGTGGTTCGCCGCGTTCCGCGTCGTAGGTGACGACCAGCGTGTCCGGATCAAACATCACGCTCTGGAAGCGGGCATAGGGGCACATATACTTGCATACCTGCTCGCGCAGATAACCGGCGTTGCCGTAGGTAGCTAAGCCGTAGAACAATATCCAGAAAGTTTCCCACGGGCCGAGACTGAGACTCAGCACTGACTGCGCCAGCGACTTGATCGGGGTGAAATAACCGACGAAAGTAAATCCGGTCCACATTGCCACGGCAATCCAGACGCCATGCTTGGCGGTTTTGAGTACCAGCTTGCGGGTGCTGAACGGCTGCTGGTCCAGCTTCATGCGTGCCGCGCGACTGCCTTCGATCTTCTCCTCGATCCACAGGAAAATTTCGGTGTACACCGTCTGCGGGCAGGCATAGCCGCAGAACAACCGGCCACCGAGCGCGGTAAACAGGAACAGGCTATATGCCGAAATGATCAGCAGCAACGCCAGGAAAAACACGTCCTGCGGCCAGAAGATCAAGCCGAAAATATAGAACTTGCGCTCGGCCAGGTCGAACAGCACCGCCTGTCGCCCATTCCAGGGCAACCAGCACAAGCCATAAAACAGCAGTTGGGTAAACCACACCAGCGTCCACCGCCAGGTGGCAAACCAGCCGGTCACGGCGCGCGGATAGATTTTTTTCTGGAGCTCGTAGAGTGAGAGTGATACATCCAGCTTGCCGGGTTCTAGCTCAGGCATGGAAGACACGGCGGGGGAAAAACATTATTTGTTTCCAGGGGAAACTGTTACTGCTGCGGCCGGCGGGGTAGCGGGTTGGACGCTGCCGCCTAAACCCACCACATAAGCCGCCAGCAGATGCACCTTGGCTGCGCCGAGAAAATCCCGGTGGCCCGGCATGCTGTTGCTGCGGCCCTTGGTGATGGTCTCGACGATGGTCGCTTCGCTGCTACCGTAAAGCCAGGTCTTGTCCGTCAGGTTGGGCGCTCCCAGTGCTTGATTGCCCTTGCCATCGAGACCGTGACAAGCGGCGCACACAGTGGCAAAACGCTCCTTGCCCTGGCTGGCCTTGATGCTGTCATACGTCAAGCCCGACAGCGAACGGACATAACTGGCGATTTCCCTGGCGCCGGTCTCACCGCCGACAGCATCGGGATTGCCGCCATAGGGCGGCATGACGCCGCTGCGACCATCGAGGATGGTGGTTTCAATCTGCCCGGGTTCCCCGCCCCACAACCAGTCTTTATCGGTCAGGTTGGGAAAACCCTTGGCGCCCTTGGCATCCGAGCCGTGGCACTGCGCGCAGTAGGTGAGGAACAGGCTCCTGCCCATCTCCCTGGCTTTGGGATCCGCCGCGACTGCGATCAAATCCTGTTTCAGGTAACCGTCGAAAATCGGATCGTAGCTGGCGTTGGCATCGGCAATCTCTTTGTCATACTGGCCTCGGGACGACCAGTTTAACTGGCCGGCGTAACTGCCGAGGCCGGGATAGAGCGCCAGGTAGGCCAGCGAAAACGCCACCGTGATGTAGAACATCCAGCGCCACCAGTTCGGCAGCGGGTTGTTGTACTCCTCCAGAGTTTCATCCCAGACATGCCCCATGGTCATGCCAGGAGTGCTCCTGGCATGATCCTGGGACCACAGCAGGACACCGCAGCCGATCACGCTGACCAGCACGATCACCGTGATATAGATGCTCCAGAATCCGCTGACAAAATCGCTCATGATGCCTTCCTCTCGCGTTGTCCGGCTTCTTTGCCTGCTTCCGCCAGCTCGTCATCCGAGAAAGGCAGCAAAGCCGCCTCGTCGAACGCCGGTTTGCGCTTGTCGCTGTAGGCCCACCAGACGATACCGATGAACATGACGAAGCTCACTACAGTCACTACCGAACGCAGATCGTTGATGTCCATGTTTACTTGGTTTGCTTGAGTTCGGTACCCATGCCTTGCAGGTAGGCAATCAGTACATCCAGCTCGGTCTTGCCTTTGAGCTGCTCCCTGGCGCCGGCGATTTCCTGGTCGCTATAGGGGACGCCAACCCTGCGCAGCGCTTTCATCCTGGCCTCGATGTCGTCGCTCCTGGCCGGGCGATCCAGCCAGTAATACGCCGGCATGTTCGACTCCGGCACCACGTCGCGCGGCTGCAACAAGTGGATGCGCTGCCATTCGTCGGAATAGCGCCCGCCGACGCGCGCCAGATCCGGGCCGGTGCGCTTGGAACCCCACTGGAACGGATGGTCATAGACGAACTCGCCCGCCACCGAATAATGTCCATAGCGCTCGGTCTCGGCGCGGAACGGTCGGATCATCTGCGAGTGGCAGTTGTAGCAGCCTTCGCGGATATAGATGTCGCGCCCGGCAAGACGCACCGGGTCGTAGGGTTTCAGTCCGGTGACCGGCTCGGTCGTCGAGCGCTGGAAGAACAGCGGGACGATCTCAACCAGGCCCGCCACGCTGACCGTCAGGATCATCAGAACAATCATCAGGCCGATGTTTTTTTCGATTTTGTCGTGCGTTAGCATGCGTTGCGCTCCCTGTCAGGCGTGCGCAATGGCCGCAGCAGGCGTCAACACCCCAGAACCAACTACGGGCGCCAGCACCGGCGCATCAACCGCCTTGCCGCCGGCAATGGTCTTGAACATGTTGTAGGCCATCAGCAGCATGCCGCTCAGGAACAACACACCGCCCAGCAGACGGATCATATAGAACGGATAGGTCGACTTCACAGACTCGACGAAGGAGTAGGTCAACGTGCCGTCCGGATTGGTGGCGCGCCACATCAGCCCTTGCATGACGCCGGCGATCCACATCGAGGCGATATACAGCACCACGCCGATGGTGGATATCCAGAAGTGCGTGTTGATGAGCTTGACGCTGTACATCTCGTTCTTGCCGAACAGCCGCGGGATCATGTAGTAAATGGCGCCGATGGATACCATAGCCACCCAGCCGAGCGCGCCGGAATGCACATGGCCGATGGTCCAGTCGGTGTAGTGAGACAGTGCGTTGACCGTCTTGATCGACATCATCGGGCCTTCAAAGGTCGACATGCCGTAGAAAGACAGTGAGGTCACCAGGAACTTCAGGATTGGGTCGTCGCGCAGTTTGTGCCAGGCCCCCGACAGGGTCATGATGCCGTTGATCATGCCGCCCCAGGAAGGCGCCAGCAGGATCAGCGAGAAGATCATGCCGACTGACTGGGTCCAGTCGGGCAGCGCCGTGTAATGCAGGTGGTGCGGCCCCGCCCACATATAGGTAAAAATCAGCGCCCAGAAGTGCACCACCGAGAGGCGGTAGGAGTACACCGGACGATTGGCCTGCTTCGGCACGAAGTAGTACATGATGCCGAGGAAACCCGCCGTCAGGAAGAAGCCCACCGCGTTGTGGCCGTACCACCACTGCACCATGGCGTCCTGCACGCCGGCGTAGGCCGAGTAGGATTTCATCGGCCAGAAAGTCACCGGGATCGCCGCGCTTTCAACCAGATGCAGGATCGCCACGGTCAGGATAAAACCGCCGAAGAACCAGTTCGACACGTAGATGTGCGAGGTCTTGCGCTGGACGATGGTGCCGAAAAAAACGACCGCGTAGGAAACCCACACCAGGGTAATCAGGATGTCAATCGGCCATTCCAGTTCGCCGTATTCCTTGGCCTGGGTAAAACCCAGCGGCAAGGTAATCGCCGCCAGCACGATCACCAGTTGCCAGCCCCAGAAGGTGAAAGCCGCCAGTCGTGGCGCGAACAACGGAGTATGGCAGGTGCGCTGCACCGAATAGTAGGCGCTGGCGAACAAGGCGCAACCGCCAAAGGCGAAGATCACCGCGTTGGTATGCAGCGGACGCAGCCTGCCGTAGGACAGCCATTCGACCACGTTCAGCTCGGGCCACACCAGTTGGGCGGCAATGATCACGCCGACCAGCATGCCGACGATGCCCCAGATCACCGTCATCACCGCGAACTGGCGCACGACTTTATAGTTGTAAGTTGCTTGCGATTGCATGATGGCGCACATCTCCCAAGAAAAAGGCGCGCTTGCACGCACCCGGAACCTGGCTGAGACTATGCAGGATTCTTCGCAGGCAGTATTTGACCTGGATCAAATTAGCCTGGCAGCCTGGCTATGGCGGGAAATTACTTGGTCGAAGGCGGTACTGGATCGTGCGTTTGATCTTTAGGCGGGACCGGGCGGTCGTCATCCATCAGCAGCCGGTGGGCCGGCCCTTCCATATCCTCGAACTGTCCGCTTTTCAGCGACCACCAGAACACCACCGCGATCAGGAATACCAGCACCACCGAAAGCGGAATCAGCAGGTAGAGAATTTCCATCAAGCCGCCCGCGCCGGCAATGCTGCACCGTAAACTTGGGAATCAATCCGCCCTTGCAGGCGCAAGGCGTTCAACACCACCAGCAGGGAACTCGCCGACATGCCAATGCCGGCCATCCACGGCGTGACGACGCCCGCCATTGCCAGCGGAATTGCCAGCAGATTATAGGCAAATGCCCAGGCCAGATTCTGCCGCACGATGCGCAAGCTGCGCCGCGCCAGTTGTATGCCCTGCGCGAGATGGCTGAGGTCCTCGGTCAACATGATGATATCCGCCTGCTGGCGGGCAAGGTCTGTGGCGCCGCCCACGGCAATGGAAACCTGTGCCTGCGCCAGTACCGGCGCATCATTGACGCCATCGCCCAGCATCGCCACGATGGCGCCGTCTGCCTGCAAGCGCGCAATGGAAGCCTGTTTGTGTTCCGGCGACTGCGCTCCATGCACATCCGTCACGCCGAGTTGCGCCGCTACTTCGGCCACCGCCTGCGGCGTATCGCCGCTGAGTATCGTCAGTTTCACACCCATGCCACGCAGCGCCGCCATCAGCGCCGCCGCTTGCGGACGCAGATGGTCCTTGAGACGGAACAGCGCCAGCCAGCCCTGCGCATCCGCCAGGGCAATCACGCTGCCGCCCGCCGCGCTCCAACGCAATGCCGCAGCACTGAGCGGCTGTCCGTGCAAAGCGCCAGCGAAACCTGGTGTGCCGACTCTGACCGTTTTTCCATCCACAAGCGCCTCGACGCCCTGACCGGTAAAGGCACGGATGTCCGCGACCGAAGTCAGCGGCTCTGCACCATCCTGCAAGCGCAGGGCGCGTCCGATCGGATGCTCCGAACCCTGTTCCAATGCTGCCGCCAGCGCCTGCGCCGCAGATGCAGTCAGGCGGCCGAGCGGCAAGGTTTCGCTGAGCGTCATGCGGCCCTCGGTCAAGGTGCCGGTCTTGTCGAACACGAAGTGGTTGGCACGCGCCAGCGCCTCGATGGCATGGCCGCGCGTCACCAGCACTCCCAGCCGGGAAAGCGCGCCAGTCGCCACTGTCAGGGCCGCTGGCGTCGCCAGCGACAGCGCACAGGGGCAGCTCACCACCAGCACCGCTACGAACACCCACAAGGCGCGCGCCGGTTCGATGAAAGTCCATGCCGCGCCGGACGCCACAGCCAGTACCAGCAACACCCCGACGAAACGGGCGGCAATCCGGTCGGCCATTTCCACCACGCGCGGCTTTTCCACCGAGGCGCGTTCAACCAATCGCTGAATCGCCGCCAGCCGCGTCTCCGCACCGATCTTGTCGACCCGCAGCACCAGCGGGCTACCCACATTGACGCTACCGCCGATCAGCGCATCGCCATTGCGCTTGAGCACCGCAATATGCTCGCCGGTGAGCAAGGACTCGTCGGCGGCACTCTCGCCCTGGATGATCGTGCCGTCCGCCGGAATCACTTCGCCAGGCCGCACCAGCAGCAAATCGCCGATCTTCAAATCGGCCACCGCGATATGCTCGGCGGTGAGCGCAGGGAATTTGTCGAGGCGCGCGGCAAAGGCCGGCAAAGCCCGCGCCAGGGCCTCGATGCCGCGCACCGCTTGCTGACGCGCCATCATCTCAAAATAACGTCCCGTCAGCAGAAAAAACACGAACATCGTCACCGAGTCAAAATACACCGCACCGCTCGCTGTGAACGTTGCCCAACTGCTTGCGGCAAAGGCGCTGCCAACACCCAGCGCCACCGGCACGTCCATGCCTACCCGCAGCAGCTTGAGGTCGCGCCAGGCGCTGCGGAAAAATGGCGCAGTGGAATACAGCATCACCGGCAAGGTCAGGATCAGACTGGCCCAGCGCAGCAACTGCTGAATATCCGGGGTCATGTCGCCGTCATTGGACAGATACGCCGGGATGGCATACATCATCACCTGCATCATGCCGAAACCGGCGACGAACAAACGCCATATTGCCGTGCGGCGTTCCTGCTGCGCCAAAAGCTCGGAGCGCGCCGGATCGTAAGGGTGGGCGCGATAGCCGATGGCGGCTATGGCGGCGAGGATCTGCGAGAGTTTGATGCGCCGTTCGTCCCAGCGCACACGGGCGCGGCGGGTGGCGTAATTGATGTCCACGCCGACGACGCCGGGCTGCCGCGCCAGATGCTGTTCATTGAGCCAGACGCAGGCGGCGCAGGTAATCCCTTCGAGTATCAGCGCCGCCTCGCGCTGGTGCTCACCGAGCGAGTGGACGAAGTTCTTCTGCACCTCGGGATGGTCGAACAGACCCATCTCCTGCAAGGCCGCCGGCAAAGCTTCGCGCGAACCCGGACGCTCCGGCAGCGCGTCACGATGCCGGTAATAATCGGTCAGGTCGTTGGCGACGATGGCCTGCGCCACCGCCTGACAACCGCCGCAGCACATGGATCTGAGTTGGGCATCGACCTCGACATGAATATCCACGTCCGCCGGAATCGGCAGGCCGCAGTGATAGCAGGCGGCTGCAGCGGGCAACCCCGTGCTACCTGGGCTGCATGCGGATCGCCCCGTCGAGACGGATCACCTCGCCATTCAACATCTCGTTCTCGGCGATATGCTTGACCAGCGCCGCGTATTCATCCGGCCTGCCCAGGCGCGGCGGAAACGGCACCATCTTGCCCAGCGCATCCTGCACATCCTGCGGCATGCCGAGCAGCATCGGCGTCTCGAAAATGCCCGGCGCGATGGTCATCACGCGGATGCCGAAACGCGCCAGCTCGCGGGCAATCGGCAGCGTCATGCCGACGATGCCGCCTTTCGAAGCGGAGTACGCGGCCTGGCCGATCTGGCCGTCGTACGCCGCCACCGAGGCGGTATTCACGATCACCCCGCGCTCACCGGCGGCATTCGGCGCACCCTTGCTCATCGCCTCAGTGGCAAGACGAATCATGTTGAAGCTGCCCACCAGGTTGATGTTGATCACGCGCATGAACGAGGCCAGCGCATGTGGCCCCTCCTTGCCCAACACCTTTTCGCCGATGGCGATACCCGCGCAGTTGATCAGGCCATTGAGCCCGCCGAAGCTGCTCACCGCGAGATTGACTGCGATCTGCGCGCTGGCCTCACTGGTCACATCGGTCTCGACAAACAGCGCACTGGCGCCCAACCCAGCCCCCAACTCGGCGGCCAGCGCCGCGCCGGTCGTCTTGTTAACATCGGCGATCACCACCTTGGCGCCGTGTGCGGCAAGCAAACGAGCAGTACCCGCCCCCAGCCCGGAGGCGCCGCCGGTCACGATGAAAACACTGTTCTTGATTTGCATGTCAGTCGGACTCCAGAGAATAAAGACTTTACAAATGGTTGCGCGAGTGGCGAATTTTACAGTAAAGCCAGTGGCGAATTTTCAGTGGAGGCCAGGCCGTATAATTTGACAACTGTCAACGGCAACTGGCGCATGACTTTCACCTTTGAAGGCGTTGATGCCGTGTTGGTGGATTATCAGGACTATCACTGAAAGGAACGGACTATGACGCGAATGCACAACCCGCCGCACCCTGGCGAAGTTTTGCGCGATGGGGCATTCACCGGCACCGGTATCACCGTAACCGCTTTTGCCCAGCGCATCGGAGTAACCCGGGTGACCCTCTCGAATGTACTCAACCGCAAAAATGGCGTAAGCGCCGACATGGCGGTACGCCTTGCGGCGGCTCTCGGCGGCAGTGCCGAATCATGGCTGCACGTACAAGCGCAATACAATTTGGCGGCGTCGGAAAAGACCTTGAAGAAAGAAATTGCCAGGATCGAGCCGCTGAAGATGGGGACCGCTTGATAGCTTTAAATGTTTGGTGCCGGCGAGAGGAGTCGAACCCCCGACCTTCGCATTACGAATGCGCTGCTCTACCAACTGAGCTACGCCGGCGATGCAATCGATACGTCGATACAGCAAGCGGGCGATTTTACCAGCGCCGCCGGGTCTTTGGCGTGATTTGAAGATGTGGCGCGCATTTTTTCCGGTATTCCGCCCCTCCCGGCGACTGCTTGTGTAGACTATCCAGGTACATCGTGTGGCGTGTCCGGCGTGTCCGACGCGTTCGGTTCGCCACGTCATTGCCCTGGGAGTGAGAAGTGCATACACAAACATTGTCGCCAGATACCTATTTGCAGGCACTCGTCTTCGATGCTTACGGCACCCTGTTCGACGTTCATTCGGTCATCCGCCGCTGCGAAGAGTTGTGGCCCGGACGGGGGCAGGCGCTCAGCCAGTTGTGGCGCGCCAAGCAACTGGAATATACCTGGCTGCGCAGCCTCATGCAGCGCTACGAAAATTTTGAGCGCATCACCGAGGACAGCCTGCGCCATGCCTGCGCCGCGCTCAAACTGGCGTGCGAACCCCGCCACATCGCCGCGCTGATGGATGAATACCTGCGCCTGTCGACCTTTCCTGAAACGCAGGATGCGCTTGCGGCTCTCGGCGACTTCAAGCTGGCTATCCTGTCCAATGGCGCCCCGGCCATGCTTCAAGCCGTGGTCGGCAACGCCGGCCTGAACACAACGATACCCACTGTCCTGAGCGTCGATAGCCTGGCAATCTACAAGCCGGATCCCAGGGTCTATCAACTCGTCGTGGATACGCTCGACGTGCCGCCGGCGAACATTGGCTTTGTTTCGTCGAACTGCTGGGACGCCTGCGGCGCCAAGTCGTTCGGCTTCACCACCTTCTGGGTCAATCGCGGCGGTGCGCCGATGGATGCGCTGGGTGTGACCCCCGATCACATCGTGCAAAACCTGGCCGGCATCCCGCCGCTGTTAAAACGATGACAAAACTCCCCGATTCCAGTCAATCCGACTGGATGCAAGAACTCTCCAGCGGCAAGCTGCGCAAGGACATGTTGCGCTTTGCCATGCTCCAGTTGCGCGATCAACAACTCGCCGAAGATGTGGTGCAGGACGCCCTGCTGGCGGCGTTTGCCGCCAGCGAAAAATTCGAGCAACGCTCCTCCGCCAAGACCTGGATCTTCGGCATACTCAAGAACAAAATTATCGACACCATGCGCGACCGCTGGAACAAGGGCCGCATCGACCTGCCCGAAGCGCTCGGCAGTGAGTCCGAGTTTGACGCCCTGTTCAAGGAGAACAACCACTGGCAAACCGGCGAATCTCCCTCGGCATGGGCCGACCCTGAGCAGGCCCTGTCCAACAACCAGTTCTGGCAAGTTCTGGAAATCTGCATGACCCAGATGCCCGAAGCCGCCGCCCGGGTGTTCACCATGCGCGAGATGCTGGGCTTCGAAACCGGGGAAATCTGTAAGGAATTGGGCATTACATCGTCCAATTGCTGGGTCATCCTGCACCGCGCCCGGATGATCCTCAGGCTTTGCCTGCAACATCGCTGGTTCGGGGAGAAGGAAGAAGCATGCTGAGTTGCAAGGAAGCCACTCGATTGATGTCGCAAAAAATGGACAGTAAACTGCCGGCGCTGGAGCGTCTCTCGCTGACCTTCCATCTGTTGATCTGCCACGGCTGTCGCAGCTTCGGCAGCCAGTTGCGCTTCATGCGCAAGGCCGTTCGGTGCATCGCTGATGGCAGCGAGACGCCAGGGCAAGACGCAGTGGTCGGCGACCAGAAACCGGTTATCCCGCCGCCTCCGTAAGGAATCTGGCCGCTTAACCGACTAAGGCTGCTACCCATCCCCACAGGTGCTCATCATGCGTAAGTTTCTCCGCTCTTTGCTCTTGCTGCCGTTACTCGCCGCCGGCATCGCGTACTCCGCCTGGCAAGCCTTCGACCAGGCCGGCTTCGATGCCCTGCAACACCAGAAAAAACCCATCCTGGTGGCAATCCACGCCGATTGGTGTCCTACCTGTAAGGCTCAGGAACCGATACTCGCGGAGTTGCTGAAGACGCCCGAATTTCATTCGATCAACGCCTTGCGGGTTGACTTCGACAAACAGAAAAAAATCGTCAAAGCCTTCAAGGTTCAATATCAAAGCACCCTGATCGTCTTCAAAGGCGGCAAGGAAGTGGGCCGCTCTACCGGCGACACTGATAAAGACGACATCGCCGCGCTGCTGAAAAAAGCGCTTTAACTCCGGGCCTTCGTCCATGTCACTCGGTCCGGGCAGTTACGGCCTTTCCCTGGCGGCGGGCGGCTTGTCGACGCTCTCGCCCTGCGTGCTGCCGCTGCTGCCGGTGCTGCTCGGCACGGCGGTGGCGGCGCATCGCTTCGGCCCCTACGCGCTGGCGGCGGGATTAACCCTGTCGTTTACCGTCATCGGCGTTTTCGTGGCAAGCCTGGGGGAAGCGCTGGGGCTCGATCCGGATCTATTTCGCACGGTCGCGGCGGTCTTGTTGCTGATCTTTGGCGTTATCCTGATGTCATCCCGCTTGCAGGAAAAATTTGCCGGGGCGACATCCGGCCTGGCGAGCGCCGGCAACACCCTGCTCTCCAAGGTCAGCAGGGTCAGCCTGGACGGCCTGCCGGGCCAGTTCATCCTCGGCCTGCTGCTGGGCCTGGTGTGGAGTCCTTGCGTCGGCCCGACCCTGGGCGCGACAGTCACGCTCGCCAGTCAAGGTCAGAGCCTGGGCCAGGTGACATTGCTGATGGCCCTGTTCGGCATCGGCGCCGGGATCCCGCTGATCGCCCTGGGACTGGTATCGCGTCAGGCGATGCTGAAATTTCGCGGCAAACTCCTGGCGACCGGCAAGCTCGGCAAGCAACTTTTCGGCGCAGTCATGCTGGCGCTTGGCCTATCGATCCTCACCGGCGCGGACAAGCTGTTCGAAGCCTGGGTGCTGCAATCCGCGCCGGCCTGGTTGATCCGGTTGACGACCTCGATCTAACTGCGTCGATCTAACATTCCCGCATACTCGAATCACTGATCGTTGACCAGCTCGCGCCATGAGACCCGGCGGGCGCCGGTGGGCGGGGGGCCAATGGGGACATTTGAAGTCACAGTGGTACCGTCAGACATGCGAGTTAACTCGACGACCGTATTGTTTGGTAACTTAACAATCACCGGGCGCGTTGCCAGTGCGTTCCCAAGCGATACTGCGACCACTGTTCCAGAGGTGGAAACCGGAGCGCCGGTGCAGTAATTTAGGAAGTACCGGAAACTGTATCCGCCTACTGTACAGGCATTGTTGTTCGGCACATTGGTGTTGAAGGCCAGCGTGCCGAGCGCCAATGTCGGATCAGTATTGTCGCGTTCGCCGCTGTCCGGGAAGTCCACATACCAGCCGTTGTTGGCAGGGAAGTTCACGGCATTGGTGCTGCTGGTGCGCACTGCCTGTCCGGTGGAACAAATAGTCGAAGGGGTACCCGCCGGACAGGTGGTATTGGTTTCAGTCTGCTGGACAAAGCTGTTGCTCACCACCCTGGGGTTACCCAATGTCGTTGAACTCAAGGCGTCCTTTATCGCGTAAAACGACTGCTGCTGCGTATCCGCCAGGTCTGTTGTCCCCAGATACTTGCCGGTGCCGGCAAACACCACCGGGGTACCGTTGCACTCGCCCAGTTCCGGCCGGGCGGTAATCGGCTGCGGACTGCTGCTGCCATCCACCAGCGTCACCAGCAGTTGTGCGTCGTAACCGGCGGCGCCGACATTGTTGTTGATGTCAAAGCGCCACACATTGCCCAGCAGATCGCCGCCGTACACCCGCAGCGCGGTGTTGTCGGTCATAGCGTTGTCCACCCAGGTACGGATTTTCGCCAGGCCGCTGGGCGTGGTGGTGCTGCCCACGCCGGTGCTGATGCCGGTGGGGATGCTGGGGATCTGCACACCGGTGGCGGCGTTCAGCACATACAGCCGACCCACGCCGTCACCCGGCGAAACATTGTTATAGCCGGAAGCCACCAACACAACCCAGGTGCCATCCGCCAGTTTGACAATCTCCGGGTTGCCGTAGGTATAGCCCATATTGGTATCGGTAAATTCCCACAGTGCTTGCGGGGCCGCCGGGTCGGTGATATCCAGGGCGTAATAGCCGCGCCCGCCGCCGTTCATTCCTCCCACCAGGATGGTATGCCAGGCGCCACC
Organism: Betaproteobacteria bacterium; assembly: GCA_016194935.1. Lineage (GTDB taxonomy): Bacteria > Pseudomonadota > Gammaproteobacteria > Burkholderiales > Rhodocyclaceae > JACRAR01. The sequence continues at coordinate 21,492 of JACQAO010000073.1, forward strand.
GAAATAAACATCCCCCGCCACTGGCGTACCGTCGAGGAAATACTGGTGCAGATTCGCGTAGTTCTTGTCCGCCAGTTTGTACAGGTTGGGCAGCACCAGGGAAGGCAGATAGGCCCAGGACTCGGCCCCGCTGCTGGCGTCAAAGGCATGCAGCATGCCGTCGTTGGCTGCCGCATAGACCATGCCGGTTCGGGTTGCATTGGTTGTTTTGAAAGCGCCATAACCCGCGTCGGCGTAGTTAAATTGCGACGACTTTACATACACCGCCTCGGCATTCACGATGTCGCCGAGCAGGTGGGCGCGCTGACGATAATATTTGCTGGTGTCGCTGGAGGGGCCTTCGTTACTGCGGTCGCCGCGCAGAAAACTCACCAGGCTGGAACCGGCAGCGAGCACCTGATTGGCCGCGCTCAGGCAGGTGGCGCCCGAGGCGCAGAACTGCGACAGCGAAGAGATATTGGGCGCATTGAAATACGCCTGTTCTGCGCCGGACAGATTGGCCCACTGGAAAGGCTTCAAATGATTTGCGGCAGCGCTGTCGTAAGTATACAGGGTGCGGGAAACTTTGGTATCCAGTTGATCCCGCGCAGCCCAGTCGATAGTGGAAGAAGTCACGCCAGTGTTCAAATCCAGTTGCTGACGCACCAGTTCGCCGTCCCATGTCACCGTGGTAAAAGTCGAACTGAAGACAAAATTATCCCCCGAAGTCACATTGGGGTTGCTGGTGGTGGCCGCCGCAGAAGCGCCAGTGCGTGCGCTCACGCCAGCCAGGGCGCTGGACAAGGCAGTAGACAACGAAGTCGGATTGGTGGCGCTGAAATAGGTGCCGCGCCCGTTGACTGCCGCATGCCACAGATCGTCAATGGCTTCGGGCTGATCGGCCGCAGGAGTCGGCCAGTTGCACGCCCCGCTGGCCTGCCATGAACACACCCCGCCCGCAGGGTTGGCGAGTGTGCCGTTCTTCACGGAAAAGAAATCGCCGCTGCTGTCGGCCAGGTAGGTCGGTGAGAACACCATCCGGCCACGCGCGCCCAGCCCCAGGGTGAAGGTGGTCATATGCTGCCAGGACGCTGCATCCAGGCCGCTGGACGGCACGTTGTTCTGTGAAACATCCGTCCCAAGGACGCCGGTGGCGTTACCTAATGCTGAGGTTCTTAAATCCGTCACATAGTAGTACTCTGCCACATCGGATAGCGAGTTAGAGGACCCACCGGTGGTAGTGGTGGTGGTGGTAGTGGCGCCCACAGTGGGGCCGGTAGTGGATAGCACGGTGGCGGTAGGACCGGAAGTCGTCACCGTGTTAGTGGAAACGGTGGAGGGATTGCTGGGGTTGGGGCTGGGCAGGCTGGGATTGCTGCCGCAACTTCCGGTAGTGGTATATGAGCCATAGTCGGTCCATGCGGTAAAGGTATCGCTGTTGGTGGCGGTATTGGTACTGACGTTGGCGGTATTGTTGGTGGTGTTGGTGGTATCGGAGGTCACTGTGCCGTTGGTGGTGACTATCACCCGGGTAGACACGGTGCTGGCGTCATCAACGGAGGTCAGGGTGATCTGCTTGGTTTCGGTGCGCCTTTGCTGTTGTTGATGGATTTTTTTCCTGGTGGAACTGCAACCGTCCGCGCCATTGGCGCCCAGCGAGTAAACATTCCGGCGCCAGACGGTGGTAATGGTTTTGTCAGTCACGGTCTGGCTGCGCACCACCGTGGTGGTCGGCGTGCTGGCGGTAACCGTGCTGCCGCCGCCGTCATACATCGGCCTGACCTCTCCGCCGTCCTCGTTGCCGATGGCGGTTGAACCGTTTACCTTGTAACCGGAGGTGCCGTTCCAGAATCCGTCGGTAGACAAAATAGTGAAATTCTGCTGGCAGGAATACTGGATCGGATCGGTGATGGTAGTGCCGTACAGGGAAGTCAGCTTGCCCGCATAGATGCGTCCGGCATTGGTCAGCGCCTCGCGCAGCGGCGTGCTGTTGCCGGGCGAACTGCTGTATAGCTTGGCATACCAGGCGCTTTTCTGAGTGCTGTCGAAGGTGGCGATGTTCAGGATGTCGGGCGATACATTGTTGTTGATGGTCATGAAGCCGACCCGGTAATGATTGTCGATCGGCCTGAACGCCAGCCCCGCCGAGGTCTTCATCATCAGCATGCGGGTGCGGTAGTAACTGTACCAGTTGGCGAAATTCTGTTGCTGGGCTACAGGGACTGTCACTTTGGTGAATACGCCGCTGCCCGGCGCCGAGCCGATATTGCTGTTGCACTCCTGGTAGAAAGTACTGGAAGTGTTGTAGTAATTCTTGAGTACAGCAGTCGTCTGTGTCCCTGAATATGTATAGTAGTAAGCTGCTTCTGCTGTGTCGCCACTGTTCGCCTTGAAACCGGTGCTCAGATCAGTGACCCCCCCCCCGCCAGTGTTGTAGCCATTATTCCACGCCGCCGTAAAATTTGAATTTGGATAACTTGCTCCGGTAGAGTCCACCGGAGGCGTATAAGTCACAGCCGGATCATAGTAGACGCCGTTGCACTGGCTGCTCGAGTAGCCATAGTTCTGTGCAAAGTTGCCGACAGTGTCAGGCATGTAGGACCAGCTCATACTGCCGGAGTCATCCAGCACAAACATAAGGTTCGGCAGCACCGCAGTGGATGATGAAGACACCAGCGGCACATTTGATAAATCCGTGGTTGCCCCGTGCACATTCACTCCGACGATGGCAATACTGGCAACTGCGGTGCGAAAAATCAGCCTTCGCACGGATTGTCTAAGTTGTTGGCTGATGTGCATGGCTAGCTCCCCGTATTTACAGTGCAATGATGGACTGAATATAGCTGACACTATTGCGCGGGCCATCAACGCGGGTTGTGATTCGGTAATACACTTGACTACTGCGTTGCAGGGCGATCACTCCACCTCCCATGCTGTTGCCGCTGGATGACGATGACACCGGCGGCGCAGCACAACCTGTGGAAGGAGCGGTTGAAGCACCGGCGCCCTGGCACAGACGCTGTATGACGTAGCTCACAGTATTTTTGGTGACGAGATCCTTTCCAACCGCCTTAGCTTGACCTGCCAAAACATTGGTCCAGAAAGCATCCCAGCTTTGTCCAGCCGCCGGATCAGACCGGGAGGCAAAGTAGCCGCCGGTAGTAACGTCATTTTCCAGGGTGGAGCCGCCGCTGTTCGCCACCAGCCATGTGATGGCGGCCTCGGTGCCGGTATCACCTGCACTGGTGGCGGACTGCTGAAACGCCAGGTTGCCGGCGATGATGTTTGAGGTATCCACCGAACGCACCAGGGCGATCCCCGCCAGAGTCATCGCCACCAGCATGATCAGGGCGATCATCAGCACCACGCCTTGCTGGCGGCGCATGCGCGGGCCAGAGGCGTCTTGGCGGAGAGGGCGGGCAAGATTCAACATGATGCTTGTAATCCCATCCAGGCAACATTGCGGAGCGGCACTACCGTCTGAAATACCTTGTAGCGGTAATTCTGCCAATTCGGATCATTTGACAAGTTGATAGATGCTGTACCCATCCAGGCCGGCGCGATTTGCCCAGACAGGTCACCGGTTCTTTGCTCGCTGCGCGCCACCAGCACCAGTTGAACCGCAAGGGTTCTGGTCCAGCCACAAGCAGTGGTCGGAGTAGTCTGGTCGTAGGGATTACTACCCACGGGCGCGCTCACCACATAACTTCGCGCCGGATTGGCGCTTGTGCTGACCGCCGACAACAGATCGTGTCCATATTCCGCCCGCATACTGACGATATTGCTGGCGATCGGCACCCAGATGGCGGCGTTGCCGACATTGCCACCGTTGCTGCAATCGTTAACCATAAAATTGCACACTGTCAGGTTGCCGCCGCGGATTGCGTAGGCGCGTATCCTAGGATCATTACCCAGATTGTAGAGCGTGGCGCCGTTGGTCATGAGGGCGGCGTCGCTGGCCGGCACATTCACAGTGGTGGTGACGCTGCTGACTTTTGTCAGCCTCAGGCCGCATGGCGTCGAGGGGGCTGCCGGCAAGGCGATGACGTAGTCATCTTTGGTAAACGCGATCAGCGTCTGCACCGTATAGTTGGTGCTGTTGGTCACCGTAATTTGATCGCCTTGCGGCGAGCCATCGGTATTGCCGTAGACCACCAGCAAAGTATCAGTATTGGCATCGCCCGCCGGGATCGCCGGATGGTTAATGGTCACCGGCGCCGTCGGATTGAGAGTCACTGCGGGAGGAGCGGACGCACTGCGCGTCGACGGCAGCAGCACATCGCAGCCGATCAATCCATAGTTACTGATGCCGTAGCCACTCTCGCGGATCTCGCGCTGTATGCCGTACAAGGCGATGGCGCCGTTGGTCTGCGCATCGCCCACGCCGGTGGTGGTGCGTCTTTGCCCTTCGGCAAGCGCAAATACCTGCATCATGATGATGATGCCCAACATGCCGATGACCATGCCCACCATGACTTCCACCAGAGTGAAGCCGCTGTAACGGCTGTTGGAACGGCAGCGAATTATCGGATGCGAAAACAATTCGACCTCCTACTTAATTTGTGTGACAACGGTATAGCTGTGCGGCGTGGCCGTCGCCGGTTCGCCCGGCGCCATCCACTGCACCGTGATGGTCACCTGGCTGGTGGCGGTATTCACGACTACCGTAGGTGGATTGGCGGCGGCGCCCGGCAAAGCACCTTGAACATCCCTGGTAAACCAGGTCGTGTATTGCGCACCATCGGTGCCGCCGCCGCCCTGGAAATTGGTTTGCAGGGTGGCGGGCGTGCGATCCGCCACCCACATCTCTCCCAGCAACTGGTTCACCAGGATGCCGGCGTCGGAGCGGTATTTGGCGTCGCCGGAAGCTTTGACGGCAGCGGCCTGCATGCCGACGATGGCGAGGATGCCCATGGAAAAAATCAGGATGGCGATCAAGGCTTCCAGCAACGCCGAACCGGTTTGCCTGGAGGAGCGTGAAGAAGATTGCGGCAATTTGGTTTTCATCTCAGCATCCTTGAGGGTCGGAGCTGGGCTTGGCCGGATCGCACATGCGTATCTGTCCGCCCGTCGACACGCTCACCCGCAGACAGCGCATCGGCCCTGCTATCGTGGCGCCGATGCAATTGCCGCCGGTGAGGTTTGTAATGTTGAAATCCAGATTTCCCGGAGGGACCGGCGTTACCCTGCCCAGGCCATTAAAGATGATCAACGACAGGGTTTCTGCCGTCACCACCGCGTTAGGGGAACCTTCGGCTGTGTTGCGTACCTGGATGATGCGTGGCGCAGTCGTTTCTGAAGGCGGGATGTTGCAGGCGGCGGAAGGATCGTCCTGGCTGACTGCCCAGCTGCCGCTGGTGGTCGAGGGGGATACCGGGGCCAACGCGCAACTGGCCGTTACGTTGGTCACCAACTGGAAACGCACCGGAGCATTGCGCCGCACCGCTTCCACCCGCGCCAGTTGCAAGCCGTTCTGGATGGCTTCCGCCGCAGTGCGAATTTGACTGTTCTGTATCCAACTCATGAAGCTGGGAACACCCAGCGAAAGCAGCACAGCGCCGATCACCAGGGAGATCATCAGCTCCACCAGGGTGACGCCGCGCTGAAAGTAACTATTTAACACGAGCCGTCCTTCTTGGTAACCCAGCAAGTGGTGCTGCTGATCCAGCCGGTGGGAACAAAGGGAGTCGCTTTGACATTATCTTGAGTGATGGTGTAGGTAAATCCCGCCATCGCAGTCCCCGTCTTGCCCACTGCCTGGAGGGTATAAGCATCCGTTCCCACGCCATTGCATGAAAAAGTAAAATTCTGACTGGTGGTGGCATCAGAGAGACATGCTGGCGCGAGAGTGGAGTATTGCTTGTTATCCTGATAATACTGCTCCAGTTGTATCCGCTTGGTAGCCAGTGTCGACGTGGCCTCCGGGATTTTCCCCCGAACCGCGTAATCGTTATAGGCGGGAAACGCAATTGCCGCGAGGATGCCGACGATGGCAACCACGATCATCATCTCGAGCAGCGTGAAGCCCTGTCCTGTTTTCATTGTGTTCTTCCTCCCCTTGCAGCTTCGACCCGAAACGCTAAAGCGCGGGTCAAAGAATTGTTGTTGGATTGCATCATAAGCGCTTGGCGTTTCCGGTAAAGTTCAGGCGACATACGGCTCCTTATTTCGCATGAACGGTCGATTTTCATCATTTTCCGCCCCCGATCTGCCCCAATCCCTTGGGTTGCGGCTGGCTCTGGCGCTGCTGGCCTCGGCCTTCCTGCATGCTCTGGTCATCTATATTCCCTATGCCGGTGAGAGCCGGATGAAAAGCCGCCACTCGGAAAAAGGCGGGCAGAAACCTCCGCGCATTATCAGCGCAACCCTGGTTGCGGCGAAAAAAACCCCGGCCACTATCGCTCCGGCGGCCTTGGGCAACGAAAACATTTCCAAGCCGGCGGACACTTCCTCGCCGGGGGCTGGCGCTGTATCCCAACCGGCCCGCGAGCAAACCGTCGGCGCCGGGGTGTTGCCGGTTGCGGCGCCGGTCTACTACCCCATCGAGAACCTCACCAAACGGCCTCAACCCATCGGCGCGGCGGACCTGGATCAGCCGGAGACCAGGGTGATGATTGCTTCAGGGAAAATTGCCTTGAAATTGTGGATCGACGAGTCCGGCAAAGTCATCAAGGTTACCGTCGAGAAAACCGATTTGCCGGAAATGATCGTCAGGTCTACGGTCGAGGCTTTCAAAAAACTCCGCTTTGTGCCGGGCGAGATCAACCGCCAGCGCGTCGGTAGTGAAATGAAAATCGAAGTTGATTACGACGACGGCCGGCTGCCGCCCAAGCCCTAAGCTCGGAGATTCGCCAACTCTTTCGGCAGGGGAAAGGTGGTGGTTTCGGGGCTGGCGTCGATCTGCCGCACTTCCCCGACGCCCCAGCTTTTCAGGCGCGCAATCACCTGCTCCACCAGCAGTTCGGGTGCGGAAGCACCGGCGGTCACGCCGATGCGGTTCTTGCCCTCAACCCATGCGGGCAGCATCTGCTCCGCCTGATCCACGAGATAGGCCGGCACGCCCAGATTCTGCGCCACTTCGCGCAACCGGTTGGAGTTGGAGCTGTTCTGCGAACCGACCACGATGACCACATCGCATTGCGGCGCCATCAGTTTGACGGCGTCCTGGCGATTCTGCGTGGCGTAGCAGATATCGTTTTTTTTCGGCCCGACAATACTCGGAAAACGCGCTTTGAGTGCCGCGACGATGACGGCTGCGTCGTCGATCGACAGCGTAGTCTGCGTCACATACGCCAGCCGTTCCGGATCAACCACGCTCAAGCGGGAAACGTCGGCGACGTTTTCAACCAGGTACATGCCGCCGGAACCCTGCCCCATCGTGCCTTCAACTTCCGGATGACCGCGATGGCCGATCATGACGATCTCGCGTCCGGCCTGGCGCGACTTGGCTACTTCGATGTGCACCTTGGTCACCAGCGGGCAGGTGGCGTCAAACACGCGCAGTTGACGGGCTTCCGCCTCGACCCGCACCGATTGCGGCACGCCGTGGGCGCTGAAAATCACCGTGGCCCCAGCCGGAACTTCGTCGAGCAATTCAACGAACACCGCGCCCTTGGCGCGCAGATTCTCAACCACATAACGATTGTGCACCACTTCGTGCCGCACATAAATCGGCGCGCCATAGCGCTCCAGCGCGCGTTCGACGATCTCGATGGCGCGTTCGACTCCGGCGCAAAAACCACGCGGGTTGGCAAGCAGGATGTTCATTCCGACCTTTCTCCCTCGCCCCTGAAAACCGGCTGGGTGAGTACGTTACATATTACAGGATGCCGATTACTTCAACCTCGAAACGGATTGCTTTGCCCGCCAGCGGATGATTGAAGTCGATCAATACCGTCTGTTCATCCATCTCACGCACCAGCCCTGCAAATTTTGCGCCGCCGGGTGCTGAAAACTCCATCAATGCGCGTACTTCAATCGTGCTGTCCGGCGGCAGCTCGGCGCGCGGGATGCGCTTCATCAACTCCGGATCATGCGCGCCGAAGGCCTGCTGCGGTTCCAGCAAAAACACATGGCGTTCGCCGACCGGCAAGCCCTCCAGGCAACTCTCCAGCGCCGGCGCCAGTTCGCCGCTGCCCAACTGCAAAGTCGCCGGAGTCGACGCGAAGGTACCGATCAGCTCGTGGTCGTCCTCTGTGGCGATGCGGTAGTTGAGCGTGACCAGGCTGTCAGGCAGAACACGCTCAGTCATGGCTGCCTGCTCTGACTCAGTTGCTGCCACAGCATCAACACTACGCCGATGAAAATGCTGGAGTCAGCCACATTGAATGCCGGCCAGTAATAATCGGCGATATGGAAAGAAAGAAAATCCACCACCGCGCCGTGGTTCAGCCGGTCGATGACGTTGCCCAGCGCACCGCCCAGGATCAGCGCAAGCGCCGCAGGCAGCAGTTTCTCAGCGGCGTGACGCTTGAGCATGATGACAATCCAGACTGAAATGGCCAGCGCCAAAATCACAAAAAACCAGCGCTGCCAACCACTCGCCTGCGACAGAAAATTGAATGCCGCGCCGCGATTGAAGACGTACACCAGGTCGAAAAAAGAGGTCAACGTCAGGCTCTCGCCGAGGCGAAATACCGAAGAGACGAGCAGCTTGGTGGCTTGGTCGAAAAAAATCACCAGCGCGCTAAGACCAAGCCAGGCATAGTGTCTAGGCAAAAGATCGCTCCTCGCCGCTGCCGAACAAATTGGCGCAGCAACGCCCGCACAATTCAGGATGCTCTTGATCCCTGCCGACATCCTCGCGCCAGTGCCAGCAGCGGGCGCATTTCGGATGCGCGCTGGGCGTGGCGATCACTGCCTCTGCGCCCGCATCGGCGGCTCTCGTCAACGTCGTTTTGGAGCAGATCAGCACAAAGCGCAGATCGTCTTCGAGGGAAGCCAGCAGTTCGTATTTCGCGCCGCTGGCGCGTATCTCGACTTCGGCTTGCAGCGAGGAACCAATCCTGCCGGCGGTGCGCAGTTCTTCCAGCACCTTGCTGGCCTCACCGCGCACTTCGCGCAGGTGTTGCCAACGCATCAGCAACGCCTCTTCATCGCCCTGCTCCGGCAATTTGTGCCAGGTGGTGAGCATTACGCTGTCCTGATTGCCCAGCACAGCCCAGATTTCCTCGGCGGTAAACGCCAGGATCGGCGCCATCAGGCGCGTCACGCTTTGCAGGATGTGCCACAGCGCGCTCTGCGCAGAACGGCGTGCGGCTGAGCCGGCTGCCGAGGTGTACAGCCGGTCCTTGAGGATGTCGAGATAGAAGGCGCCGAGGTCTTCCGAGCAGAAATTCTGCAAGGCCTGCACGACTTTGTGAAATTCGTAGCGTCCATAATCGGCGTCGATCTGCGCTTGCAAACGACGGGTAAGCGCCAGCGCATAGCGGTCGATTTCCAGCCACTGCGCCACCGGCAGGCTATTCGACTGCGCATCGAAGTCGGCTGTATTCGCCAACAGGAAGCGCAGGGTGTTGCGGATACGGCGATACGATTCGACCACGCGCTTGAGAATTTCTTCGGAGATCGACAGCTCGCCCGAAGTGTCGGTTGCCGCCAGCCACAAACGCAGAATTTCCACGCCCAGCCGGTCGCCGACTTCCTGCGGCTCGATGCCGTTGCCCAGCGACTTGCTCATTTTGCGGCCTTGCGCATCCACCGTGAAACCGTGCGTCAGTAACGCCTGGTAAGGCGGCTGCCCATCAATGGCGCAGCCGGTCAGCAGCGAGGAATGGAACCAGCCGCGATGCTGGTCGGAACCTTCCAGATAGAGATCGGCGTGCCGGCCGGAATCCGCCTCGGACTCCGGGTGCGAGCCGCGCAACACATGCCAGTGAGTGGTGCCGGAGTCGAACCAGACATCCAGCGTATCGCTGATTTTTTCATACTGCGCGGCTCCATGTTCACCTGTGCCGAGCAGCTCCTGCGCATCCAGCTTGAACCAAGCCTCGATTCCCTCGCGTTCGACGCGCTGCGCGACCAGCTCCATCAATTCCGCCGTGCGCGGATGCAGTTCGCCCGTCGCCTTGTTCAGGAAAAATGGAATCGGTACGCCCCAACTGCGCTGGCGCGAGATGCACCAGTCGGGCCGGTTGGCGATCATGGCGTGCAGCCGCGCCTGGCCCCAGGCAGGATAAAAGGCGGTGTGGTCAATGCCCCGCAAAGCCAGTTCACGCAGGCTGGGCCGGCCTGCGTCACCATTGTCGGGGCGCAGATCCATGCCGATGAACCACTGCGCCGTGGCGCGATAAATCACCGGCGTCTTGTGCCGCCAGCAATGCATATAACTGTGGCTGATGGTTTCGCTGGAAAACAGCGCGCCGACCTCGGCGAGTTTGGCGATGATCGCCGGATTGGCTTTCCAGATATGCATGCCGCCGAAGAAGGGCAGCGCATCCGCATACACGCCGTTGCCCTGCACCGGACCGAGAATGTCGTCGACACTGAAACCGTTGCGGGTGCACGACAGAAAATCTTCGACGCCGTAAGCCGGCGCGGAATGCACGACGCCTGTGCCGGCGTCGAGGGCCACATAGTCGGCAACGAAGATCGGCGAGCGGCGTTGGTAAAACGGATGAAGGAATTCGATGCGCTCCAACGCCGCGCCTTTCGCCGTGGCGAGCGTGCGGCCCTCCAGGCCGAAACGCTTGAGGCTGGCGTCAACCAGTTCGACGGCAAGCAACAGCAGACCGCGCGGAGTTTCCACCAGCGCATAGTCGAAATCGGGATGAACGTTGAGCGCCTGGTTGGCGGGAATGGTCCACGGTGTGGTGGTCCAGATCACGGCATAAGCAGTGGCCGGCAAAGCGGCGAGGCCAAAGGCCGCGGCGAGTTTTTCCGGCTCGGCGCAAACCAGCCCGGCATCAATCGCCGGACTCTGCTTGTCGGCATATTCGACTTCGGCTTCGGCCAGCGCCGAACCGCAGTCGAAGCACCAGTTCACCGGCTTCAATCCCTTGAACACCCAGCCGCGCTTGACGATTTCCGCCAGCGCGCGGATTTCTCCGGCCTCGTTGGGAAAAGCCATGGTCAGGTAGGGATGCTCCCAATCGCCCAGCACGCCGAGGCGAATGAAGCCTTTCTTCTGGATTTCGATCTGCTCGGCGGCATAGGCGCGGCAGAGTTCGCGCACTTTGCCGGCGGGCAGATTCTTGCCGTGCTGCATCTCGATCTTGTGCTCGATCGGCAGCCCGTGGCAATCCCAGCCCGGCACGTAGGGCGCGTCGAAACCCGCCAGGGTCTTGGAGCGAACGACGATGTCCTTGAGTATTTTGTTGACTGCATGACCAAGGTGGATGTCGCCGTTGGCATAAGGCGGACCGTCGTGCAGCACGAAACGCGGACGCCCTTTGGAGACCTCGCGTACGCGTTGATACAGGCGCCGCTGCCGCCAGTCCTCGACCCAGCCCGGTTCGCGCCTGGCAAGATCGCCGCGCATCGGGAAGGGTGTGTCGGGCATGTTCAGGGTTTTTCGGTAATCAGCCATTTTTCATATTCAGGAAATAAGTTCGGGTGGCGGCGACATCCTTGGCAATCTGCGCCTTGAGCGCAACAAGACCGTCGAATTTAGCCTCGTCGCGCAATTTATGCAGAAAATTCACGGTGACGTGAGCACCGTAAATGCTGCTCTCGAAATCCAGCAGATGCACTTCCAATACCGGCTTCAGCCCTGCGCCCAGCGTGGGGCGCACACCCAGGCTGGCTGCGCCTGGCAGCGGCTGCTCCGCGACGCCGGACAGCGTCACGGCAAAAATTCCTTCCAGCGGCAGGCGCTTGCGCTTGAGCTGCACATTGGCTGTGGGAAAACCCAACTGACGCCCCACTTTCTCGCCATGCTCGATTCGCCCGGAGATGCTGTAAGGACGGCCCAGCAGGCGTGCCGCATGTTCCAGGTCGCCCGCCTCCAGGGCATCGCGCACGGCGGAACTGGAAACACGCTCGCCTTCCCAGTCTATTGCGTGCATAGCCTCAACGCCGAAACGATGTTCCTGTCCAGCCTGCTGCAGCATGGCGAAATCGCCACGGCGTCCCTTGCCGAAGTGAAAATCATCGCCAATGATGAGGTGACGGACAGACAACCCCCTGACTAAAATATCTTCGATAAAATTTTCCACGCTGAGCGTAGCCAGCCTGGCATTGAAGCGACACACATAGACCTGGGCGATACCGCAGTTTTCCAGCAGATTGAGTTTTTCACGCAGGCTGGTCAAGCGCGCCGGCGCTTGCTCGGGCGCAAAAAATTCACGCGGATGCGGCTCGAAAGTCAGCACGGCTGCCGGCAGGGCGACGCTGCGCGCATGCGCCGTCAACCGGTCGAGCAAAGCCCGGTGGCCGCGGTGCAGGCCATCGAAATTACCGATGGTGAGTACCGTGGACGTCGTCGCCTGATCGGGGGTTCCGCGAAAAACCAACATTGCCGCTGCGTCTCTTTTCTCGCTGAAAAAGCGCGAATTATATCAGTCCGGCCCAGTTGGCTTCGGTTTGCCTTAGTTGACCTTAGTTGACTAAAGCCAGTCTGGATTTGGCGAGCGGTGGATTCTTGGCGAAGTAGCGCTTGATGCCGCGCAGGATGGCATCGGCAATTTTGTCCTGATATTCGTCGTCGACCAGCCTTTTTTCCTCTTCAGGATTGGAAATAAAAGCCGTCTCGACCAGGATCGACGGAATATCCGGCGCTTTCAGCACGGCAAAACCGGCCAGCTCGACCCGTCCCTTGTGCAGTGTATTGATGTTGCCGAGTTCGCCCAGCACCGCCTTGCCCAGCTTGAGGCTGTCGTTGTTGGTGGCGGTCTGGGAAAGATCGAGCAGGGTGCGCGCCAGATAAGTGTCCTTGACGCCGATGTTGACACCGCCGATCAGGTCGGAGGCGTTCTCGCGCTGCGCCATCCAGCGCGCTGCGGAAGACGAAGCGCCATGCTCCGACAGCACGAACACGCTGGAGCCGCGCGCCGTCGGCTGGATGAAGGCGTCGGCATGCACCGAGACGAACAGATCGGCCTGCACCCGGCGCGCCTTGGCTACGCGCTGCCCCAGGGGAATGAAGTAATCGCCGTCGCGCGTCAACACCGAACGCATGTTTTCTTCCGCGTCAATCTTGGCTTTGAGCCGACGCGCAATCGAAAGCGTCACGTCTTTTTCATGGCTGCCGCCGCGCCCGACCGCGCCCGGATCTTCACCGCCGTGACCGGGATCCAGAACGATGGTGACCATGCGCGCAATGGCGGGCTTGGCGGGGGTGGATTTGTCTTGCGCATCCAGCTTGTCCGCAGGTTTCAAGGGTGTCTCGCGGCTTTTTTCCAGCAGCGCCATCAGGGGGTCGGGCGGTTCGCTCGGATACAGGTCGACGACCAGCCGGTAACCGTATTCGCCCACCGGCTTCAACGTAAACACCTGCGGCTTGACGGCGCCATGCTCGCCCTTGAGTTCGATCACCAGCCGCACCACGCCCGGTTTGTTGCGCCCCGCGCGGATCAGCTTGATATAGGGATCGGTCTCGGAGATTTTGCCGGGCAGGTTTTGCAACACCGAATTGAATTCGATGCCTTCCAGATCAAGCACCAGTCGCTCCGGATCCTTGACCAGCAGATAGTTGAATTTGAGCGGCTCATTGTGTTCCAGGGTGATGCGGGTGTAATCCCTGGAGGGCCAGACCCGCACTGCCAGCATGCTGGTTTGAGCGGGCGCTGTCGTCGTAGTCGCCGCCGCTCCACTGCGTGTGACGAGCAGCGTCAGCGTGGCGGCGGCGAGCTTGAGGGCGTCGCGCCGGGAATGCTGACGATACAGGAAATCCAATTTGTCAGGCATTGCCGGCCCTTCTCGCTGCCGTACCGCAACCCGGCGCGCCGCCCGTCAGCAGCGACAGATAAACGCAAGTGCAGATCGGCAGGCGGCAGGTAGACACCGGCCTTCTCCGGCCATTCGACGAGGCAGTTGCCAGCGCCCTGAAAGTATTCGTCCAAGCCTGCATCAAGGAATTCTTCCGCTTGATCGAACCGATAAAAATCAAAGTGATACAAGTTTAATCCAGAAACAGCATAAAGTTCAACTAGTGTGTAGGTTGGGCTTTTTACCGTCCCTGCATAGCCCAGCGCCCGCAGCAGCCCACGCACCAGCGTGGTCTTGCCGGCGCCCAGATCGCCTTCGAGAAAGATGATCAGACCTTGCGCTGATTCGCGCACCAGCGCCTGCGCCAGGGCTGCGCCCAGGGCCAGGGTCGCCGCCTCGTCAGGCAGGAACAGGGTGGAGGCGTTATCATCGGAATCCATCCGATGGTCGTGATCCGCATGCATTCGAAACAATCTCCAGACTGGCAAGCGTTGGCCGTGAATATCAAAACCTGGGGCCGCGAACTCGGCTTCGCCGCCGTCGGCATCACCTCGGCGACCGATCTCGGCGCGGCGGAAGCCGGCCTGCTGGCCTGGCTGGCGGATGGTTTCCACGGCGAGATGGATTATATGGCACGCCACGGCGTCAAGCGCGCCCGGCCCAATGAGTTGATACCCGGCGCCGTCAGCGTCATCTCGGCGCGTCTCGATTACTGGCCCTCAGCCACGAATGCCGCCAATGCTGCGGACAATCTCGCCGACGGCGAACGTGCCTATATTTCGCGCTATGCGCTGGGCCGCGACTACCACAAGCTGTTGCGCGCCAGGCTGCAAAAGCTGGTAGAGCGCATCGAGGCCGAAGTTGGCGATCTCGATCTTGCTGGCAACTTCGCCCACCGCGTGTTTACCGATTCGGCGCCGGTGCTGGAAGTTGCGCTGGCGGCAAACAGCGGGCTCGGCTGGCGCGGCAAGCACACTCTGCTGTTGTCACGCGAGGCAGGGTCGACGTTTTTTCTCGGCGAAATTTATTCCACGCTGCCACTGCCGCCCGATCCGCCGGCCAGCAATCACTGCGGCACCTGCACCGCCTGCATCAGCGCCTGCCCCACCGGCGCCATTGTTGCGCCCTACCGTCTCGATGCGCGGCGCTGCATCTCCTACCTGACCATCGAGCTCAAAGGCAGTATCCCGCTGGCATTGCGCCCGCTGATCGGCAATCGCGTGTATGGCTGCGACGACTGTCAGTTGTGCTGTCCGTGGAACAAGGATGCGCCGACCACGCGCGAAGACGATTTCGCCGTGCGCCACGGCCTGGATCATGCGCGTCTGTCGCAATTGTTCGCCTGGAGTGCGGAAGAATTCAAGAAAAAAATGGCAGGCTCGGCGATCTACCGCATCGGCTACGAACGCTGGCTGAGAAACCTGGCGGTCGGTCTGGGCAATGCGCCAACCACACCGGAAGTCGTCGCCGCCCTAAGATCGCGTGAAGAAGATGTTTCAGTGCTGGTGCGCGAACATGTAGCCTGGGCTTTGACCAGGCACGGTATAACCAACGTCTAAGCCCCGCTGGCCACCGGTCGCGCCGGATCGGCGCACCACTCGCTCCACGATCCGGCATACAGCCGCGAGCCATGCAGGCCGGCCAATTCCATCGCCAGCAGGTTATGGCAGGCGCTCACGCCCGAGCCGCACTGTTGCACCACATTGCGCGCATCCTGCCCGCCCAGCAGCGCCTCGAACTGACCACGCAATTCGTGCGCCGGCCTGAAGTAACAGCCGTCGTCATCGAGATTGTCGAAGTAAAAACGGTTCATCGCGCCGGGTATATGGCCGCCGACCGGATCGAGCGTCTCGTTCTCGCCGCGGAAGCGTTCCGGGCTGCGTGCGTCGACGATCAGCATGCCGGGTTTACCCAGGTGCGCCAGCACATACGCCGCATCCACCGGCGCCACACCCGGAGCGACGGGCTGCGCTACAAATTGCGCCGGTGCAATCAGCGGCAGGCCCTCCTCCAGCGGCAGCTTGTGGCGCTTCCAGCCCGCCAGCCCGCCGTCGAGCAGCGCCACCCGCGGATGCCCCAGCCAGCGCAGCAGCCACCACAAACGCGAGGCGAAAACACCGCCTTCGTTATCGTAGGCAACCACCTGGGTATCGGCGCCGACCCCGCATTGCGACAGCTTACGCGCCAGAACAACGGGATCGGGCAACGGATGCCGGCCGTTGCTGCCGTTGACAGGCCCGGACAAATCACGATCAAGATGGAGGAACTGGGCGCCGGGAATATGGCCCTGGGCATAGGCCTGCGCGCCGTATTCGGTCTGCTTGAGATCGTGGCGGCAATCAAAGACGCGCCACGACGGATCGGCGAGATGCGCTGCGACCTCGACCACATCCGCCAGAAATTTTGATGTCATACCGATCACCGTCCTTCCGACAGCCAGGCGCGGGCCTCGGCCAGGTTGCCGAAAACACTCAAATCAGCATCGACGAAGGCATGCGACAGCCAGGCGCTCCAGGCAATCCACTGGCTCTCGGTCAACACCGCGATACGGCTGAAATCGTGCGGATGCTGGCGCGAGAATTTTATTTCCTCCCAAGCCACGTCGACCGTGAAGTCAGCCATTTGCCGCAGGTCGACGAGCAGACTGACCGGGCTTGCGTGTTGAATATCGTTGAGCACAGCTGCTTCGAATTCCTTGAAATCGGCCAGTGTGAACTCGCCGAAAACTGTGACGGAAACAAGATTGCCCTGGTGGTCGGTCGTGATCATGGCGGTTCCTTTGTGGGCGGGGTTTCAAGTATATCAATCCTGCTCGACCGGAGCGGCCCGTGAGAAAGCCGTGGCGAGTATGCCGCTGACGAGGATCAGCCCGACGCCCAGCAGGGCCATCAAGGGCAGGCGTTCATTCCATAACAACATGCCGAACAGGCTGGAAAACACCACGGTGCTGTAGGCAAAACTGGCGGTAACCATGGTCTTGCCGTGTTTGTAGGCGCGTGTCATGCAGAGCTGGGCCAGCGCGCCGAAACCGCCAACGCCCAACAGCAGCCACCAGCCGCGCGCATCGATGGCGTGCGGGAGTTGATCACTCCAGGCATTCGCCACAACCCAGGGCAGACCGCCGATGGCGGCGATCAAGGAAAAATAAAACACCGTGCGCCATTCCGGCTCGCCCAGTTCGCCGAGCTTGCGCACATTCAGGTAGGCGATGCTGGAAACCATGCCTGAGCCGAGTGCGAACAAGCCCCCTGCGGGTTGTTCGGAATGCCAGCTCGGTCGCAGCAGCAATATGACACCGGCAAATCCCGCCGCCAGCGCGACAAACAGCAGCGGACGTATCCGCTCGCGCTGCCAGAAAGCCAGCAGCAGGGCCAGGAACAGCGGCGACGTATAGTTGAGCGTCACTGCCGTGGCCAACGGGATCAAACTGATGGCGTAGAAATACATCACCAGCGAGACGAAGCCGGCCAGGCCGCGCGTAACATGGGTGCGCCAGTGCCGGGTGGATAGCGTCAGTCCGGCGATGCGGACATAGCCGAAGATCAACAGCAAAGCGATGGCGCCGCGATAGAACACCAGCTCGGCGGCGGAGAACTGCACACTGCCCAGCTTCACGCACACGCCCATGCAGGCGAACAGCAGGCTCGCCGCAATCATCCACAAGGATTGCATTCAGAAATTCGGCTCAATAATCCGTCGGTAAAATTCATGGAAGTGTTGCATGCCGTCTTCCATCGGCGACTGGTAGGGGCCGGCCTCGCTACGACCTTGCTTCATCAGGGCATGACGGCCGCGATCCATGCGCTCGCCGATATCGTCGTCCTCAAGCGCGGTTTCCATGTAGGCAGCCTGCTCGGCTTCGATGAACTCGCGCTCGAACAGGGCGATCTCCTCGGGATAGTAGAACTCGACGACGTTCAGCGTCCGGTTCACGTCCTGCGGGATCAGGGTGGACACCACCAGCACATGCGGATACCACTCGACCATGATATTCGGATAGTAAGTAAGCCATACCGCACCTTGCCTGGGTTTCTCGCCCTGGCCGTAGTCGAGGATCGCCTTTTGCCAACGCGCGTAGGCCGGGGTGCCGGGCTTTTGCAACGACGTCACGCCCACCCGCTGCACCGAGTACCACTCGCCGAACTGCCAGGCCAGATCGTCGCAAGTGACGAAATTGCCGAGGCCCGAGTGGTAAGGCGCGACGTGATAGTCCTCCAGATAAACCTCGATGAAAGTCTTCCAGTTGTAGTTGCACTGATGCATCTCGACGCGGTCGAGCTTGTAGCCGGTGAAATCGAAGACGCCGTCGTCGGCCAGCCGCATCCCCGCCAGATCTGCCTGGGCCGAGCGCGGCCCCTTGAACAGCAAGCCGTTCCAGTTTTCCAGCGGCTGTTTTTCCAGATGCAGGCAGGGCTTGGCCGGAAAATGCGGCGCGCCGATCAGGCTGCCCTGCATGTCGTAAGTCCAGCGATGAATGGGGCAGACGATATTGCGGGCATTGCCGGCGCCCTGCAACATGATGGCCTGGCGATGACGGCAGACATTCGACAGCAACTCGATCTTGCCATCGTCCTCTTGCCGCACCAGCAGCTTGGCATGATCCAGCCATTCGAGACTGCGGTAATCATGTACTTCCGGCGCCATCAGCGCATGGCCAACATAGCCTGGGCCGGCATCGAAAAGCAATTGTTTCTCAAGCGCGAACAGCTTTTCGTCAAAGTACCAGGATACCGGCAGTTGCGTGGCGGCAGGCGCAAGACGCGCGGCCCCATTGACCAATTCGGCGATGTCGGACATATCTCCCAACCTCAAGACAGGACTTGGAATTATAGCCCACCGCAAGCGCCAGCCATTCGCGCATGTAACTTGTGCATTGACGGCTGCACAAATAATCTAAGTCAGCGGCCTGTAGTTTAATCGCGCCCATGCTGGTTTGACTGTGCGGTACGTAATGCGCACAATACCTATTTTCAACTTTAGCTGTGTGGCGCTCGATGCCGATTACGCGATGGGTTAAGTGACTTAGGGAATTTTCTGCCAGAGCAATCAAAAACACCACAAACTGTGGCGGGCATGCTGAAAAACCAGACACAACTGGAGAACAAAGGTATACGAAGATTTTCAAATCGAGCCTGGCCCCAATGACACCGATAAGCTGGCCTAACTACCCAGACGATGCGCCGACCAAAGCGAAGTTCCGAGTATTGGTTACACCGCCTACCGGAATGAGTAACAGTCAATTCATTAGTGCGCTCATTGCGGCAAGTAGCTCGTATGGGAATAAGCTCTCTTATGGTCTGTTCCCGAGTGCAACTGGAAGCTCTTACAACAGTAACTCATATGTTTCTGGTGTCATAAGGGCTGTTGGGGCTACACCGCCGATGCTGCCTTTAGTTCCACCATGGAATGCGCCTGGCTACAACAAACCCATACCAAGTTTATGCCTCTGAAAGAGACTTGTTGATGTCCAATAAGCACATTCGCATTTTTACAGGTTTCGTTGCTTTCTTTGCGAGCGCATCGGTTGGTCTTCTATTATTTTCAACGGTCGTAGGCTTCACGGGTTGGATTTCACCATTCTGGTGGGGAGGCGAAGCTTTATTCCCGATGCTGGCAGGCTTCGTTACTATTTTGGTAGGTACGGTCCCGTTCCATGCTCTAACTAGAGTACTTCTGGCCAAATTCCATTCCAATATTGCAGTTGGCATTACGTCACTTGTCGGCGCTATTCTCGGTGCCTCACTTATTCCCTTGGTATTTGTTGTAAGCGCACTACTTGACCTGGTTCTATTTGGACGCATGTATGAATATCCACTGATATTGGTTGTCATCGGGTTTGGAGTAGCAGGGTTACTAGGAACCGTCCTTGGAATAGTTTCGGCTTGTTTGCTTCTGAAAAACGACGGTGAATCCGAGGAATCAACAGGGCCAGGCTCGAATTGACTTACTCATATATTAAAGACACATTCAACCAAATCAAATGCCAACAATCTGCGCAAAAAGTCACCACATCCGGCAAGCGAATAACATCGCGCCGGATTGGCAATGTCCGTCTTGCAGCGTGGCCTACAACAAATCCACCATGACAAAGGAGGATGAGGGGGCAGTGTCATCGGGCTACTCATTAGTCGGCCTGTGTCAAGCGAGTAAACGATTCCATGCGGCGCAAGCCGCCTGTTTTTGTTTCTTTACTTCTCCGTCGCAGTTGCTGACCGCGCCTGTTTCTTCAAAGTATGGCTGCGAACGAATCGCGCCAGCCACCCATCAGGATCAAGTGATCAGCAATGGGCTGCTTTCGCCCTGGCGGTCTTTACCGCCCCCTGAAGAACCTTGGCGCCGCTTCGTGTCCAATGGATTTCACAGACGCGTGGCTGCCGGTTTCCCGTCGCCAACCCCTGGCTGGCTCACGTTGCGGGCGATCCGCTGTACTGCGCGGGCGACCGCGCAAGGCGGGTGATGAGCTTGGTATTGGCGGTGAGCAAAAACGGCTGGGGCTTTGAAAATCGAGCCTGAATAACCCTCTTGAAAACCCACCGCAACTTGCGTATATTTATCCCATGAAAGCGCTGTTCGTGGAGCTGCCGGCTTTTTCCCGTTTCAGTGGTGAGTACCTGGATGACGAAGGCTTTCGCGCCTTGCAGAATGACCTGATGGAAAACCCGGAGGCTGGCGAGGTGATCGAGGGCGCTGGCGGGCTACGCAAATTGCGCCATGCCGACCAGGGACGTGGCAAGGGAAAGCGCGGTGGATTGCGGGCGATCTATTTCTGGTAGGAAGCCGGTCGGCAGTTGTGGCTTTACACGCTGTACGATAAGGACGAAATGCAAGACCTGAGCGCGAAGCACAAGAAGGCGCTCAAGGACATGCTGAAACGGGAATTGGAGGCGAGACGATGAAGACGAAGTTTCTGAAAAAGCCAATGCCTGCGGAACAAGCGTTAGCCAAAACTAAACTTGATTAGCCCCCAACCTCAGCCAGTCTAATCATATGCTCAGGTCGCGGGCGGGTAAGTACTGCAGCACGGACGAGTCGGATCAGGATGGACTTGAGATCGAAGCGACGATTGAAACGGTACTGCACCTCGGCCAGA
>JACQAO010000022.1 GCA_016194935.1 Betaproteobacteria bacterium
ATCGAGCGGCACGGCAAGAGCGCCGTCGAATGGGCAGTGCCGTCGCTGCTGCCGGACGCGCAACGGCATGGCCCGCGCGGCGTGCTGTTTCTCGACGAGATCACTTCGGCCCCGCCCGCCGTTTCCGCCGCCGCCTATCAGTTGATTCTCGACCGGCGTCTCGGCGAATACCTGGTGCCGGAAGGTTGGGCCATCTTCGCCGCTGGCAACCGCCAGGGTGATCGCGGCGTCACCTATGCCATGCCGGCGCCGCTGGCGAACCGATTTTCGCATTACGAGATCGAAGCCAACCTCGACGACTGGGCCGTCTGGGCCTATGCCAACGGAATCGACGAGCGGTTGATCGGCTTCCTGCGCTTCAAGCCCGAACTGCTCTTCGACTTCGACCCGACCCGCGCGGGCGCAGCTTTCCCCAGCCCGCGTTCGTGGGAATATGCACATCGCGCCTTGCAGAAATTCGGCGCGCGCCCCGACCTGTTGCCGGGGGCGCTGATGGCCTGCGTCGGACAGGCCGCCGGCATCGAGTGCGGCGCGTATCTGGAGAGCCTGGCGCGGCTGCCTGATCTCGATGCAATCGTCGCCGGCAGAGAGGCGGAGGTGCCGACGGAAATCGATTTGCAATACGCCGTTGCCGCAGCCCTCGCTGGTCGCGCCCTGCGGGTGCGCGGCACGCCGGATGCGGTGCAGGTGTGGGGCCGTATCCTCGATTACGCAGGCCGTCTGCCGTTGCGGGAAATGGGCGTCATGCTGGTGGCCGATTTGCACCGCGGTATAGGCCGCGAGCTGTTCGCCGTGCCGCAGTTCGCCACCTGGGCCGGCAGTGTCGCCGATCTGATGCTGTATGAATAAAGCCGCCGGAAAACTTGCCACGGCGCGCGCCCGGCTGATTCTCGATCAACCTTTTCTCGGCGCTTTGGTGCTGCGCCTGCCGCTGGTCGAAGCCGATGCCGGCTGGTGCCGCACCAGCGCCACCGATGCGCGCGCGCTTTACTACAATCCGCGCTGGATTGAAGGACTCTCTTCCGCCCAGGTGCAGTTCGCATTGGCGCACGAGGCGCTGCATTGCGCGCTCGGCCATTTTGCCCGGCGCGGCTCGCGGGTCCGTCAGCGCTGGGATCTGGCGTGCGACTTTGCCATCAACCCGGTGCTGGCCGAGCAAGGTCTGAGGCCGCCGCCGGAAGCGCTGGTGCTTGATCTTTATGCCGGTATGACGGCCGAAGAAATCTACCCCTGCATCGACGACAGCCTCGATCAGGAAACGCTCGATCAGCATTTGTATGACAGCGATGGCGGCGAGGGCGGCCAAGGTGGCCAAGGTGACCAAGGCAATGGCGAACAACCGCAGCAGACACCCGGCGTTGGCGCGACGCTTGATGGTGGCGAGGCCAAGGCCGCAATGGCGCCGCCTGCGCCGCTCGCTGCCGCCGAGCGCGAACAACTGGCGCAGCAATGGCAACGTCATCTGGCCGCTGCTGCGCAACGCGCGCAGGAAGCCGGCAAGCTCGGCGGCGGGCTGGCCCGCCTGATCGGACAGATGCTGCAACCGGTGCTGCCCTGGCGTTCCCTGCTGGCCCAGTATTTATCGCAGATGGCGCAGCACGATTATTCCTACGCGCGGCCTTCGCGGCGCGAAGGTGAAATGATTTTCCCCAGCTTGAGGAGCAGCCAGGCCGAGCTGTGTGTTGCGCTGGATATTTCCGGCTCGGTCGGCGCCGCCGAGCTGGCGCAGTTCGTCAGCGAGGTCGATGCGATACGCGGCGCGCTGCCGGCGCGTGTCACCCTGTTCGCCTGCGACGCAGCACTCGCGCCGGACGCGCCGTGGTTGTTCGAGCCGTGGCAAGCGTTGTCTCTGCCGCGCAGCTTGATCGGCGGCGGCGGCACGGCCTTCGCGCCGGTGTTCGAGTGGGTCGCGCGGGAAGGCCGTGCGCCCGATGCGCTGCTTTACTTCACCGATGCACTGGGAGAATTTCCCGCTGCGCCGCCCGACTACCCGGTGTTGTGGCTGGTCAAGGGCAAGGCGCCGGTGCCGTGGGGCCGCAGGATACAACTGAATTGAAGGCTGCGAACTTGTCCGCTGGCCTGACTACCGAACTCGCCCCTGAAGACGCCTTGCGCCTGCATGTGTTGCTGGCGGGCGGCGTGCAGGCGATCCGCCTGGATGAGTCGGCGCCGGCGCTGCATGCCTTGACCGAGCGCGGCGAGGCGAAGATTTCCCTGCATCCGAACTGCCGCGCGGAGCAATACCTGATGCGGGTGCGCGAGTTGCTGGGCGGCCATGCGCTCGGCTCTCCCGGCGGCTATCCGGTGCACCTGCGGCGCTGGACGCGCATGGGACAAGCCAGCCCAAAAAGTCTTGAGGCCATGTTGTTGCTGGGCGAAGCAGAGGCGGTGGTCGCCGTCGCGCATACGCAAGGGCTCACGGACGAACTGGCGCGGCGTGTCTGGTGGATACAACCGAGCTTCGAAGTGGCCCGCGCCATGCTCGCCCACCCGGGCGTGGCGCGCGGAACCATGGCCAGGACCCTGGCCGATTACCTGATCGAGCATCTGCCTTTTGTGGAGGATCCGCTCGTCGCATTGAACGGCGTGCGCGCGGTGTTGGCGGCCGGGCAACCCGATGCGGCAGGGCGTCAGGCGTTGTGGCAAAAAGCCAAGCGGCGGCCGCATTATTTCGTCGGATTTCTTGAGTCCCTGCCGGACGCACTGCCCGGAGACCTTCCGGCACGTCCCTGCGACGCAGCGCTGACGGCCCTGGCTGAAGCCGGCAACCTCTGGGCCAGACAGTTGCGGCGGGCGTATTCCGCCAGCGGCCAGAGTTTTCTTAAAGCGGCGGAATTGGCCCTGGAAAAACCGGCGGTGCCGGATGCCGTGTATGCGTTGCTGGACGCCATCGGCGCCTGGTGCGCGCCGCTGAACGTGGCGGAGGGCCGTGCGCAACTTGTCACCACCTTGCCCGAACAGGCGCCTGCCGTGGGGGCGCTGGCGGTGCTGGCGGCCACACGCGCCAGCGATGCAGAACCCATTCTCACCCGCAGCAGCGCAGTGGGGCCGCATATGCGCAAGAAACTCGAACCGTTGATTGCACCGCTGCTGAACCAGCTCAGAGCTCTACAATAAATACCCAATGGGCATAAATGCTCCAGCGAGCATAAATACCCTAAAGGGCACAAGTACCCGATGGGAGCGCTGAGCAAGTCCTTCGGTCGTCGAACTACGTGCGGAATCAACCCATCCTTTTTGGCCATTTCCGGGCGGTATGAAATACGCGCAAGATTTCAACAGCACTACCACGAATCCGATAAGGGAGGATATAGGGGAACTGAGTGACTATCAGCTCGCGCGTCCCGGTAATACGACCGGGACGCCCCATGTTAGGGTGATCCGCGAGCATTTCCGCACTTGCGAGCAGATGGCGCGCAAATTCCGACGCCATCCGGGGACTATCCTTGGCGATGTACGTAGCTTCCTGGTCAAGATTTTCCAACGCTCGGCGTAGCCAGTTAACCTGCATATTTCTTCACGATGGCGGCTACTTCTTCGGTCGACGCGAAGTCTCCAGCATCGGCTTCCTTGATCGCCTGCTGAATTTCCCCGACCTGCCATGCTTCCAGGTCAAGGTACTGCCGAATGGCTTCTCCAGCCAAGTAGGATTTGGTGCGGTGCGTGGCATCAGCCAGCCGATCCAACTGATCTTTTATTTCTGCGGGAACGCGCAAAGTTAAGGTTGCTGTGCTCATGGCGAATACCTTGTAGTAGTATGTACACATTGAATGGTAGCTTACTTCTTCTGCGCCTCTGGCGCAAACCGGCCTTCAGACTGCATGCGTGGCTGCGGATGTGCGGGTCTTGTGCGAGGACTGCCTGAAATGCGCGAGTGTTCCACGCTGGGTGCTGGTGGATTCGCCGAAGAAGAGCGCAAAATGGAATACAAAATCCCCGATGGAACTGCACCAGCAGCACAGCCGACCCTATGAATGCCCTAAAGGGTACAAGTACCCTATGGGCATAAATACCCGCCGGGCATGAATACTCCAGCGAGTATAAATACCCTAAAGGGCACAAGTACCCAATGGGCATAAATACCCGCCGGGCATGAAAGGCGGCATCACCCTCGACGACGAGACGCAACTGGTGCGCGAGCATTTTGCCGTGGTGCAGGCACGCAAGCCAGGGCGTCAGCGTTTTGCCGAAGACTGCGTTGAGGTGGTCGCCTCCGAAGCCCTGGCGCGCGAACGCGCCAGGCCGGCGGCAGGCCTGCATGCCGCGCGAGTGGCGGGGCCGTCGCGTTCTTCCGAAGGCGTAAGGTTGTATTATCTGGTGTACTGGCTGGAGTGAATAATGGATGCGAAGAAACAGATAGCTTTCCCGGCGATCCCCATCGTGACGCAGCAGGCTGCGCCCGAATCGAGTTGCAGCGGCGCCGAGCCGTTTGTGCTGATGGTGCTGGGCGACAGCATGCTGCCGGAGTTCGAGCAAGGCGACGTGGTCGTCATCGAGCCGGAAGGGCTGGCGGGCGACGGCGCGTTTGTCCTCGCTTTTCACAACGACGAATGGATCTTCCGTCAACTCGTCAGGAATAACGAGTGCTGGTTGCTGCGGCCACTCAATCCGAGCTATGCGGAGCTGCCGATTGCTGACCTGACGCCGGTGCGCGGCGTCATCATCCAGAAAAGCAAGCCGGGTCGGCGGCGGGCCATGAAGCGTTACGTCGAATAATTTTTATTGGGAGCCGATATGCCGTACTACATTTATAAAATCCATTCTCCCATCCGCCACCTGGAAAAAGTGGCGCAACACGCCGCCTTCAAGGATGCTTCAGGCGAGGCCAAGACGCTGCGCACCTCGCCCGATCTGCCGGCGGGATGCACGGTCAAAGTGATCTTCGCCGAGAACGAGTTGCAGGCCGAGGACTTGCTGTCGCAAGTGCGTGAACCGGAGCCGCTGATCGGCGACGATTATTAGTTAACTGCGTATGGACGAAACCGCTTTTCGGGCTGCACGCGGCGAAATCAACCGCCTGCCCTGCATTTTCGAGAAACCCTTGCTGGCGCGTGATGCGGTGTGCAGTCTGGCGCTCAACCAGGCGATTGCCGAGCGCGTAACGGTGGCCTGTTCCTCGCCGGTCGCACGCGCCCATTGCGCCGCGCTGCTGGGCCTGCTGCGCGAAAATGCCGGTTTTGCCCTCAAACTGCGCGCTCACCCATTGGCATTATTGCCTCATGCCCAGGCCATGAAAATCCAGTCCGGCGGCTTGCGCGGCTTGATGCAGGCGCTCGACCCCGATGCGCCTTCCGCCGATGTGCAGCGCCTGGTGCGTACCGCCATCGAGCGTCCGGGCGGCCTGGAAGGGCTGCCCTGGCCAACTATCGTGCGCGCCATCGGCCAATGGCAGGGCCGTCGTCGTGGTACTGTCAAGCCATGAACCCTGAATCCAGACTCCAGCCCGACGATCTGCTGCTCGGCGCGGTGCAGCGCAACTGCCATATCACCGACGCCCGTCATGCGCGCGGCATGACGCTGTGCAATTACCTGCTGGAGATGCGCGAATTCTATCGCTGGGAGTGCGACCTGCCGCTTGCCGAACCGCCGCCGCGCGCCGCAGTGGGCCGCTGGCTGGCGGCGCGCGAAGCCTTGTGGAACGATCTCGACGACAGCGGCGCTGACTATGGGCCGCTGCCGGTCGGCGCGGAGTTGTTCGACCCGTTTGCCACCGACGCCATCAATCGCTCGCTGTTCGCGCAGGGCATGGTGTATGGGGCCGGCATCGGACGCTTTCACAAGCCGCATTTTTTCGTCGGCGAACTGCTGCGCCGCGAACGGCGCGGCGGAGTGGACATTCTCGTTTCGGGGCGCGAATATGTGCGCGACCTGAATGCCGCGCCCGCCGCCTTGCAGCGTGGCACCGTCTATCTGCGGCAGGAAGCTTTGCGCCGCTGGCTGTGGGAGAAAGTTGAGAGCTGGAATCTGCGACCGCGCCCCGGCGCGATCCAGGCAACACTCGACAGCTACGGCTACGCAGCCGATCCGCACCAGGCCATCGAACGCATGACTGTTGCAGAAAGCGAGACACTGATCCTGCATGAGCTCGGCGAACACGCCGCCGGATTGTTGCTCGGTCCGGACTGGGAGGAAATGCTGAGCGGTTTTTCCCACCGCCGCGCCGAAATACTGGCGCGGGCCATCCGCGACAACCTCGCCGATTGTTTGTCCACCCTGCCGGCGCTGCTGGAACGTGACGCGCAGGCTTCGCTGCACTTCTGGTTCGCCAATTTCGAGGGCATGCGGCAGGCGCTGTTCCCGCGCCTGACCGCCGCCTATGCCGTGTGGAACAGCAGCGGCGACAGCGCTCCCCTGCGCGCGGCGCTCACTGCCGGGCGCAGCCATTGGCAAGCGCTGGCTGCGTGTCTGCTCGACGCCTATCGGCAGCGCGGCGCTGCCGCAGAAAGCGAGATCGAAACGCTGGCGGAAGGATTGGAGACGCTGGCGCTTTGATTCGCTGCTATTCGATGTGCCGGAGAAATTTTTCTTGTGCAGATCGGCAATGCCGCAAGTACTCAAAAAATGCGGCAGCCATACTGGAGTTGGTTGGTATGACTGTTGCTTTTACATCCTTAACTTTGAAAACCAAGTCAGGATGGCGCGCAAATGAATATTTCTTCAGCGGTTGGACTCAGCTATACGGCAAAAACTGCCACAGTTGCCGGTACTCTTTACTCGTCCGTTGCCTCCGGCATGTCGACCACCATACCGGTGGCACAGACAAGCGTCAGCCCGGATACCGTAGTGAGTTTTTCCAGCCAGGCCCTAGATCTGATGCGCCTGCGTCAGGTGTCCGATAAAACCGTTCAGCAGTTCAAGGACATTCTTGCAAAGGCAAACGCAACAAATGCAGCAAATGCACAGGCGGACCCCAAGGCGTTTTTGTATAGCCTGTCATCATCGGAAATGGAAGTGCTGAGGCAGGTGCACAGTCTGGCCAACTCGATTGATATTTCCACCTTGACGAATGAGGGGGCCGGCAACCTGCTGATTCAGCCCGGTTCCGCCAAGGATATGGACAACAACGGGCTTACGACCATTGGTGCGGCCAATACCATCGTGTTCCCGCCCCAGAATGCACCGGAATCCTTCAAGACCGCCTGGGCTTCTGCTACCGCGGGCATGTCGGGGCGGGACATCCCGGTTCTTGGGGCCATGGTATTAGCCGTGGGGCTGGCTAATCTTCACTACGACACAAGCACCGGCAAGGTGAAAGCCCTTGAGCCTAGTGATCCGGGTTGGCGCAATCCCTATGCCGACCCCAGCTATGACTACAAAGGCGCAGTGAGCAACATTCTTGGCGGCCTGAAGTACGAGCTTGAGCACAACATGATTTCGTACCAACAGTATCAGCAAAACATGAGCTTCTATACCCGCCTGTCGAATGCCATGGGCTGAATTCGCTCTTGACTGGGAAGTACCGGCACCCAGGGCATGCGCGCCGACGATAATGCCTGCGGATTTCTTGCAGCCATAGGTGTGAACCGAGCTTGAATTAACCGGGGTAACCTTCACCACACAGCGACACGTCATGCGCGCTGTGGAAGCAGGGGGGATCCTTGACGAAGCGGGACAGGGCGAAGGCGGCGGTCGGCTGCATGTGGATGCAGACCATCTGTACGTTGACGGTTTGGCAGGCGCGCGCCAAGGCATTCAGCCAGCCGAAATACACCGGATCGATGACCGGTAACTCCGCCAGATCGTAGTACAGGCGTTGGGATTTAGTACCTTGCAGGCGACGGATGATGCCCTCGATCAGTTCGCTGCGCTTGCTGATATCCAGGCTGCGCGTCGGCTCCAGCAGGAAATCTCCGCTGCCGATGGCGGTCAGGTGTACGCCAGGGACAGACATCACTTGGTGCTGGTGACCTGGATGCCTAAACGGCGGAACGCTTCTTTCAGGCCGTCTGACAGGCTGGCGCGGGTGGTTACGTTGCCGAGGTCGATATTCAAACTGGTTAACGCACGGGCGATTTCCGGGCGGATGCCGGTGAGGATCGCGTCCGCCCCCATCAGTTGTATCGCGCGCACCATCTGGATCAGGTGGTGCGACACTTCCGAGTCGATCGAGCGCACGCCGGTCACATCCATCACCACTGCACGGGCGCGCTCGGCAGCAATGCGGTTCAGCAGCGCTTCCATCACGATCATGGTGCGGCTGGAATCCAGCGTGCCGATAATCGGCAGCGTCAGCACGCCGTCCCAGATTTCGGTAATCGGCGTGGAGGTTTCGCGCAACTCTTCCTGCTGCGCGTTGATGGTGCCTTCTTTTTCTTCCAGATAGGCCTGAAACACGGACAAGGTCAGTTCGTTGAACACCGCTGAGAGCAACAGCAGGATCGCGCGCATTCCATCAATCTTCATGTGCTTGTCTTCTTTCAGCGATTCGATCAGGCAACGCTGGAGGAACTGGATATAGCGCAGAAAATCTTCCATGCGTCCGCCGCGCGCCAGGATCTGCTTGGACATATTGCTGAAAAAAGCGCGCAGCGCAAGGAACGCAGGTTGATGATGATCCAGCGGATTGGAGCTTTCCAGCAGGACCAGCATCAGCTCAAGAAACTCCAGGCTGAAATCGGTAATTTCATCCGTGCTCATCAGGTTGCTGGTGCCGAATACGGTCTGCCCCTGAGTTTCGATGGCCCCCGAGATGTGGCCGATTTGCAGCTTGAGTTGCTCGATCAGTAATTTGTTGGCTTGTATGGCGGCCATTTTTCGCTCCTCTTTCGATTTCTGCGTTCTCGCGGTGCTGCTATGTGTCGCCTATTCGATGTTCACAATACACAATGACTGATCATCGGACGCACGCCCCATGATATTCCCCAGCAAATAGGCAATCACCTGGGGATGCTGATTGAACAGGCCCGGAAACGATTCATACTTCCAGTTTCTGCGGATGCCGTCGCTGGCTGTCATGACGGTACAACGCTTTTCAAAAGTCAATGTGGCGCTTTGCGGGGTCTGGTGCTCTTTGCCCAGTACGCCGGGCGCAAAAGTCATGTTTTGCAATTCCTCGGCGGTGTAAAAATGCGTGCTCATATCACCCACACCCGTCAGCTCCACTGATTTGCCTGCGATATTTACTGCGCAACTGATCGCTACAGCCCCGCGTGTCGACACCAACTGGCGATCTGCCTGCATCAATACCGCAGCCGGAGTATCGCCGCGTATCAGACAGCCTGCCAGATTTTCCACCGATTCGTGCGCGCCCCGGCCATGCCCCAAACCATCCAGATGCAACCAGCGCAGTCGGCCATTGTCCTGCGACATGTAAACTCTGTCGCCATTATAGCGATCTTCAGCCAGCGCCCGGAAAAACAAGCCCAGCCTGATTTTTTTCCCGAATACGCCGGGAATTTCAGCGTCTTTTTTAACCCCGCTGCGGCCGCTCAAGCAAAAGCGCACCCAGAACAAACTGCCGTGCCACTTGCTTTTACTGTCTTCTCTGGGCTGCACCGAATACACCGCCGATTCATCCGATAAGCGCCGGATACTGCCCAGTCCCTTGCCCAGGGTGTTGGCCGTGGAAAATCCGTCTTGCTGCGCCAGCACCAGATTGGGTATGCCCGGCCCGAAATCCAGCGCCACCAGATCCAGCGCCGGCCCTGCCTGTTGCCAGATTTGCAGCAAGCCCTTGCCTTGCGCATGCTTGACCTGGTTGCTCACCAGTTCCGCCGCCACCAGCGCCATATTCTGCCGGCGCCCATCGGAAAAGCCCATGCGTCGCGCTGTGGATAGCAAGCGCGAGCGGAATAAAATTCCGTCGCTTTCGTTGGCAACCGGGTTGTTATACAACAGCCTGCACGCTTCAAAGCTGTTGAGGCTTACCACGCTGTAGTTCCGGGCAGCAAGTACTGGTAGGACACTTTGCCATCAGCATCGCAGGTGGAAACCACCACCCTGCCACGCCCGGCGCGTTTCGCCTGGTACAAGGCATCGTCGGCGCGATGAATGAATTTTTCCAGGCCGCCGTCACACGGCTTGTCGGCGGATATTGTGGCGATGCCGATGCTCACCTTGTTGGTCATGCTGGCCAGCACCTGCAAGGCGTGTTTGCAGGCAATGTTGGTATCGGCAAAAATCAGCGTAGCGAATTCGTCGCCACCGAAACGGAACGCCAGGTCGACATCCTGGCGAATCGCCTCAAGCATCGCCTGGGCCATTTTATTCAGGTAAGCATCGCCGAACTGGTGGCCTGATTCATCGTTGATCTGCTTGAAATAATCCAGATCGAACAGAATCAGCGACAGGATTTCATGGGGCTGGCGCAAGGTGCGGTGAAAAGCCTGGGCCAGCCGCTCGTCGTAGGCGCGACGGTTGAGCAGGCCCGTCAGCGCATCGGTTTCCGCCTTGCGCACGCTTTCCCTGAGTTCTTCCTGGCGCCTGGCAAGCGTCTGCTGCATGTCCTCCAGCTCGTGCTCTGTGCGCTCGCGGGTTTCATTGAGGAAGCGGGTCATCTCCTCGTTGCGGCGCAGCAGAAGGGCAGGGTCTTCCGACTCGGTCGACTGCCGCAAGTGACGCAGCAGTTTCTCCACCTCATCCACCGCGGGGGGAAGCTCCAGCTCAACCAGCAACATCTGCCCGTCATCCCCCCAATTGACGCAGAGCTGCTTGTCGATCAACACCAGTTGCGCCGGCAAGGGGTAGCCGGTGCCGGCCCCGGCCAGACGCAGTTTGTCGAGGACATCAAGCATTCCCAGTGTCGCGGAGAAAGCATTACCCCGCAGTGTTTTCACCGCAGACAGCGCAAACCCGATAAAATTTTGCAGATCAGGTTCGATCGCCAGATTTTGTTTGAGTAATTCGACGGAAGGCAAGGAAGTACGGCCTTTTGCGCTTGACGGTATGGATAGGTTATAGCCAGACCAGCCAATTGTGCAATCAAAATTACAAATGCAAAACTGAATAAATTAACTGTTCCGGCCGCAGCCCGATGGTATAAGTCTTGCAGCGGGCCGGCCCGCTTGACAGGAGTAGCCATGAACCAGCAGCGCCAGCACAACGCAAACCGTGACCAGGACTTCGGCGACGTCGACCGCGCCGGCGTGCTCGTTGCATTGTCCCGCATCCTGCCGACGGCGGCGCTGCTGTCAACCGCCGAAGACCTCAAGCCCTATGAGTGCGACGGGCTTTCCGCCTACCGTGAGTTGCCGCTGGCAGTGGTCTTGCCGGAGGACGAGGCGCAGGTCGTCGCCGTGCTCAAGGCCTGCCACGCGCGCGGCGTGCCGGTGGTGGCGCGCGGCGCCGGTACCGGCTTGTCGGGCGGGGCTTTGCCGCATAAGCACGGCGTGGTGCTGTCGCTGGCCAAGTTGAAAAAAATTCTCCATCTCGATCCGGTTGCGCGCGTTGCGGTGGTGCAGCCGGGAGTGAGGAATCTTGCCATCTCCGAGGCGGCTGCGCCTTGCGGCCTGTATTACGCGCCCGATCCCAGTTCGCAGATCGCTTGCAGCATCGGCGGCAATATCGCCGAGAATTCCGGCGGCGTGCATTGCCTCAAGTACGGCCTGACCGTGCATAACGTGCTGCGGGTGCGTGCTGTCACCATCGAAGGCGAAGTCATCGAGTTCGGCAATCACGCGCTGGATGCGCCGGGGCTTGATATGCTGGCGCTGTTGATCGGCTCGGAGGGCATGCTGGCGGTGGTCACCGAAGTCACGGTGAAGCTCACCCCCAAGCCGTTGCTGGCCCAGGTGATCATGGCCTCTTTTGACGACGTGGAAAAAGCCGGCGATGCGGTGGCCGCCATCATCGCCGCCGGCATCATCCCGGCGGGTCTGGAGATGATGGACAAGGCCGCCACCGCCGCCGTCGAACCTTATGTCAAAGCTGGCTACGACCTGAACGCCGAGGCCATTCTGCTGTGCGAATCCGACGGCACGCCGGAGGAGGTGAGCGAAGAAATCGCGGCGATGCGCAGCGTGCTGGAACACAGCGGCGCCACCGACATTCGCGTCTCGCTGTCGGAAGCGGAGCGGCTGCGCTACTGGTCCGGGCGCAAGGCGGCCTTCCCCGCGATGGGGCGCATCTCGCCCGATTACTACTGCATGGACGGCACCATTCCGCGCAAACGCGTCGCCGAGATGCTCAAGGCGATTGCGGCGATGGAAAAGAAATACGGTCTGCGCTGCGCCAATGTATTCCATGCCGGCGACGGCAACCTGCATCCGTTGATTCTTTACGACGCCAACGTGCCGGACGAGCTGGCGCGCACCGAGGCTTTCGGCGCGGAAATCCTGGCGCTGTCGGTGGCCCTGGGCGGCGCCATCACCGGCGAGCATGGCGTCGGTGTCGAAAAAATCGGCGCGATGTGCGTGCAGTTCGACAGCGCCGCGCTAAGCGTTTTTCACGCCATCAAACATAGCTTCGATGCGCAAGGCCTGCTGAATCCCGGCAAGGCGGTGCCGACGCTGCATCGCTGCGCCGAATTTGGCCGCATGCATGTGCATGGCGGCGGGTTGAAATTCCCGGAACTGGAGCGGTTCTGATGATGCAAAGTTTTGTTGAGCAGATACACGCCGCGACCAGCGAACGGCCACTGCGCCTGCGCGGTGGGGGCGGCAAGGATTTTTACGGCAATCACGTTAACACAGGGCACGGGGAAATTCTCGACACCCGTGAATATTCCGGCATCGTCGCTTACGAGCCGACAGAGCTGGTGATCACTGCCCGCTGCGGTACGCCGTTGACCGAGATCGAGGCAGCGTTGGCCGGGCAGGACCAGATGCTGGCGTTCGAGCCGCCGCATTTCAGCGCCGCCGCAACCATCGGCGGCTGCGTGGCGTCAGGTTTATCGGGGCCGCGCCGGGCGGCGGTCGGGGCGGTGCGCGATTTTGTACTGGGTGTGAAAATGCTCGACGGCGCCGGCACGTCGCTGACTTTCGGCGGGCAGGTGATGAAAAACGTTGCCGGTTACGATGTGGCGCGCCTGATGACAGGATCCCTCGGCACGCTCGGTTTGCTGCTGGAAGTTTCGCTCAAGGTATTGCCGCTGCCGGTCGCCGAAGCCACCTTGCGGCTGGAAGCGCCGCAGGACAAGGCGCTCGAACTGATGAACCGCTGGGCCGGTCAGCCCTTACCGGTTTCCGCCACTTGCTGGCAGGATGACCTGCTGACGCTGAGACTCTCCGGTGCGCGCAGCGCGGTCGTAGCGGCGCAGCAGCGAATCGGCGGTGAACTGGTGAACGACGCAAATTTCTGGCGCGATCTGCGCGAACAGAAAAGCGACTTCTTCACCAACGATCTTTCTCATCTTTCTCATCTTTCTCTATGGCGGCTGTCGTTGCCCTCGGTGGCGCCGCCGCTGAATCTGCCCGGTGCGCAACTGATCGAATGGGGCGGCAGCCTGCGCTGGCTCAGGTCGGGCGCCGACGCGGCAGGCATACGCACTGCGGCGGCACAGGCCGGCGGTCATGCCACGCTGTTCCGCGGCAGCGCGGAACAGAAAAGCGCTGCTGGTGTTTTTCAGCCCCTGCCGGCTGCGCTGTTGACGTTGCATCGCAAGCTCAAGCAGAGCTTCGATCCCAAAGGCATATTCAATCCCGGTCGGATGTACCGGGAGATGTGACATGGAAACCCATCTCGCCGATTTCATCCGCAACACCCAGGCCGGCCGCGAGGCCGACGAAATCCTGCGCAAGTGCGTGCATTGCGGGTTCTGCACCGCCACCTGCCCCACCTATCAATTGTTCGGTGACGAACTCGACGGGCCGCGCGGACGCATTTATCTCATTAAGGAAATGCTGGAAGGTGCGGAAGCTACGGCAA
This sequence comes from Betaproteobacteria bacterium, assembly GCA_016194935.1. Classification (GTDB taxonomy): domain Bacteria; phylum Pseudomonadota; class Gammaproteobacteria; order Burkholderiales; family Rhodocyclaceae; genus JACRAR01. The sequence continues at coordinate 13,804 of JACQAO010000022.1, forward strand.
AAACCCAACTGCATCTGGATCGTTGCCTGAGCTGCCGCTCCTGCGAAACCACCTGTCCATCCGGCGTGCATTACGCGCGGCTGCTCGACATTGGCCGCAATGTGCTGGAGCAACGCGTCCCCCGTGGCGCTGTCGAATCGCTGTTGCGCGGTGCGCTCAGGCAGTTGCTGCCCAGGCGCTGGTTGTTCGGGCCAGCCTACCGTCTCGGCCAGTTATTCCGCCCGTTGCTGCCGGAGATTCTCAAAGCCAAGTTGCTCCCTTATCGTGCGCCGGGGCCGCGACCGCAGACGCGAACGCGAACGCAACATGCGCGTAGCGTAATCGCCCTGGCCGGTTGCGTGCAGCCGGCGATGGCGCCGGGCATCAATGCAGCCACGGCGCGCGTGCTGGATCGTCTCGGCATCCGCATGATCGAGGTTGCGCGGGCCGGCTGTTGCGGCGCGCTGCCCTTGCATCTGGGTGCCGAAGAAGCGGCGCGCACAGATGCCCGCCGCAATATCGACGCCTGGTGGCCGCTGCTGGAAGCCGGTGCGGAAAGCATTCTATTTACCGCTTCCGGCTGCGGTACGCAACTGCGCGACTATGCTCATCTGTTGCAGGGCGACCCGGCCTACGCCGTCAAAGCGGCGCGCGTATCGCTGTTGTCGAAGGATGTCAGCGAAGTGATTGCCGCCGAGCAGGAACACTTGCTGACCTTACTGGACGGCACACCAACTACCACGGCGCGTAAACTGGCGTTCCATTCCCCTTGCTCCTTGCAGCACGGACTACAGATACGCGGCACGGTCGAGACATTGCTGGGCGCCGCCGGTTTTGTCCTGACGCCGGTGGCGGACAGTCACCTGTGCTGCGGCTCGGCGGGCGCCTACTCGGTGTTGCAACCGAAGATCGGCAAGCAACTGCGCGACAACAAGCTGGCGGCCTTGTGCGCCGATCAACCCGGCGCGATTGCCACCGCCAACATCGGCTGCCTGGCGCATCTGCAATCCGGCAGCGCCTTGCCGGTGCGCCACTGGATCGAATATCTCGACGCGCGCCTCGCCGTTCCGGTGGCCGCATCAGAATAGTATGCAACTCGACAGCACTGCCAAGAATTACGCCCAGCTCCATGACAGCTTCCGCTGGCAGGTTCCCGCGCGGTACAACATCGCTCACCAATGCTGCGGTCGCTGGGCTGGCGAGCGTTCGCGCTTCGCCCTCTACTACGAGGATGAAAGCGGTTTTACCCAAGCCTGGAGTTTCTGGGATATTCAGCGCGAAGCCAACCGCTTGTCGAATGCCCTCGGTGTGCTTGGCACGCTGCGCGGCGAGCGCATTGCGATCATCCTGCCGCAGCGGCCCGAGACCGGCATCGCGCATATGGCCTGCTACCAGATGGGCGCGGTGGCGTTGCCTTTGTCGCATCTGTTCGGCCCCGACGCGCTGGAATACCGGCTGAACCACGCCGAGGCGCGCATCGCCATTGTCGATAGCGACTCGCTGCCCAAGCTGTGGGCGGTGCGTGAGCGACTGCCGCACTTGAAGCATATCATCGGCGTGGGCCGGGACGCGCTGGAAAGCGGCGTGCATGAATGGCGCCGGCTGCTCGAATATGCCTCGACCCGTTACACGCCGGTGGACACTGCGGCGGACGATCCGGCGATGATCATCTATACCAGTGGCACCACCGGCAATCCCAAGGGCGCATTACTGGCGCAGCGCAGCTTGCTCGGCAATCTGCCCGGCTTCGTTTGCTCGCACGATTTTTTTCCGCAACCGGGCGACATGTTCTGGTCGCCGGCGGACTGGGCCTGGACCGGCGGCTTGTTCGATGCCTTGCTGCCGACCTGGAATTTCGGCCAGCCGATACTTGGCTACAGGGGCCGCTTCGATCCGGAGAAGGCATTTTGGTTGATGACGAAATACGGCGTGCGCAATACCTTCATCTTCCCCACAGCGCTGAAGATGATGATGAAGGCAGTGCCGCAACCCAGGCAGGCGTATGACCTGAACCTGCGCACCATCATGAGCGGCGGCGAATCAGTGGGCGCCACGATGATGCGCTGGGCGCAGGAGGAACTCGGCGTGAACATCAACGAGATTTTCGGCCAGACCGAAATCAATTACGTTGTCGGCGGCTGCGCCGCAGTCTACCCATCCCCGCCCGGCGCCATGGGACGCCCCTACCCAGGGCATCGGGTGGCGGTGCTGGACGATGCCGGGCAACCCTTGCCAACCGGCGAAGTGGGCGAGGTATGCGTGCAGCGCAGCTGCAATGGCGAGGCGGATCCGGTGTTTCTGCTGGAATACTGGAAGAATCCGGAGGCCACGCGCGAAAAATATTTCGGCGCCGGCGCGGAAGCCTGGGGCCGCACCGGCGACCTGGCAAAGTTCGACGAGGAGGGCAACCTCTGGTATCAGGGCCGCGCCGACGACATGTTCAAGAGCGCCGGCTACCGCATCGGGCCGGGCGAGATCGAGAACTGCCTGCTCAAGCATCCCGCCGTCGCCAACGCTGCGGTGATCGGTGCGCCGGACGCCACGCGCGGCACTATCGTCAAGGCCTTCATCGTGCTGCAACCAGGCAGCGCGCCGTCGGCTGAGCTGGAGGCCGAGTTGCAACAGCATGTGCGTCTCACCTTGGCCCCATATGAATATCCGAAACTCATCGAGTTCATCGATGCCTTGCCGATGACCACCACCGGCAAGGTTCAGCGGCGAGTGCTAAGATTGCGGGAAGAAGAACAAATGAGGAGCAGCCATGGATGAAACTGCGGCCAGTCAAGCGGAACGGCGCGCCAATAATCGTTTGCGCGACATTTTCGACGAAGGGTTCGCTTTGCTGGGGCCGTTTTTTGAGGGAAACAATGCGCCGGGCGACCAGTCGATTGACGACCTGGCTTTTCTCGTCATGAGCGAAAATTTTCCGGATCTGACCCAGGACGAAATCTATATTTTTGTCATGGCGGCGAAGCGGATTTATGCTGATCAACACCCCACCGGCAAGGCTTAGACCCTGGTCAAGCACGCCCCGAGACAGACCATTCCATTTCCAGATCGTTTGTGACGCGAAGGCGAGCCGCAGACAGTGCACGCTGCACGGCAAGGCGAAGTCGACAAAGTCACGGATGATCTGGAAATGGAATTAGCCCAGCCAGCGCCGCCGCCAGAACACCACGCCGAGAGTGACGGCGATGCCGGCTATCAGTCCCAGTGCGATATAGAAGCCAAAGGGATTTTCCAGCAAAGGCATGACCCGGAAGTTCATGCCGAAAATTCCAGAAATCATGGTCGCCGGCATGAAGATCAGGGCGATCACCGTCAGCGCGCGTACTTCCTGGTTCACCCGGTGGCTGAGACTCGACAGGTAGATGTCGAGCATGCCGGCGAGCAGGTCGCGGATGGCTTCCAGCGATTCGATCACATGCACCGTGTGGTCATACACGTCGCGCAGATAGGGCAGGGTTTCGGGCCGGAAGAAATCACCTTCGCCGCGCGCCAGCGTCGCAACGACTTCGCGCAGCGGCCACACGGCGCGGCGCAGCGTCAGCGTCTCGCGTTTCAACTGGTGCAGGGTGTGCAACACCCCGGGTGTGGCGCGATGCATCAATTCATCTTCAAGTAACTCGGTACGTTCGCCGATCTGCTCCAGCACCAGAAAATAGCGGTCGACCAGGGCATCCAGCAGGGCGTAGGCCAGGTAGTCGGCGGCAAGCCGGCGAATCTGCCCGCGCGCCTGGCGCAACCGCTCACGCACCGGGTCGAAGGAGCCGGTCGGGCGCTCCTGGAAGGTCAGCACGAACTCCTTGCCGAGCACGATGCTCACCTGATCCGAGGAAACGCGCATGCTGTCGCGGTCGTAATCGAAGAAGCGCACCACCAGGTAGAGAGTGTCGCCGTAATCGTCCACCTTGGGCCGCTGGTCGGTGTTGAGAATGTCTTCGAGCACCAGTGGATGCAACTGGAAGCGGCGGCCCAGCGCGCGCATCGACTCGGCGTCGGGCAGGCCGTAAATGTTGAACCACAGCGTCGGCAGGCGCGCTGGATAGTCGAGCGCTTCGGCGATGCTGTCGAAGCTTCGTTCGACGATTTCTTCAGCGCCATACTCGATCAGGGTAATGCTCAAGCGCTCGGTCTTGGCTTCGCCGACCGCTACCAGCGCTCCCGGTGGCAGGCCGGTTTTATGCGAGCGCAGCGCCCGGTTTTTCCTGACCTGTGCTTTGCCAGACATGAATTTTCTCCGTTGCCGGTGGTAAGCTTAGCCCTGCGGACCGGCACGGTCGGATTATGCCAAATCGGATAACCTGCCGTGCGGCTTATTTTCCGGGCGTGCTTGCCATGCACGGGGATAGCGCGAATAATCCGGCGCAGGGTATCCCTGACAAAATCACATGAGCGAAGACCCACCGAGTTATCTGCTGCCCGAGCAACTGCGCGTTGGTGTTTACGTGATGCTTGACCTGCCTTGGTTCAAGCATAATTTTGCGGTCAGCGATTTCAGGATACGCACGCCGGAACAGTTGCGCGAGGTGCTTGATCTGCGCTTGCCCCGCTACCGCTACGACCCTCGGCGCAGCGACACGTCAGGGGACGGGACGCCTGCCGCAGAAACCGATGGTTCGACGCGCGCCAGTCAGGCCGGGATGACGGATGATCCGGCGCAAGCCGCCAAGCGCAAGCGAATAGAGATACTGGCGCAGCGCGCACGGCAAATCGCCCATGTGGAAAAGGCCTTCGTCAAAGCAGCCACGGTGATGAAGAATCTCCACCGGAATCTGCAAGCGCGCCCGAAAGAAACCCTGGAGGAGGTGGACGGCCTGATCGGCGAGATGGTCACGGTGTTCCTCAACAGCACGGATGTAACGCTGCATGTGATGGGGGATAAGGTCGGCGGCGATGAAGTCTATTACCACAGCCTGAACGTGACGATACTCACCATGATGCTCGCCAAGGAGCTGGGATTTACCACCAGGGCGGCGCGCCAGATGGGCGTCGGGGCGATGCTGCATGATATTGGCCTGTCCGGGATTCCCAGCCAGGTGCTGATGAAAAGCCAGGACGAATATTCCAGCGCCGAGCGCCAGTTGCGCGCCATGCATGTCAACTACGGGGTGGAAGTCGGGCGGCGTCTCGGACTGTCGCCGGAGGCCCTGGCGATCATCGAGCAGCATCACGAAATGTGCGATGGCAGCGGCTACCCGAATGCCCTCAAGGAGGCGCAGATGACGCCCGAGGCGCGGCTGGTGTCGCTGGTCAATTGTTACGACAACCTGTGCAATCCGGTGGACTCCGCCAAGGCGCTGACGCCGCATGAGGCCCTGTCCTCCATTTTTTCGCAACGCCGCAGCAATTTTGAAGGGCGCGCATTGCAACTGATGATCCGCAGCTTGGGGGTCTACCCGCCGGGTTCCATCGTGCAATTGTCGAACAAGGCGCTAGCGTCGGTTTTTTCCATCAATCCGAAGAACCCGCTGCGGCCCTGGGTGCTGGTGTATGACGCCGAGGTGCCGAAAGAGGAGGCGATCATGCTGGATCTTGAGCAGGAGCCCGAGATCACCATCGTCAAATCCATGCGTCCGGACGTGTTGCCACCCAAAGTGATGGCCTACCTCAATCCGCGCAAACGGATTACTTATTTTTTCGATGGCGGCGCTGATGCCGCAGCTCGACCGAAGGGCGCTTGAGTGAATACCGACACATTACTGCTTGAAGCCTCCGGCGAAATTCTGATGCTGGTTGATGCACGGACGCTGAAAATTTTCGCCGTCAACCGCGTCGCGCGGGAAAAACTGGGCTATGCGGAGGACGCTCTGGTCGGCCTGCCGGTCGGCGAGATCGAATGCGCTCTCTCGGATATTTTCTTCTGGGACGATGTGCGCGCCAATCGCGGCAGCACTGAGGTCGAAGGCGCTTATCGCTGCGCCGACGGGACGGTGCTGAACGTCACCAAAACCGCACGCCTGGCGGGGGAGGATGCCGCGCTGTTTGCCGTGCGGGCGATTCCGGCCGGGTATCAACAGCGTATCGCGGATCAACTGGAGAAGATGAGCTCGCATATGAGCGCGACGCTTGAAGCCACCGCCGACGGGATTCTGCTGATTGATCGTGATGGCGCGATCCTCAACATGAATCGGCGCTTTTCGGAGATGTGGAAGTTCCCCAATGATTTGCTGATGAATCGTGACGACGCTGGCATCCTGACCCATATGGCGCGGCAGGTCGGCATGCCGCGATCAGACGCGCATAGCCAGCCGATACCCGGCGGAGACACTGAAGGCGATACTTTTGATACGCTCCACTTAAAGGATGGTCGTGTCTTCGAGCGCGCCTCGCATTCGGCGCGCGATGGGGAGCGGATCATCGGCCGGGTGTTTTCCTATCGTGATGTGACCGAGCGCTATCGCACGCAGCAGGAACTGATCGTCGCCCGCGACGAGGCCAAGCGCGCCAACCAGGCCAAGAGCCAGTTTCTCGCCAGCATGTCGCACGAAATCCGCACGCCCATGAACGGCGTCATCGGCATGACCCAATTGCTGCTCGGCACGCCCTTGAACGAGGAGCAGCAGGAATTCGCGCTGATCGTCAAGAACAGCGGAGAAGCGCTGCTCACCATCATCAATGACATCCTGGATTTTTCCAAGATCGAAGCCGGCAAGCTCAATCTGGAAAGCATCGACTTCGACCTGACCAGCATGCTGGAGCAGACCGTCGACATGCTGGCGATCCGCGCCCATGTCAAAGACCTGGAACTGATCCTCGCGCTGGAACCTGGGCTGCCGCGCTGGCTGCGCGGCGACCCTGGGCGGCTGCGGCAGATACTGATCAACCTGGCCGGCAACGCCATCAAGTTTACCTCGGTCGGCGAAGTGGTCATCGAGGTCGGCGCGCAAGTGGTGGCTGAGCGCCATGTGATGTTGCGGTTTGCGATCCGCGATAGCGGCATCGGGATTCCCGCCGACAAGCTTGACGCCTTGTTCACTCCATTTACCCAGGTCGACGATTCGGTGACGCGCAAGTTCGGCGGCACCGGCCTGGGCCTGTCGATTTCCAAGCAATTGGCCGAGCTGATGGGCGGCGGCATCGGCGTCGCCAGCGAGGAAGGCGCGGGCTCCACTTTCTGGTTCACCGTTCCCTTTGAGCGGCAAGTCGCACGTGAGCGGGACCCGGCGCAGTTGCCTGAAGCCGATCTGGCGGGTTGCCGGGTTCTGGTGGTCGACGACAATGCCACTAACCGGCGCCTGCTGAGTGCATGGCTGAAATTATGGGGCTGCCTGCCCGAGGAAGCCGCCGGAGGGGGCGCCGCCCTGGAGCAAATGCAGCAGGCGGTGGCGCAACAAAGACCGTTCGAGATTGTCATCATCGACATGTACATGCCGGAAATGGATGGCGTGACCCTCTCCGGTCTGATCCACAGCGATCCGCAGTTGGCCGGGGCGCGTCGGGTGATGCTGACATCCGCTGCGCTACGCGGGGACGGCGAGCGTTTCCGCGAGGCCGGCTTCGATGCCTACCTGACCAAGCCGATCAAGGAAGATCACTTCCGCCGCTGTCTGGCGGCGTTGCGCGGCGCCGGCACGACCAGCGCCCCCCTGCCGATGCTGACCCGCCATACGCTGGAAGAATCGATCCGGCGCGAGGCGCGAATTCTGCTGGTCGAAGACAACCCGACCAACCAGAAAGTCGCCTGCGCCATGTTGCGCAAGCATGGTTATCATGTGGAAGTCGCGGGGAATGGGCAGGAAGCGCTGGCCGTCCTGTGCAACACCGTCTACCACCTGGTGCTGATGGATTGTGAGATGCCGGTCATGGACGGGTTCGAAGCGACCCGCCGGATACGCGCCGGCAATCCGCCGGTGCTCGACCAACGCATTCCCGTCGTGGCCATGACGGCAAACGCCATGCAGGGCGACCGGGAGCGCTGTCTGGCGGCGGGCATGGATGATTATTTATCCAAGCCGGTCAGCATTACCCAGTTGATTTCCACCGTCGAGCGCATCCTCGGGCCGACTACCAATGCCGTGGTGCGCATCGACGGCGCCGTTCCGCCCGCAGCGACCAGTGCTCCGGTGTTCGACGCCAAAGGCATGCTGGCGGACCTGGCGGGGGATCGGGATATTGCCAGGATCATGCTGAAAGAACTGCTCAAGGATACCCCCGTGCGTACCGACGATCTGACGCAGGCGATGGCCGCCGGCGATGTACAGCGGGCCTGCCGCGAGGCGCATACGCTCAAGGGTTTGGCGGCGGGCGGCGGGGCGCGCCCTCTGCGCGATATCGCACGAAAAGTGGAAGCTTGTTGCCACGAGGGGCGCCTGGATGAGGCGGCCCAGCATCTGCCGGCGCTGCGCGCCAGACTCAAGGAAGTGCTGTCCGAATGGCGCGCCTTTATTGCCGACGGGAACGACCTGGCGCGATAATGGTCTCATGTAAAAGCAACCTGAGAACCACTCATGGATGAATTGAAGACACTCGAATCTCTTGGCTTTACCCTGCCCAGCCCGGCCTACATTGCCGGCGCCATCATCTTCAGCATCATCGGTTACGCGGCATACCGGTATGGAAAAAAAGCCGGCATGGCCGCCGTCAAATGGATCGGGGTCGCTTTGATGCTGTACCCCTATGCAATATCCGAGACCTGGCAGTTGTATGTCGTGGGCGGCGCATTGTGTGCAGGCTTGTACATCTACCGCAAGTAGCTGCGTATCCTTGCTGCTGGGGCGGCGCTACGGCACGGCACTACGGCACTATGGCACTACTCGTGAAAATCCATAGTCTTGAAGCCGTGCTTCTTGATGAGTTCGTCGCGTTCGGCGGAACTTAGGTCTGCCCGCACCATTTCAGCGACGAGCTGTTTGAAAGTAATCTTCGGCGTCCAGCCGAGTTTTTCTCTGGCCTTGCTGGCGTCGCCCAGCAAGGTCTCGACTTCGGTCGGGCGGAAGTAGCGGGGGTCGATGGCGATGATGCATTTTCCCTGAGCATCGTAGCCTTTTTCCCCGGCGCCTTCACCTTCCCAGCGTATCGTCATGCCGAGTTCCCCGGCTACAGCGACCACAAAATCCCGCACGCTGTATTGCACGCCGGTGGCGATCACGAAATCCTCGGCTTGCTGTTGTTGCAGCATCAGCCACTGCATTTCCACATAGTCCCTGGCGTGATAGGCCTCGCGGTAGTTGACGGTGATCCAGTAGGCATACAGCTTGGCGACGGCGTAGGGGCTGCGTGGGTAGAAAGGCGTGGTTTCCTTCTGCGGCGTTTCCCGCACCAGGCCATACAGCTCGGAGGTGCTGGCCTGGTAGAAGCGGGATTTTTTTTCCAGGCCGAGAATACGGATGGCTTCCAGCACGCGCAGCGCTCCCAGCGCGTCCGAGTTGGCGGTGTATTCGGGCGCCTCGAAACTCACCGCCACATGGCTCTGCGCGGCCAGGTTGTAGATTTCATCCGGCTGAACCTGCTGGATGATGCGTACCAGGCTGCTGGAATCCGTCATGTCGCCGTGATGCAGGATGAACTTGCGGTTGGTCTCGTGCGGGTCCTGGTACAGATGGTCGATACGGTCGGTGTTGAACAACGAACTGCGGCGCTTGATGCCATGCACCACATAATTCTTGCTGAGCAGGAATTCGGCAAGGTAAGCGCCATCCTGGCCGGTGACGCCGGTAATCAAGGCAATTTTTTGCTGAGTCATGAGTTGGGCTTCCTGATTATTTCATTGATTGGGACAGAGTTTGCAGATAGTCGGCATAGGCCAGGGCGATGCCTTCAGGCAGCGCAGTCCGCGCTTTCCAGCCCAACTGCGTCATGCGCGAAACATCGAGCAGTTTGCGTGGAGTGCCGTCAGGTTTGCCGGCGTCGAAGCGTAACTGCCCGCTAAACCCGACCGTGCGGGCGACGGTCTCAGCCAACTCGCGGATGCTGAGATCTTCGCCGCAGCCGATGTTGATCAGCGGCGGCTGTTGTTCCGAGAACAGTTCGCCGTAGCGGTCTTCGGGCAGTTGCATCAGGTGTACGCAGGCATCGGCCAGGTCGTCGCTGTGGAGAAACTCCCGACGCGGCTTGCCGCTGCCCCATACCACCACTTCCCGCGCGCCGCTCTGCCTGGCTTCATGCATCTTGCGGATCAGCGCGGGCAGCACATGGGAATTGGCGAGATCATAGTTGTCGCCCGGGCCGTAGAGATTGGTGGGCATCGCCGTCAGATAGCGCGTCCCGTATTGCCGGTTGTAACTCCAGCACATTTCGATGCCGGCGATCTTGGCCACGGCATACGGGCGGTTGCTGGCTTCCAGCGGCCCCGTCAGTAAATATTCTTCCTTGATCGGCTGCGGGCAATCGCGCGGATAGATGCAACTGGAGCCGAGGAACAGCAGACGCCGGACGCCCGCGCGCCAACTGGCGTGAATGACATTGGTCTGGATCGCCAGGTTGCTGAGGATGAATTCCGCCGGATAGATGTTGTTGGCGTTGATGCCGCCGACTTTGGCGGCGGCCAGAAAAACGTAGTCGGGTTTCTCGGCGGCGAAAAATTTTTCCACTGCGGCCTGGTCGGTCAGGTCGAGTTCGGCATGGCTGCGCAGCAACAGATTGGCGTAGCCGCGTTTGCTTATTGTTAGCGCACGAACCAGGGCGGCACCCACCAGGCCGCGATGTCCTGCGACGTAGATTTTTGCCTGGGGATTCATGGTGTGTCCTGCCGCCCGTAGTGGTCCTCGAAGCGCACGATATCGTCCTCGCCCAGATAAGCGCCCGACTGGACTTCGATGATTTCCAGCGGGATGTCGCCGGGATTGGCGAGGCGATGGGTTTCCCCGAGCGGAATGTAAGTGCTCTGGTTCCGGGTGAGCCGCAGCGTTTTGTCGCCGCAAACAACCTCGGCGGTTCCCGAGACCACTACCCAGTGCTCGGCGCGGTGATGATGTTTTTGCAGGGAGAGGCTGGCCCCAGGCCGAACCATGATGCGCTTGACCTTGAAGTGGTGACCCTCGTCGATGCTGTCGTACCAGCCCCAGGGACGATGCACCTTGCGATGCAACTGATGTTCCTCGCGCTGCCGGGTGTCCAGTTCTGCGACGATCTGTTTCACCTCCTGGCTGCGCGAGCGCTCAATCACCAGCACCGCGTCCGGCGTTTCCACCACAATCACATTGTCCATGCCGACTACGCTCACCAGGCGGCTGGTGGCGTGCACCAGACTGTTGCGGCTGCCGGCCAGCATGACATCGCCGACGCTGACATTACCCGCAGCGTCCTTGTCCGACACCTGCCACACGGCGTCCCAGGCGCCGAGGTCGTTCCAGCCGGCATCCAGCGGCAGCATGCGCAGGCTGATGCCGCTGCCGGGGCATTTTTCCATCACCGCGTAATCCACCGAATCCGCAGGGATCGCATTGAATTCGGCTTTGCCCGGGCGCAGCAGTTTGTCATCCAGGGTTTTGACATCCCAGGCGGTACTGGCGGCATGTGCGATGTCGGGCCGAAAGTATCCCAGCGCCACCATCCACGCTGAAGCCCGCAATACGAAAATCCCGCTGTTCCAGTAATAACCGCCCTCGGCAAGATAGTGCTGCGCTGTTTCCAGATCCGGTTTCTCGACAAACTGCACTACCCGGAGTGCGGATTTGTCGTCGGCGTTTTTCTGTGCGCGAATATAGCCATAGCCGGTCTCGGGCCGATCCGGGCGAATGCCGAGTATCACGATGGCGCCTTCCGCAGCCTCGCGGATCGCTGCTTGCAGCGCGAGGGTGAAGGCAGGCGCATCACGGATGGTTGGATCGGCGGGAGACACCACCAGTATCGGATCGGCGCCGCTGTCGAGTGCCGCCAGCGCCGCCAGAGTCAGGGCCGGCGCGGTGTTGCGGCCGGACGGCTCCAGCAGCACGGCAGCCGGGGTGATGCCGCATTCGCGCAGTTGTTCCAGCATGAGAAAGCGATGCGCTTCGTTGCCGACAATGAGCGGGGCGCGCGCTACGATATCCTCTGCTGCGAGTTGAGCCAGGCGCTGTGCTGCTTGCTGGAACAGGCTTTCGTTGCCGCTCAAGGCAAGAAACTGCTTGGGAAACCCGGCCCGCGACAACGGCCACAGTCTGGCGCCCGCGCCACCGCAGAGGATTACGGGTTGAATCTGGAGGGGGCTCATCGGAGGCTGGATCACGGATGATGATAAGCAAGGGACGAATTTTAAGCTAATTTCAGCCATTTCCGACGCCTGACCCGCCTATTCTCAAGGCGCGCCACCTGCGATTAACTCGTACTCGTGTACCCACCGTCTCCCCTGCTATAAAAAAATCCGTAACATGCGGAATGTTTGTTGCAGACCACTCACCCCCAGGAGAAGCTGACATGCCCGCCAGACAAGTCTTGATTGTTCACGGATGGAGCGATACCTCCGCTGCGTTTCACGCGCTGGCAAAATTCCTGGGCGGGCATGGGTACGCAGCGAAGGAAATCTGGCTCGGCGACTATATTTCCATGGATGACGATGTACGGGTTGCGGATGTTGGCAAACGCATGGGAGAGGTGATCGACGCACTGATGGCCAGCGGCGCGTTGAATGCCAGCTTCGACATGATTGTCCATAGCACTGGCGGCCTGGTGGCGCGGGAATGGCTGACCACCCGCTACCGCGGAGTTGCCGAAACTTGCCCGATGCGGCGGCTGGTGATGCTGGCGCCGGCAAATTTCGGCTCCAGGCTCGCTGCGTTGGGCAAGAGTTTTCTGGGTCGTGTCGTCAGAGGTTACGATCACTGGTTTCACACGGGTACGGCAATGCTCAACGATCTCGAGCTTGCATCCGCTTACCAGTGCGAACTTGCGCAACGGGACATTCTTGTAGTGCCTGGAGAAGAGGTAGTCTCGCGCTATTACGGCGCTGACCGGGTGTGGCCCTTCGTGATCACCGGCAGCCATCCCTATGCGGGCTTGTTCCGGCAGATTTCCAATGAAGACGGCGGCGACGGCACTGTCCGCGTATGCGCCGCCAATCTGAATGCGCGCGGTGTCACCATCGATTTCAGCCAGCCGAACAAGGAAATGGTTTTCAGCCCCTGGGCTTCCCGGCTCGAATGCGAGATTCCGTTGGCGGTGCTGCCGACGCGGACTCACGCATCAATTATCGACCCGGAGCGTGCCGATACGGATGAGTCGATAGAAGAAACCGCTGCGGAGCAAGCGCAGCTTGGAGCGATGATTCTGGAGGCACTGGGTTGCCAGGATTTTTCCGCCTATCGGGCGATCCGGGCGAAATGGGAGGCGGTCACGGAGCAGACTGCGGATCGTCGCAATCATCCCGGCACGGATTCTGCGGAGTTTTTCCATCAGTACCTGCAAGCCAATTTTTATGTGACCGACGATCAGGGTCGTCCGGTGAGCGATTATTTCCTCGAGTTCTTTTCCGACACCACCGAGGGTTATACGGATGCCAATGTCTATCTGCACGCAAAAGTGATTGAGAGCGTAGCGGTGAACTCGCAAGATGCGGCTGCGCGCAACATCTACTTCGACCGCACGGATTTGATGGAAGGCTATTACCGGAAGCTTCCACCCGGCGCCGATCCTGTGCTTAACCTGTCGATCTCCGCCGCCGCGCCGGGGGCCAACGTCAGGTATTTCAACCGGGAAAGCGAGGGCGCCAAAGGGCAGGCGCCGCTGCACGTCGAGAACGATCCGGGCAAACGCTGGCTGAAGCGCAATGCAACGCATTTTGTCCGGATCGTCATTCCGAGAATCCCGGACGAGAATGTATTTCGGCTGACGCGCTTCATTTCGTAACCCGGAGTTGCAACCGTCAATCCCGTAGCGCATCCGGCAATGCCCGGATCGCGGTCCGCGCCAACAACGCCACGCCGACCACGGCGAACCACAATCCCGGTAGCCAACCGAAGCTGATGGCCAGGCCGCCGCAGACCATCAGCAGCGCGCGTAACCCCGCCAGCCGACCAAGCCGGGCGCGCAGGCGGGTGTGCCATTCCAGTTGTGGTCCAGGACGCAGCCATACCGGCAGGAGTTGCGTCGCCGCGCCGCTGACCAGCGGCAGCAGAAAGGCGACCACGAAACCGGCGACGGCGTCGCGTCCGGCGAGAAAGCCCAGCGTGTGGCCGATGCCGGCGAACAGCAGGCCGACCAGCCCGAAGCAGGCCAGCGCCAGCGAAGCCGCAGCGCCATGCAGGCGACCGATGGGTTCGCTGTAGGCGGCGGCCCAGCGCGTACTCATGCGCAGTGGTGCAATCATATACAGTGCCGCGCCAAGCAAAGAGAGCAGTTTTTCCCAGCGCACCGGGATGTACGTCGCCGTTAACGCTGCGCCGAGCGCGATCAGCAACACCCCGCCGCAGGCGAACCACAGGTCGCTGGAGAGGCGCCCGGCTGCAGTTGGATCGGCGCGACCGGCGGCGGTGGGCAGCAGCACTTGCAGTGTGCCGATGGCGGTGAGGCCGACGAAGCCGAGCAGGTTGAGGTGCAGGTGGAACAGCCGCAGCGCCATCCGCTGCGTCGGCCAGAGATCCATCGCTGGTACCGCCAGCAAGGCGATGATGAGAAAGCCTGTGGCGGCGAGATACCAGGCAAGCCCAGGGTGGGCCGGGCCGAGCGCATGTTTGGCGCGCCACGCCATCCAACTGGTCATGGCAATGGCGGCGGTCAGGCCGAAACCGGCGGCGATCTGGCTGGCAGTTGCCAACGGCATAACACCGCTCAAGCCGGCAATCAGGCTGACGCCGGCAAGCCAGGCCAGCGGTGGAATAAATGCCAGCAGACGGGGAGGATTGCGGCTGTGAGTAAGCACCGGCGCGAAGTAGCCCATCGCCGCCAGGATCAGCGGCAGGATGCCGAGCGCGAAAGCGACGTGGGCGATCACCGCAGGATTGCTGACTTGCAGCAGCCACAGCGCCACCGCCAGCGCTTGCATGGCGATGGCATTGATGGCAAATAACGGTAGCGCCCGCATCGGCGCCTTACGCTTGCTTGACGAAGTCGATCACGATCTGGCCTGGCTCGCGGGTGCGGTAGGCGATGTCCACAGCGGCGCCATAACGCTGCTTGAGTTGATCGTGCAGCACCCTCTGGGACACAAGCGGCAGCGGATCGTGGTCATTGACGAAACGCAAGGTTTCGCCGGTGCGCGGCGCATCGAGCGCGCCGAAGATGCGGCATGACGGAAACGCTTGGCGATGCCGCGGGCGTCGAAGGGATAAATCGCCTCGGGCGACAGATGTAGATGGGGCTGGCTCATGGTGGTAGCTCCTGTATGGAGAAACGCATTATGGTTTTTCGACCGGCCCTAAAACTTGATCCAAATCATCTTAAATCAAAAACTTAATTCCATACTGGAAAAACTGGTTTTAACCGCTGTCCGCAAACAATACGCCCGTGTTGACAGCAAAAATTTTTTGGCCGACACTGGCAGTTAGTTGGTCAACTAAATATATCCGGACTCATGAAAACCCCAAAAATTGACAAGCGTACCCGCCTGCTCGAGGCCGCCAACAAGCTGGTGCATCGGCAGGGCTTCAATCAGACCACGCTGGCGGACATCGCCCGGGAATCCAAGGTGCCGTTGGGCAATGTGTATTACTACTTCAAAACCAAGGACGACATCGGCCACGCCATGGTTGAGCACCACACGGTAAGTATCCATGACCAGCTCAGCGAGTGGGATAAACTGCCTGACCCGCGCAAGCGCCTATTAGCCAGCATCAGCGCAGTAGCCGGTAACCGTGAAGTTCTTGCGCAAAGCGGCTGCCCTATCGGCAGTCTATGCCAGGAATTAAACAAGGGAGACGGGCCACTGGCAGATAAAACCACAGGCATGTTCTCGGCTTTGCTCAAGTGGCAGGAGACGCAATTTCGTCTCCTGGGGATGGGGAAAGAGTCAGCCGGTCACGCACTACATCTTGTCTCCGCGTTGCAGGGAGCAAGCTTACTGACGAATGTTTTCAGCGACCCTGCGCTGATGTTGAAAGAAGCCACGCGGCTGAAGCAATGGGTTAATGCGCTGTGATTAAGGTAAGGGTCGATTGACATGCTCATATTTTCAACTCATAATTAAGCTAGTTAACTAACTATTTAGGAATTCACATGAGCATGGAACAAGTATGAAAGGCGATCCGCAGTTGCGGGTTCTGGTCACTGGCGCCAGCGGTTTTCTCGGCGGCAATATTCTGCGTGCCTTGCGGAATAACCCGGATACCCATCCGATTGCCGCCTGCCGCAACCCAAACAAAATCTGCCATTGGTTCAAGGGCGAAATCCGCATGGGCGATTTGACCGATGCAGGGTATCGGCGCGAACTCTCCAAGGACGTCGACGTGATCTGCCACGCCGGCGGCTGGGCCTCGATGTGGGGCCACAAGAAAATTGAACGCACGCATTTTTTTGAACCGGCCTGCGATTTGATCGATATGGCGATCCGCAATGGCGTGCGCCGCTTCATCCTTGCCAACACAGTGGCGATTGCCACCAAGGTGAACAACGGCCAAGCGATAGACGATTACGCGCGGAAACGGCACACCGGCTACTGGCCGCATCTCGACCGTCTCATCGATATCGACGATTACATGCGCGCCAACTGCAAGCGCGGCATGGGGATGGTAAATCTGCGGCTCGGCATGTTCATCGGCGCCGGTAACCGCATGGGAATCGTGCCGGCGCTGACGCCGCGCCTGCGCACCTATCTCGTACCCTGGCTGGCTGGCGGACGCGCGCGTCAGCCGCTGGTGGCAGACAGTGACCTGGGCCAAGCCTTCGCGCGGGCATGCGTCGCGGAGGGTCTCGAAGACTACGAGTCGTTCAATATCTGCGGCACGGAGTTCCCGACGCTGCGTGAGGTGGTGAATTTCATTGCAGCAGAGACGGGTTTTCCCAAGCCGCTATACAGCGTCCCGTATCCGGTTGGTTACGCTTTCGGCTGGTTGATGGAAATGCTGTATCCGCTGCTGCCCGGCCAACCGTTCCTTACTCGCTCGATCGTGCATCTATGCGAGGACTGGTATTGCCCGAACGATTACGCCACGCGCAGGCTCGGCTACGTACCCGAGAAAAACTGGCGCACCACTATCCGCGAACATCTCGCCGACCTGAAGGCACAGGGTTATCCCTGGCCGCGCTTGTGCCAGACGGTCTAGGCAAATCCTGAATAATCACCAAACCCGAATCGGAGATCAACATGTCGAATGCAGCAGTGGAAATCGAATCACATTTTTTTCGTCCCTATGCACAGTGGATCATTGCTCATCGCCTGTTCGTGGTCATTGCAATCCTCGGCATTACCGGGTTTTTGATGTCCCGCATGGGTAACCTGCAGATGGACACCAATCCGGATCTCTGGGCGCCGCAAAAGCATGTCTATGTCGAGACGACGAACCTGCTGGATAAAATTTTCGGCGGCAAGAACTATACCGTGATCGGCATCGTCCCCAGGCAAGGAGACATCTACCAGCCGCAGGTGCTGGCGAAGATCAAACGCATCCAGGACGGAATCGAGCAGTTGCCGGAGGCGGTGCGGCACAACGTGCTGAGTTTCGCCGCGCGCAAGGTGAAGTCCATCAAGGGCGGCGCCGAGGGCATGGAGGTGCGCCCGATGATGGAGACGGTGCCGCAAACGCCGGCGGAGATGGAGAAACTCAAAGCCGCGGTGGCTTCGATGCCGATCTACAACAACGCCCTGGTGTCGCCGGATGGCAAGGCGGCGTCGGTGATCGCGGATTTCAGGCAGAGCGAAAAGACCCCGAACTATATCGCCCTGACCGAAGGACTGCGTAAAATCGTCGACCGCGAACGCGACGATACGGTGGATATCTACCTCGGCGGCCTGCCCATCGTCGGCGCCGCGGCGGACGCGCATTTCATGAAGATGCCGATGTTTTTCGGCGCCGCGCTGCTGGTCATCATGCTGATCCAGTACTGGTCGTTCCGCAGCCTCCAGGGGATGCTGTTGCCGATACTGACGGGCATCCTGAGCGTGATTTGGAGCCTCGGTTCGATGGGTTTGCTGGGCGTGCACCTGGACCCGCTGAACACCACCACGCCTATCCTCATCCTGGCGGTCGCCGCCGGTCACGCGATCCAGATACTCAAACGTTATTACGAGGAATATGGCCGACTCCAGGCCAGCGGCATGAACGCGCGCGACGCCAACCGGATGGCAGTGGTGGAATCGATGGTGCGGGTCGGGCCGGTGATGATCGTGGCGGGTCTGATCGCGGTGATTACCTTCTTCTCGCTGGCGGGTACCGGTATTCCCATGGTGCAGCACTTCGGCGTATTCGCCGGCTGCGGCGTGCTGGCCACCATGGTGCTGGAGATGACCGTGATTCCGGTGGTGCGCTCGCTGCTGCGTCCGCCGAAAATACGCGAAGCTGAGCGCGAACGCGCGGCGGGCATCCTGGACAAGTTTCTGCTGGGGGTGGCCAACAACCTGGTCGGTGGGCGCGCGCCGTGGATCGTCGGCGGCGGACTGGCACTGCTGGCGCTGGTGGGAGCCGGCACGACATTTCTGCACGTCGACAACAACTTCAAGCTCTACCACAAGCCGATGAGCCAGTTGCGCGTCGATGACCGGGCGCTTAACAAACGGTTCGGCGGCACCAACTCCATCCAGTTCCTGATCCAAACGCCCGAACAGGACGGAATAAAAGACCCCAAAGTATTGCAGGGCATGGCGAAATTGCAGACGTTTCTCGAGAGTCAGGCGGATGTCGGCAAGACCCAATCGCTGGTGGACCTGATCAAACGCATGAATCAGGCGATGCATGCCGACGACAAGGCGTTCTATAGCGTCCCGGAAAGCCGCGAGCTGGTCGCGCAATACCTGTTTCTCTACTCGACTTCCGGCGACCCGCAGGATTTCGACAGTTTCGTGGACAACGATTACCAACGGGCAACAATTTGGGCCTATCTCAAGAACGACAGCACCGCCAGCGCCGACGCCCTTGCGCACCGAGCCCAGGCCGTCATCGACCAGAGCTTTCCGCCCGGAGTCACGGTGCAGATGGGCGGCAGCCTGCCGCAGGTGATTGCGCTGAACGACGTCATCGTCCGGGACAAGTTCCGCAACATGGCGCAGATGGCCCTGGTGGTGTTCGTCCTCGGCGCTATTGTGTTTCGTTCGCTGGTGGGCGGGCTGTTCGTGGTCATCCCGCTGTTCGCGGTGATCATCGCCAACTTCGGCTTGATGGGCTGGCTGCATACCCCGCTCGACATCACCGCGATGACGACGGCGGCCATGGCCATCGGCATCGGGGCGGATTACGAGATCTACCTGCTGTTCCGCTTCCGCGAGGAACTCGCCCGCAGCGGCAGCGTCCTGAGCGCCACCCAGAACTCCTTGCTGACCTCCGGCAAGGCCATCCTGTTCGTGGCGCTGTCGATCATCGGCGGCTACGCGGTGCTGCAAGTATCGGATTTCGCGTTTTACAACCAGCTCTCCAATATGGTAACGGCGACGATGGCGGTGAGCGCGCTGTTCGCCTTGTTTTTCCTGCGTGCCATTATGATGATGTTCAAGCCGCGCTTCATCTTCGGCGACCGGCCCGAGGCGTATTTCGCACCGGCGGCGGCGGTGGCGGCGGGAGCCGGAAAATGAGGCGCCCCGTTCTGGCGGCCGCCCTGCTGGGCGTGTCAACGCTGGTGGCGCTGGGGCCGCAGACCGCGCACAGCGCGGAATTGAGTGCGCACGACATCATGGAGAAGAACTTCTTTGTTTCCAAAATAAAGTCCATGAAAACCGAATCCACCATGGTGTTGATCAACGACAAGGGCCAGCAGCGCGAGCGAAAAAATTCCACGTTGCTCAAACTCCAAGCCAACGGCATCGACTCCAAGCTGCTGGTCAAATTCAGCACCCCCGCCGACATCAAGGGAACCGGCTTCCTCCAGGTGGAGCACAGCGACGGCGATGATGACCTGTGGATCTACCTGCCGGCCCTGAAAAAGAGCCGGCGCCTGGTCGCCAACAACAAAAAGGACAGCTTCGTCGGCACGGATTTCTCCTATGGCGATATTTCCCTGCCCAAGGTGGATTTGTACCGGCATGCCTTGTTGCGCTCGGAAGCGGTCGATCAGCACGACAGCTACGTGATCGAGTCGGTGCCAATTAACGACACCGTCAAATCCAACAGCGGCTACAGCAAAAAAATCACCTGGGTAAGAAAAGATAGCCTGCTCGAAGCCAAGGTCGAATATTACGACCTCTCCGGGCGGCTGCTGAAAACCCAGTTGACCACCGACCACAAGCTGGTCGAGCCGAATCCGCCACGCTGGTTTCCCCTGTATCGGGAAATGACCAACCACCAGACTGGACACAAAACCATTATCCGCTTCGACAAAATAGAACCCGATGTGCCCGCGCCTGACGAACAGTTTACGACGCGCACTATCGAGCGTGAATGAGGTGCGCGATGATGCTGTTCCTCACCGCTCTGGCCGGGGTGGTGTCGGTCGCCCATGCCGACGACTTCAGTGCATTCCTGCTGGAACAACGCGTCTCCGGCGTACTGCGCGCCGACTATTTCCGTTCGTCGAGGATTCTTGACGGACGCGCCGATATGCTTGGCGCCACCGCCCAGATCAAGGCCCTGCCCAGTCTTGGTGAAAACATCGACGGCAAGCTCGAGTTGCGTATCGCCAACCCGGCTATCGGCAAAGGCGCCGGGACCGGCAGCCGACTGCTCGAAGCCTATGCGACCGTCCATTTCGATAAAGCCGATTTGCGACTCGGCAAACAGATCGTCGCCTGGGGACGCGCCGATGGGATCAACCCCACCGACAACCTCACCCCCCGCGACCTGACCGTTGCGTTGCCCTTTGAAGAGGATCAACGCTTCGGCGCCACGGCGATCAAGTTCGACGCCTATCTGTCGCCAAACCATACGCTGACCGTCTTCATGACGCCTTTTTTCAAACCGGCCAAGATACCCCTGCCGACAGCCAGTCGCAGCATCCGGGAAATCACTCCGGCGCGCACCCTCGCCAACAGCGAGCTTGGCCTGAAACTCGACAAGGTCGGCGAAGGTTTTGACTGGTCGGCCAGTTATTTTCATGGGTTTAGTTTATTGCCGGACCTGCGCTTCCTCGGTGGCAATGCAGCGGGGCCGGTACTCGAGTCGTATTATGACCGCATCAACGTGCTGGGCGCGGACTTCGCGCGTAATTTTGGTCGCTACGGGTTGCGCGGGGAGCTGGCGTATGTCGACACCCGCGACAAGGCGGGAACCGATCCGGGCGTAAAAAACCCGTATCTGTTCTGGATCGTTGGCATTGATAGAACGTTTTTTGAAAATTTGAATGTGAATATACAGTTCTTTCAGCGCCGGGTACGGCGCCATCACGCGGCGGAAGAGATTGCCGAGCCCGTGCAGCGCGGCATCGCGCTGCAAAACGCAATTCTCGATGGTCAGCGGGACCGCATCAGCAACGGAATCAGTTTCCGCGTCGGCGATAAGTGGTTCAACGATACGCTGGAGGCGGAGATATTTGCCGTCGTCAATGCCACGCGCCATGACGGCTTCATTCGACCGCTATTGACTTACGCCTTCAGCGATCACTGGAAAGGCACTGTGGGCGCCGAAATTTATCGCGGCGCGGCGGATACCCAGTTCGGCAGTCTCAAACCCAAGCGTGGCATGTTCGCCGAGTTGCGCTACGGGTTTTGACGGATGATCGGAGCATGAATTTCTTCATGCTTATGCAGCGATCCAAGATTACGCCTTGCGCCGACCGCGTTTGGCGACAGGCTGAGCCTGGCTGTTGCCGAAAATTTTCCCCAGATAATGTCCGGTGGGACTTTCCGCCGCGCCAGCCACTTGTTCCGGCGTGCCGGTGGCGATGATGCGACCGCCGCCGTCGCCGCCGCCAGGGCCGAGATCGACCACCCAGTCCGCCGTCTTGATGACATCCAGGTTGTGCTCGATGACCACGATGGTATTGCCGTGGTCGCGCAGGCGGTGCAGCACGGTCAGCAGCATTTCGATGTCGGCGAAGTGCAGGCCGGTGGTCGGCTCGTCGAGAATGTACAGCGTGCGCCCGGTGTCGCGCTTGGAAAGTTCCAGCGCCAGCTTGACGCGCTGCGCCTCGCCGCCAGAGAGCGTCGTGGCGCTTTGGCCCAGGGTGATGTAGGAGAGGCCGACATCCATCAGCGTTTGCAACTTGCGCGCCACCAGCGGCACCGGGTCAAAAAACTCGCGTGCTTGTTCGACCGTCATGGCGAGGATTTCGTGGATGCTCTTGCCCTTGTAGCGAATCTCCAGGGTTTCGCGGTTGTAACGTTTGCCGTGGCAGACATCGCAGGGGACGAAGATGTCGGGCAGGAAGTGCATCTCCACCTTGATCATGCCGTCGCCCTGGCAGGCCTCGCAACGCCCGCCCTTGACGTTGAAACTGAAACGCCCCGGACTGTAGCCGCGTTCGCGCGACTGCGGCACGCCGGCGAAAAGTTCGCGGATCGGCGTCAGCAGGCCGGTATACGTGGCGGGATTAGAGCGCGGCGTGCGGCCGATGGGCGACTGGTCGACGTTGATCACCTTGTCGAAGAATTCCAGCCCCTGGATTCCGCCGTGGGGCGCTGGTTCCAGCGCGGAGCCGTACAGATGACGGGCGGCGGCGGCATACAGGGTATCGTTGATGAGGGTCGACTTGCCCGAGCCGGAGACGCCGGTGATGCAGGTGAACAAGCCGACCGGCAACTCCAGCGTGACCTTCTTGAGATTGTTGCCGGTGGCGTCGACGATTTTCAGCAGCCGCGACCGCTGCGGCGGCGTGCGTTTAGCCGGGATGGCGATTTGCCGGCGACCCGAAAGATAAGCGCCGGTCAGCGAATCGGCATGCGCCGCCACCTGCGCCGGCGTGCCTGCGGCGACCACATGACCACCGTGCTCGCCGGCGCCGGGGCCCATGTCGACCACATGGTCGGCGGCTTCGATGGCCTCCTGGTCGTGCTCGACGACGATCACCGTGTTGCCCATGTCGCGCAGGTTCATCAGGGTTTCCAGCAGGCGCGCATTGTCGCGCTGGTGCAGGCCGATGGAAGGTTCATCGAGTACATACATCACGCCGGTGAGGCCCGAGCCGATCTGCGAAGCCAGGCGGATGCGCTGCGCCTCGCCGCCGGAGAGGGTTTCCGCCGAACGGTCGAGCGACAGGTAATCGAGACCGACGTTGATGAGAAAAGAAACCCGGCTGACGATTTCCTTGACGATTTTTTCCGCCACCTGCGCCTTCTGTCCGGCGAGGCGCAGCGTGGCGAAAAAATCCCGGCAGGCGCCCAGCGAGTCGGCGCTGATTTCCGGCAAGGGCCGCCCGCCGATGAAGACATGACGCGCCTCGCGCCGCAGGCGCGTGCCGGCGCAAGTGGGGCAGGGTTTGCTGTTGAGATATTTGGAAAGTTCCTCGCGCACCATCGGCGAATCGGTCTCGCGGTAGCGGCGTTCGAGATTGGGGATGATGCCTTCGAAGACATGGCTGCGGTCGAAGCGCGTGCCTTTCTCATTGAGGTATTTGAAACGAATTTGCTGCTTGCCGGAGCCGTACAGCACCACCTGGCGGATGTCCTCGGGCAGTTCCTCGAAGACCGTGGCGGTATCGAATTTGTAGTGCTCGGCGAGACTGCCGAGCATCTGGAAATAGAACTGGTTGCGCTTGTCCCAGCCCTTGATGGCGCCGCTGGCCAGACTTAGGTGTGGATAGGCGACGATGCGCGCCATGTCGAAGAACTGGATCACACCCAGTCCGTCGCACTCGGGGCAGGCACCCATCGGATTGTTGAAGGAGAACAGGCGCGGCTCCAGTTCCTGCAAGGCATAGCTGCACACCGGGCAGGCGAACTTGGCGGAGAACATATGTTCCTGGCCGCTGTCCATCTCCAATGCGACAGCACGGCCTTCGGCGTGGGTCAGCGCCGTCTCGAAAGATTCGGCCAGGCGCTGGCGCGCGTCGGGGTGCACCTTGAGCCGATCCACCACCACGTCAACGCTGTGCTTCTGGGTCTTGGCAAGCTTGGGCAGGGCGTCCATCTCGCAAATCTTGCCGTCGATGCGCAAGCGCACAAAGCCTTGTGCACGTAATTCGTTGAACAGATCGACTTGCTCGCCCTTGCGGTTGGCGACCACCGGGGCGAGGATCATCAGCTTGGTGTCCGGCGGAAGCGCCAGCACATGATCGACCATCTGCGCCACGCTTTGCGCTTCCAGCGGTTGACCATGATCCGGGCAGTGCGGCGTGCCGGCGCGGGCGTACAGCAGGCGCAGATAGTCGTGGACTTCGGTGACGGTGCCGACGGTCGAACGCGGATTATGCGAAGTGGCTTTCTGCTCGATGGAGATCGCCGGACTCAGACCTTCGATCAGGTCGACATCGGGCTTTTCCATCATTTGCAGGAACTGCCGGGCGTAGGCCGAGAGCGATTCGACGTAGCGCCGCTGGCCCTCGGCATACAGCGTATCGAAAGCCAGGGAAGACTTGCCCGAGCCGGACAGGCCGGTAATCACCGTCAAGCGATTGCGCGGCAGATCGAGGTTGATGTTCTTGAGGTTGTGCGTGCGCGCACCGCGGATTTTCAGGAAGTCCATAACTAAGAGCTTAGTTTCAACATTGCCGTGAATAATCACGGACGCACCACAATCATTCCTTCACCAGCAGTCCGGATAATTCCTGATAATCCGGGAATCGCCTGTCAACACTCACCAGTTGTGCTTGATGTTCAACGGTCGTGGCGATGATGATGCGATCAACCGGATCCTTGTGATGTTTTGGCAGCGAGACTGCGCGCTCGGCGATTGCCCTTGATACTGGAATAATCGACATGCCATTTGCCTCGATCTGATCGAGCCAGCCAGAGACCGGCAGCCGAAGAACAATTCGCCCATGCTCCACAAGCCACGCCATTTCCCAGCATGTCATTGCCGAAACGGCCAATGATTCAGCCGTTTCGATGGCGTCTATCTGTCGTTGCCCAAGCTTGTTAGGTGTGCGATTGACCCACCAGAAAAGTGCGTGGGTGTCGAGGATCAGCATATCAGGACAATGCTTCCCAGTCGCTTTCCGGCGGGCCGCTGAGGATGTTGCCTTTTTCTTCTCCCATGCTTGCCAGTGCTGGTGGCGGTGAGCGGCGTCCAGCCGGCTTCCTGGCTGACTCCCACAGGACGATGACGCGAGCGTGCTCGGCATGCGCAGGCAACGCCGCATCCTGTATGACAAGACGATGGTCGGCAATGGATGCCGTCGTTTCAAGAGCCAACATGAGCGCACCTCCTTTGAAACTGGCTTACAACAGGCGGCGATTGTACCGCATCCACCTGACTGAAAGGTGTGACAGGCAACCTGTTAATATACGCAATCCGATCTGCTTTTGCCAAACCTGTTTCCGACACACACTTCCATGCGCGCGCCCAACCCCGACAGAATGACCCCGGCGGAATTGCGCGCCGGCGCCTCGCTGGCGGCTATATTTGCGTTGCGCATGCTGGGCCTGTTCCTGATCCTGCCGGTTTTCGCCGTGTATGCCGGGATCGCCTCGGATCGCTATGGCCGCAAGCCGGTGATCGTCTTCGGCCTGCTGCTGTTTGCATTCGGCAGTCTGGTGGCCGCGCTGGCACCCGACATCTGGTGGATCATCGCCGGGCGCGTGCTGCAAGGCGCGGGGGCGATTTCGGCGGCGGTGACGGCGCTGGCCGCCGACCTCACCCGCGAACAGCACCGCACCAAAGTGATGGCGATGATCGGCGCTTCGATCGGCCTCACTTTCGCATTGTCTCTGGTGGCGGCGCCGTTGATGTATGCGGAGATCGGCATGGGCGGAATTTTCACCCTGACCGGCGGGCTGGCTCTGGGCGCCATCGTGCTGTTGTACAAGGTGGCGCCGGCAGCGCCGGCTATGGTGGCGCGCGGAGTGGACGTGCCATTCTCCTCGGTGCTGCTGGACGGCCAGTTGGCGCGGATGAATTTCGGCGTGCTGGCGCTGCACGCCATGCAGACAGCATTATGGGTGGTGGTGCCGGCAGCGCTGGTGCGTTCCGGCGGACTGCCGCTGGCCGAGCACTGGAAAGTCTATCTGCCGGCGGTGCTGGCTTCGTTTGTGCTGATGCTGCCGGCCATCATTATCGCCGAGCGCTATAACAAAACCCGTTTGATATTCAGCGGCGCCATCCTGCTGTTGTTGCTGGTGCAAGCCGGTCTCTATGCTTACGGCACGGGTCTGTACCCTCCGGGGCACAAGTACCAGATTGGCGTGTGGCTGACGCTGTTCTTCGTCGGCTTCAATATCCTGGAGGCAATGCAGCCCTCGCTGATTTCCCGCATCGCCCCGGCGGCGGCGAAAGGTGCGGCGCTGGGGATATACAATACCACCCAGTCGCTCGGTTTGTTTCTCGGCGGAATACTGGGCGGCTGGCTGGGGAAGAACTACGGAGAGCCGGCGGTGCACCTGTTTTGCGCCGCGCTGGCGTTGATCTGGTTGGCGCTGGCGGCAACCATCAAACCGGTGCAGCCGCGGTCAACCGCGACGACGGCTGACACGTTGGCAACACAATACTAAGGGAGATAACATGGCTTCGGTGAACAAAGTAATCCTGATCGGCAACCTGGGAAAAGATCCGGATGTCAGATACATGCCCAGTGGCGAGGCGGTGACCAACATCACCCTGGCGACCACCGATACCTGGAAGGACAAGACCAGCGGCGACAAGAAAGAAGCCACCGAATGGCATCGCGTGGTGTTCTTCCGCAAGCTCGCCGAAATCGCCGGCCAGTACCTGAAGAAAGGCTCGCAGGTGTATATCGAAGGTTCGCTGAAAACCCGCAAATGGACCGACAAGGAAGGCCATGAGCGCTACACCACCGAAATCGTCGCTGACGAAATGCGCATGCTCGGCTCGCGTCAGGGCAGCGGGGACGCCGGCGATTCCGCGCCGCGCGAACGGCCAGAGCACTCAGCCGGTGTCGCCAAAGGGCCGGCGCAGCCTGCCGCTTCCGGCAGCGGCTTCAACGATTTCGAGGACGATATTCCGTTCTAACGGCTGCTGCGTAACCCCTGGATCAGGCGGGATGAACTTCCCGCACGGCGTCTTCCAGCACGCTCGCCGGCACACCGCGTTTTCTCAGGACTTCGATGAGTCGTGCGGCGGGACCAAAGGCGAACTGTGCTTCGTCACGCCGCAAGCCATCGCCGATGTAGGACTTGAGCAGTGCCTGATAGCCGGAGAAGCCTCGTTGCGGGGCAATCTCTTTCATGGACTCAACCAGGTCGACGGGGATGCGCAGGGTGATGGACGTCATCGGGCGATCCTTGGTCAGACGAGTCTTGATACGTTCAGAGATCATAAATTTTTTGCTCCTCATGCGTCGCCTTGCGGGCGGAAATGATGCGTATGACACCGTCTTCGATATCGACATGCACTACGAACAACAGACGGCTTTGCGCATCGTAACCAATCACTGCATCGCGGGCTTCATCGTTGCGGCTGGCGTCGATTAGTCGGAAGAAAGGATCGAAGAACACCGCCGCCGCTTGCTCGAAGATGATGCCCTCGTGTTTGAAGGCATTGGCTGCCGCCTTCTTCGCATTCCAGACGAAGGTGGTTCCGTTGAGATCAAAGTGAATATCCACTTCGCTCATCTTAAAGTATGTATTGTCAATGTCAATACATTTTTTGATGCATGCCGCGACGTGCTAACGCCATTTCCAGCTCCGCACCCAGCCCGGCATCTGATCGCCGGGCATGGGGCGGGCAATGAAATATCCTTGTATCAGGTCGCACCCCAGTTCCCCAGCGCAATCCCAGTCCTCCTGGGTTTCCACGCCTTCTGCAACGATCTTCATCCCCAGGTCCCGGCCCAGGTCGGCGCTTGATTTCACGATGGCGTAAGAGGCGGGTTTTTTTGCCGCGCCGTGAATAAAAGCCTGGTCGATCTTGAGCTCGCTGAAGGGCAGCATTTGCAGCTTTTCCATATTCGAGTAGGCGGTGCCGAAGTCATCAATCGACAGGCGGACACGTTTCAGGCACAGCCGCGCCAGTACATCGGAGGACACCAGAATATCCTGTGACACCTGGCTTTCAGTGATTTCCAGCACCAGGCGATCCAGCGGCACGCCAATGGACTGCGCTTCGGCCACCAGCCGTTCCGGAAAATCAAGGCGCGTCAGGGAGTGCATCGAGAGGTTGACCGAGATCGTCAGGTCCAGTCCCGCCGCGTTCCATAACTGCCATTGCCGCAGTGACAGTGTGATCATGCGTTCGGTTAGCGGAGCGATCAGCGCGTTTTGCTCGGCTACGGAGATAAAGGCGGCAGGGCTGAGAATACCTTTGGCGGGGTGGCGCCAGCGCGCCAATGCTTCCACACCGATTACCCTGCGCGACAAGGTGTCCACCTGTGGTTGAAAGTAAGGCGTCAAGGCGTCGTTCTCCAGACCATCGCGGAGTTCTGCTGCGCTTAGAGTTACATGCGGGCGATGATGGAGCGCCGAAGCGTCTTTTGCCATGTTTTGCAGCATGCGCGACAACGCCTGCCGGTCGATCGGCTTGCCCAATGCGCCGAGCAGACGCAAATGATGCGCGCGCCCGATTTCAGCGACTGTCTGCAACAGGCGGGAGTCTTCGCCGCTGAACACAATCACCCCTCCGCAAAATCCCTGTTGCCCAAGATAACGGACGACCTCGACACCGTCCATCTCGGGCATGTTCAGGTCGCACAGCACCACCGACCGGGGGTTGTCCATATCCAGGGTGGGTAACGCCATGGCGGCGGACGTATCGCAGGTAATGTCCGTCACGCCAAAGCTCTTGAGCATGACGTGCACCACATCAAGGATGAAGTCGTCGTCATCCAGAACCAGTACGGATAGTTTTTCCATCACGGGTCACGCGGCTTGTTGTCCATGCCAGGCGATTCTAACCAATACCCGGCAACAGGTGTATTTGCTTGCAGCGGGCAGTCCGTTTCAAGTCGCATGAGAAGCTGGTATGTTATCTGGCAAGACGCGTGTGAGAGGGGTACTGGAATCATGAAAAATTTCGTAAATTTGGTGTCTGGCCTGCGGGTGAGGTGCAGGCTGTGTTTGCCTGCAATCCTTACCGCTACCCTGCTGGCTGCCGGTTGCGCGAGCACTCCGAAATTCGATTACCAAATACCGTTACAGCCACCGTTACAGCCTGAAGGCGCTTCGGGTTACACAGAAAAACCCGGCTGGGCGACACGCAAATTTGCCGTAGCCGCCGCCAATCCGCTGGCCACCGATGCAGGCTATCAGGTGCTCAAGGCCGGCGGCACGGCAATCGACGCCGCCATTGCTGTGCAGATGGTGCTGGGCCTGGTCGAGCCACAGTCCAGCGGCCTCGGCGGCGGCGCTTTTCTGCTGTACTGGGACGGTCGGCAGGTCGAGGCTTACGATGGGCGCGAAACCGCTCCGGCAGGGGCCGATGCGAACCTGTTCCTGGCGCCGGACGGCAGGCCATTGTCATTTTATGCCGCAGTCGTGGGTGGTCGCGCGGTCGGTACGCCCGGCGTTCTCAAGATGCTGGAACTGGCGCACCGGCAACATGGCAAGCTGCCCTGGGCCCGGTTGTTTGCGCCCGCCATCGCCCTGGCCGAGCAGGGATTCAGGGTCAGCCCGCGGCTTCATGAACTGCTGCTGAGCGAAAAATATTTGCGCCAGGATCCGGTTGCGGCACGCTACTTTTACGCCGCCGACGGCCAGCCCTGGCCGGTCGGCCATGTCCTGAAGAACCCCCAACTCGCCACAGTGCTCAGGCGAATCGCGGCGGAAGGCGCTGTCGCCTTGATGACGGGCGAGGTAGCGCGGGACATCGTCGCCAAGGTGCGCAACCACACATCCAATCCCGGAAAATTGAGCGAGCAGGATCTTGCCGGCTACCAGCCGAAATTGCGCGAAGCGTTGTGCACCGACTGGAGGGCCTATCGTATCTGCGGATTTCCGCCGCCGTCATCCGGAGCGATTACCATCGCGCAAATTCTCGGCATGCTCGAACACTTGCCGCGTCACGACGCTGGCGCTGACAAGCCTCTGGAGAACGGCCTGCCCGGCGCAAAGTTGCTGCATGAATATACCGAGGCGTCGCGCCTGGCCTATGCCGACCGCGCCCAATATCTGGCCGACCCGGATTTTGTAGCGCCGCCCGGCGGCAACTGGATGAGCCTGCTGGATGACAACTATCTCGCCCGGCGCGCTGCGCTGATCGGCGAGCGCTCGATGCAGTCAGCCCAGCCGGGTAGACCCGGCGTCATCAAGACGGCCTGGGCGTCTCAGCCGGACCAGGTCGAGCATGGCACTTCGCAAATTTCCATCATCGATGCCGAAGGCAACGCGCTGGCCATGACCACCACCATCGAGGATGCGTTCGGCGCGCGCCAGATGGTGGATGGTTTCCTGCTCAACAATCAGCTCACCGATTTTTCCTTTGCACCGGCGGATGCAAATGGCAAGCCGATTGCCAACCGCGTCGAGGCAGGCAAACGGCCCCGTTCCAGCATGAGTCCAACCCTGGTATTCGACCGCGCCAGCGGCCAGTTACTGATGAGCGCCGGCTCGCCGGGCGGCGCGCTGATCATCCATTTCGTTGCCAAAACCCTGCTTGGTACGCTGGCCTGGGGACTGAATGCACAGGAGGCGATCAATCTGCCGAACTTCGGCTCGGTGAATGGCCCCACTTTGCTGGAAGAAAAACGCTTTCCCGCAGCGACCATCGAAGCGCTCCGCGCGCGTGGTCACGAGGTGCGTGAAATACCCATGGTGAGCGGGCTGCAGGTGATACAGCGCACCCGGCAAGGCTACTTCGGCGGCGCCGACCCGCGCCGCGAAGGCGTGGTGATGGGGGAGTGAGGCGGCACCTTGTATTGCCGCCAGTCGGAGCGTGAGACGATTCCTTCAAGCCAGATGAAACGCGATCTTGATTCCCGAGATCAGCATTTCCACCGCGATGGCGGTGAGTATCAGGCCCATCAGCCGTTCCAGCGCGGCGATTCCGGCTTTACCGAAAAGTTTTGACAACCACCACGACGCCAGCATGATGCAGGCGTTGATGATCGTCGTGATGACGATGACGCCGACCCACATTGCAGTATCGTCAGTTTGCCGTGAAGCCAGCATCACTGTGGTCAGGGCGGAAGGCCCGGCCAGCATGGGGATCGCCAGCGGCACGATGAACGGTTCCTCGCTGCGTTCGTTCTCGTGCGACGCGCCATGATCCGGCGGGAAAGCCATGCGCAGGGCAATCAGAAACAGGATGACGCCGCCGGCGATGGCCAGCGACGGCTCGCTCAAGTGCATCGCCGTCAGCAACCTGGCGCCGATGAAGAGGAAGCCGATCAGCAATAGCCCGGCGATCAGGCATTCGCGCAGAATCACATGGCGGCGGCGCGACTCCGGCACATGCCGCAGCAGGGACAGCACCACAGGGATATTGCCGAGAGGATCGAGCACCAGAAACAGCAGCATGAAGGCGGAGATGAAATCGTGTTTCATGAGGCTAAAGCAACCTGATCTTTTCCAGCAGGGCGGTGGTCGAGCGCTGATGGACGAAGGGAATGGAGACCACCTGGCCGCCGCGCGCCAGCACTTCCGCAGCGCCGACGATCTTGTTAGCAGCCCAGTCGCCGCCTTTGACCAGGACATCCGGCTGGCAATCGAGGATGCGCCGCAGCGGCGTGTCCTCATCGAACCAGGTCACCAGCGACACGCATTCGAGAGCGGCCAGCAACGCCATGCGATCTTCCAGCGGATTCACCGGACGGGCGTCGCCTTTGCCGAGCATTTTTACCGAGGCGTCAGAATTCACCGCCACCAGCAGGCAGGCGCCCAGCGCGCGGGCCTGGGCCAGATAGGTGACATGGCCGCGATGCAGAATGTCGAAACAACCATTGGTAAACACCAGCGGTTGCGGCAGTGCTGCGGCGCGCGCCGCAACCTCGCCGGGCCGGCACAGCTTGGCCTCGAAGGCGGGCGTGGCGAAGCGCACTATGGCTCGCCCTATGGTTTTTTGGTGGCGCCGGCAGCAGCCTCGGCGGGATGATTGTCGATCTGCCGCGCCGCTTCGTCGGAGATGATCTCGAACATGCGAACTACTTTCAGAACGCCGCCAGTGGTGCGGGCTGTCTCGACCGCCGCCTCGGCTTCGCCTCGGGTGACCAGCCCGAGCAGATAAACCACGCCTGCCTCGGTCACCACCTTGACGTGATTCACCGCGAATTTGCCGGCATCGATGAAGCGCGCCTTGACCTTGGAGGTGATGTAGGTGTCGTTGCTGCGTGATCCCAGCGAACTTACGCCGGCGATCTGCAACTCGTTGCTGATCGCCTTGACGTTGGGAACGCCGCCGACCAGGCGTTCCGCTTCGGCCTTGGCGGCGGCGTCCGGTACTTCGCCGGTAAGCAGCACGCTGCGGTTGTAACTGGTGACATTCACATGCGCGCGGTCGCCGAGTTTTTCGCTGATGCGATTGCCGGAGCGCACCTGGATACCTTCGTCGGTGAGGTAGGTTTCGGTCGGGCGGCGATCCGCCGCAATCATTACGCCAGCGCCGACGCCTACCGCAGCCGCGCCGAAACATCCGGCCAGCACGGGCGTCAGCGCCGCCAACAACGTCCACGCGAGCAGACGGTTGCGGTTCGAACGGGACTTGGGTTGCAAAGGGTTCATTCGGGTTCTCCCAGTAACAGGTTGTCGATGCCATCGCACAGGCAGTGCAGCACCAGCAGATGGATTTCCTGGATGCGCGCAGTGCGCGCGCTGGCGTATTCCGGCACGCAGATATGGACATCGGTTTCGCCCAGCAGTTCAGTGATGCGTCCGCCATCTCTGCCGGTGAGGGCCACCACGCGCACTTCGCGCTGGTGCGCGGCGTGAATTGCCTCGATCACATTGGGCGAATTGCCGCTGGTGGAAATCGCCAGCAGCACGTCGTTGGCCTGGCCGAGCGCAAGCACCTGCTTGGCGAACACCATATCGTAGCTGTAGTCGTTGGCGATCGAAGTCAGCGTCGAACTATCCGTGGTCAGGGCAATCGCCGCCAGTGGCGGGCGTTCCATCTCGAAGCGATTCAGCAGTTCGGCGGCGAAGTGCTGCGCGTCGGCAGCCGATCCGCCGTTGCCGCAACTCATGATCTTGCCGTTGCCGAGCAGGCTCTGCACCATCAATTCGATGGCCTGGGCGATGGGCGCAGCCAGGACTTCGACCACCGCCAGTTTGATCTGGGCGCTGTCGTGAAACTGGCGGGCGATGCGGGAGACGAGGTCCATGAGCAGGCAGGTGTAGGTGTTGGATTGAAACCATCAAATCACCTTCGATTCTAACATGGCGTTATTCGCGGCCTCCGTACGTCACAGCACCACATACACTTCCACCAGCACCCGCTGCCACGGATTGCGGTGCTGGCGTAGCCGACCGATGCGCGCTTCGACCCGGCCACCCTGATCCATCTCGGCTGCCACTGCGCCGTTCTCGGCGCGCGGCAGATAGCCGAGCGGCTGGCCGCGCCAGTCGACGCGCACGGCATGCGGATCGTGCGGATTGCCAGGTTCGCGTTGTAGAGTCAGTTTGTCGCCGACTTTCAACGTCTCCCAGACAGCGGCGCCGGTGTGATACTGGAAACCGGCCAGCGGTGAACTTTGCACCAGGATGCGGATGCTCTGGGCAGTTGCCGGGAGGGCAAGGCAGGCCAGCAGCAGGAACAGCCACGGGAACCGTGGCGGACGACTAATTCGCCTCGAAGGCATTCTGAACCCATTCAATGCTGGCTTCATCCAGGCCATCCAGCAGCACAGCGTCGAAGCGGCATGGCTGCTCGCGTTTACCGGCCAGGTAAAGTCGTGCAGCAAGAATCAGGCGGCGTTGCTTGGCGCTGGTGATGCTGGCGCCGGCGCCGCCGAAACCGCCGTGTCGGCGCAAGCGCACTTCGACGAAGACGAGGCTATCGCGGTCTACGCAAATCAAGTCAATCTCGCCGCCGCGCACCCGCCAGTTGCGTTCCAGCACGCGCAAGCCTTGGCGCGTGAGAAAGATCGCGGCGAGCGATTCCGCGCTGACGCCTGCGGCAAGCTTATCGTCCCGGTTCGGCAGTTTTACTTGCATGACGAAGCGGCGAGCCGGACAATGCACAGTCGATAGCGGTGACGGGACACAAGGTGCAGGACATGGACGGGCAGACCATTAATAAGACGCCAGCATTATATGTGGTGGCTACGCCGCTGGGGAATCTCGCCGACATCAGCTTGCGCGCCCTCGAACTGTTGCGCGCCGTCGATGCCATTGCCTGCGAGGATACCCGCCACACCCGCCGCCTGCTGGATCATTACGAGATTCGTGCACCATTGTTTGCGCTGCATGAGCATAACGAGGCGGGCGCGGCGCACAAGCTGATCGGTTTGCTGGCCGCCGGCAAGCGTGTGGCGCTGGTCTCCGATGCCGGCACCCCTGGTGTTTCCGACCCCGGCGCACGCGCAGTCGCCGCAGTGCGTGCAGCGGGCTACCCGGTGATTCCGCTGCCCGGCGCGAATGCCGCAATTGCTGCGCTGTCGGCGGCGGGATTGACCGATCCGCAGTTTTTGTTCGTGGGTTTTCTGCCGGCCAAGACCGCAGCGCGGCGTGAAAAAATCGAGTCGCTCAAGTCCACCCCGGCGGTGCTGGTGTTCTACGAAGCGCCGCATCGCATCGTCGACACTATCGCCGATCTGGCCGAATTGCTGGAGCCGCAGCGCACGCTGGTGGTGGCGCGGGAACTGACCAAGCTGTTCGAGCAGATCGCCAACATGCCGCTGGTCGAAGCGCCGGCCTGGCTGGCCGCCGACCCGAACCGGCAGCGCGGCGAGTTCGTCCTGCTGGTTTCCGCCGCGCCGCCGGCAGAGGGCCTGCCTGCCGATGTCTTGCGCGTCCTCAAGTTATTGCTGGCCGAGCTGCCATTGAAGCAGGCGGTCAAACTCGCGGCGGAGATTAGCGGCACGCCGAAGAATGCGCTATACGATCAGGCACTGGCGTGGAAGGAGGGGAAGTTATAATCCCGCATTATGCAAACTCTGACCAAGACGCTGACCAAGACTCTGACCTTCGCGCGTCCCGACGACTGGCATCTGCATCTGCGCGATGGCGCGGCTTTGGCGGCAGTGTTGCCGGACACGGCGCGGCGTTTTGGTCGCGCGATCATCATGCCCAACCTGAAACCGCCGGTGACCACGGTGCCGCAGGCGGCTGCGTATCGCGCGCGGATACTTGCCGCGCTGCCCGCCGGTCTGCGCTTCGAGCCGCTGATGACGCTGTATCTCACCGACGACACTGTACCGGCGGAAATCGACGCCGCGCACGCCAGCGATTTTGTGCATGCGGTGAAACTCTACCCGGCGGGGGCCACCACCAATTCCGCTGCCGGTGTCACCGATCTCGCCAAATGCCGCGCTGTTCTGGCGCGCATGGAAGCGCTGGGACTGCCGCTGCTGATACATGGCGAGGCGACTGATGCGACGGTCGACGTGTTCGACCGCGAAGCAGTGTTCATCGAGCGCACGCTGACGCCCTTGCTCAAGGATTTTCCGGCCCTGCGGCTGGTCTTCGAACACATCACCACCCGCGAGGCGGTGCAGTTCGTGCTGGCGGCTGGCGCCAATGTCGCAGCTACCATCACCGCTCACCATCTGCTGCTCAATCGCAATGATTTGTTCACCGGTGGCATCCGTCCGCATCATTACTGCCTGCCGGTGCTGAAGCGTGAGGCGCATCGGCTGGCCTTGGTCGATGCGGCCATTTCCGGCAACCCGAAATTTTTTCTCGGCACCGATTCCGCGCCGCACGCCAGAAGCGCCAAGGAGCATGCTTGCGGCTGTGCCGGCTGCTATACGGCGCATGCCGGCATCGAATTGTATGCCGAGGCCTTCGAGACAGCCGGTGCGCTGGAGCGACTGGAAGCTTTCGCCAGTTTTTACGGCGCCGATTTCTACCGCCTGCCGCGCAACACCGAACAGATCACCCTGCGCAAGGAAAGCTGGTTAGTTCCAAGCATCCTGCCGTATCTCGAAGACGATGTGCTGGCGCCGCTGCGCGCCGGCGAAACGATTGCATGGAGGATATTGTCATGAAATTGGCGAAAAATATTTTGTCCGCTGTTGGGTTGGCTGCACTGCTGACACAGCTCCCCGCTTGCGGCAGCAGCGACGCGGCATCCTATGTGATCAGCACGCCTTCCCACAGCTTGTCCCTGTTGCGCGAGAAACAATTTGTCTGGGACAGCGCATGGGATGTGTCACTGGTAACCTCGAATAATCCCGAATGCATGCGCCGCCACAAGCTCCAGCCGGCGCCGGACGGCGAGTTCAAGGCTGAACTGTACCGTTCGCTGGAAGGCAACTACATCCTCAAGCAGGGCAACAACTGGTATGTCACCGAGACCCGGAAATGCCGCTTGCAGCAGTTCAAGGAGCCTCCGCGCGAACCGGGCAATCTGCTGGGCAGTTTCGAGATCAAGGACGACATGCTGCAATTTGTTCCCGCCGCCAATCCCCCGGCGACCACAGCGCCAGCCGGTTAACCAGTGCTGAAGATGTTCGCCGCGCAGCCTTTGTATGCGCCGTTACTGGCGAGTCTGGCGGATTCACTGGAAGATGCCGGCGCGCCTCCGCACCATCAATTGCTGAATGATCTGGCCGCAGCACGCGGCATTCGCAGCGGCGGCGGCGCGCCCATCCGTTTTGTGGTTCCCGGCAACAGTGGCATGCCCTACGAAGAGCGCACCTATTGGCTGGGTGAAGTGGCAACGCGGCCGGGCAACTGGCACGATGCTTTCAACGCGCTGATCTGGCTGACCTACCCGTTGACCAAGGCGGCGCTGAATAACCGCCATCATTGCGCCCTGAGTCGCGCCCTGAGCGAGCAGCGTAGCGACGGAAACACAGGGCGCGGCCCGCTCCGCGATGCGCTGACCCAGTTTGACGAATGCGGCGTGGCGGTGGTGTCCACGCGCCTGGATTGGTGGGACGACATACGCGCGCATCGCTGGCAAAAGGTGTTCTGGACGCAGCGCGCCGAGGTGCAGCGCGACCTGAAAGTTTTCGTCTTCGGCCACGCCAGCCTCGACCTGCTGCGCACGCCGCATATCGGCCTGTGCGGCAAGGCGCTGTTTGTGCACATCGACGAAACATGGCTGACACAACCGGCGGCGGCGCAACTGGCCGATGTCGACCGGCGCATGGCGCAGCGTTTCTCCGGTGACCTGTGCGCTTACAGTCGTCCGCGCGACTTTCATCCCCTGCCTTTGCTGGGCATCCCCGGCGTCACGCCGGACAATGCGTTCCCGGCGTATTACGAAGACACGCGGCAGTTCAGACCTTTGCGGTGCGTCACTGCGGAGCCGGTTTCCTGAGTCTTGTGCATAGAATATTGAACATTTAAAACTAGGGGCGAACATAGGCGTAGCCTTCCGCCTGCCTGCGCATGATCTCGGGGACGCCGGACTTTACGTAGTCTATGCGCGGCAGCATGTCCTCCTGCTTGAGTTGGGTTTTCTGCATGGTGTTTTCACAGGCGACAACGCGAACTCCGTTTTCCATGGCTTCCGCCACCCGCCCTCCAACCAGCGAATCCAGCTTGAGCATGGGCAGGCCGGGGCCATACGCGACGATCTCGATATCGACCTTGTCCTTGCCTAGATCCTCCTGGACATTCTCCGCGTTGTTCAAGGCGAGCGCCCATTTTTTTGGATCGTTGTCGCTTACTTGAATCACCAGTTTTTGCTTCCCCGCCGCAGCGCTGACGCCACGGCCTGCTTGCAGGGTGTCCGCGCCTGCGGGTGCGGAAAGGGTAATGCCGGCGCAGGTCAGCGCCAGCAGAGCGTAAAATTGCGTGGTTTTCATTATGCCTCCTTGGGATGTTGGCTGACCGGTACGGCCCTCGGCCATATTCCGGATTATCCGACCATTCAACTATCCCGCTACAACCGCGCCAAGAGAAGGTTGCTTATCGCAGCAATTTAGTTAAATCCTGGCAGTCGTGACTGTGCATTTGCACAGTTTCAGTCTGCACATACCAGTGTATGCTTGAGACGCCATGCCGCGACTCCCGTTTATTTACCAACTCTCCCTCGCGCCTGCCGCGATCATCGCCTTACTCACGGGCTTGATTGTTTTTACCCTGCTTCAATTAGCCCATATCCGCCATGAGAACGAAGTCGTCCAGCAGTGGATCAGAATCACCGATCGTCTGCATATCGCCATCGCTGCCGGATACCGGCTACAGGACGCTGATGAGCGCTCTGTTGATGGCATATCTCGACCCGCCAAAGAAGAACAGGCAGTGATTTTTTCCGAAAATCTGCTCTACCCCGAAGTCATTTACAAGACGCCGCCCGAACTGCAAACGCGCATTCGCCAAAGCGTCAGCGAGATTGGCGCCAGCCCGAGTGCCGCGTCTGCCCAGGCGGCATTGCGTGCGCTGATGCCTGGCCTCGAAGCGCTGGACAATGCATTCTGGGAGCAAAAACGCGCTGCCTATGCCAACTACTATACGAAACTGAATAGCGTCATCGCCCGTCTGGCTGAAGTCTCGCTGTACGCGCTGCTTGCCTGCATTGCGCTGGCAATCGTCCTGTCCGCCGCCACGTTGCGTTCGGTGCGACGGCGTCTTGGCGCGCTCGCCGAGTATGCCCGGGATGTTTGCAACGGCAAACTTGTTCCCATTACTTCGCCCCCGGTGGTACGCGACGAACTCGACGCGCTAACCGCCGGCCTCGCCGCCATGACGCAACGTCTGATCCATGTGGTTGCGGCGGAAAATCTTCTGCAAGGCGCGGAACAGGAGCGCAAGCGCATCGCATTGGATCTTCACGACCAGGTGCTTGCCGATTTAACCGCCTTATCCAGAAACCTTGAAGCCGCCGAGAGCACGGACACTCTCCAGCGGACTGAGCGATACGCGCGCTTACACTCGGATTTAACCCTGCTGGCCACCGACATTCGCCGGGTCATCGACGATTTGCATCCGCAAACCCTGGACATTCTCGGCCTGGAAGCCGCTACCCGCTCCTTCATCCAGCGTCAGGCCGGCGACTCCCGGCAGTGGGCCGTCCGGCTGGACAGCGATGCGGAGCGCGCCCTGAGCGAATTTCAGCGGGTCAATCTATTCCGCATTCTGTGCGAAGCCATTACCAACGTGTTGCGCCATTCCGATGCCTCGGCGTGCGTGATCGCGTTGCGCACCCTGGATGATCGGCTGGTGCTGACAGTAGAAGACAATGGCGCGGGCATCCCTGACGCGAATCCAGGCAGGGGAGACGGCCACGGTCTGTCGAATATCCGCGAACGAGCGCTGTCCATGGGAGGCGTCTTCACCTTCGGCTTGTCCTCACAGGGCCGGGGAGCGCGGCTGGAACTCAGCCTGCCGCTTGCTTCGGCGCGTTAGCAGAGAATCGGCATGAATCGAAAACAGACCCTGATTATCGCGGACGACAATCCGCGCGAACGAAATTTTCTGGGCGAAATTTTTGCCGCGCAAACGCCCGTACAAGCTGAGGACGGCGCCGAGGCTCTGGCGTTGTGCGATGGCGTCGAACAGCCCTGGCTGATTACCGATATCCAGATGCCCAAAATGAACGGTATCGAGTTGGCTCATTTGCTATGGGCGCGGCAGCCGGATGCCCGCATCGTGTTCTG
Source organism: Betaproteobacteria bacterium (assembly GCA_016194935.1). Classification (GTDB taxonomy): domain Bacteria; phylum Pseudomonadota; class Gammaproteobacteria; order Burkholderiales; family Rhodocyclaceae; genus JACRAR01. The sequence continues at coordinate 53,404 of JACQAO010000022.1, forward strand.
GACCCAATACGATGATGAAATGTATGTGCGCGCCCTGGCCGGAATTATTCCCCCGGAAACCGTTTACGGCTATGTCCTGAAAAACAACCCGACGACGGTGCTGGAAAAAGCGGCTGCGGCGGTTTTCGCCGATTGCCAATGCTGGATAGATCCGCAAGTCCGTCCGGTGCAGGCGCGCACGCATCGGCACAACGCGTCGATTAGCGACGCGGAATTCGAGGTGCTGATCGATATTGCCCTGGGTCTCACCGACAACGCCATTGCCCGGCGCCGCTACCTTTCCCGGCGCGGCGTCCAGAATCGGCTGCAATCTCTTTACGCCAAGCTGGGTACCAGCCTGGGCGAACCGGCAGGCGGCGGAGATACGATCAACCCGCGTGCGCGCGCCGTCGCTCTTGCCTTGCTGCGAGGTCTGATCAATGCCTTTGAACTGGATAAAGAAGAAGAAAAGTTGCGTGCCTGGCTGGATTCTCCGCGCGGCCGTTAACCGTCAAATCGTCAAACCAGGAAATCGGTAATCCGCTATCGGGAGACTGACACATGAAAAAAATCTTTATGCTGGTCGCAGCGCTAACAATTGCCGGTAGCGCGGCAGCGAATGAAGCGGCAGCGCCCTACGGCAGCGCCAGGCTGAATACTGCGCAACGTCCGGTATTGAATACCGTGTTCGATGTCAGCTACGACGATCCGCAAAAACTTGCGATCCTCTACGATTTCATCGTGCATACAAAAGCCGTCACCCGCGGGAAAATCGTCGTAGTCAGCCACGGCCCGGAACTCAAGGCGTTTGCCAAGGAAAATTACGCGCGCTATCGGGTCATCGTGGACAAGTTCGCCACCCTGACCAGCCAGGGCGTTGCTTTCCATATGTGCGGCAATGCCCTGAAAGTGGCAGGCTATGCTCCGCAAGACATGCATGGCTTTATTACAGTGGTGCCGTCCGGTTTTGCAGACATTGCGTATTACGAGTACAAGGGCTACCAGTACATCAACCCCACGCCGCTATCCACCAAGGATATCCGCCAGGCTGAGTAAGCGGCATTGATGAATAGCCAGCCGCTACGGTGTTAGTCCCTGGTTCTGGAACCTCTGCGGGGATACGGCTTGAATTTCTACGCCCGCCTTCAACAATGTTTCCGGCAATGCTGTGCCGGTGATGAGGGCGCGCGCCAGCATGGCGTTGCCCGGCGCTGTCTGGATACCGTAGCCGCCCTGGCCGGCGAACCAGAAAAACCCTGGCTGCCGCGCATCGAAGCCGATCACCGGGGTGCGATCCGGCGCGAAGCTGCGCAAGCCTGCCCATTTGCCGGTGATCTTTTTGACGCGCAGTTCGGTAACGCTTTCGAAGCGGTCGATGGCGACGGCAATGTCATATTCCTCAGGCTGGGCGTCGCAAGCCTGGCTCGGCGTCTCGTCCGCCGGCGAAAGCAGGATGCGGCCCGCGTCGGGTTTGAAGTACAAAGACTCATCTGCGTCGATGGCCATCGGCCAATCAAAGTGCTCCATCGTTTGATCTGTTTCGACCACCAGGGCGGTGCGGCGTAACGGGGTGATGCCGATTGGCGGCAGTCCGGCCAGGCGCGCCAGCTCGTCGGCCCAGGCCCCGGCGGCATTCACCAGGCAGGCAGCAGTGATCTCACCTTGCCGCGTCGTCAGCCGCCAGACGCCGTGCTCGAAAGCGATGGCGGTCACGCCGGTGTCGCACAACAGGCGTGCGCCATTCGCCCGCGCGCCGCGCAGATAGCCTTGGTGCAAGGCATGCACATCCATGTCCATGGCGCCGACGTTGAAAACTCCGCCCGCCGCAACATTGGCCTTGAGGAACGGCAACTGCCGGCGCACCTCATCGCCATCCAGGCGGCGGATGTGGGGATCGAGCGGCGCGACCTCTGCGTAAAAATCATCCAGCTGCGCCTGCTGCTGCGCACCGCCGAACAGCAGCGCGCCGCGCGGCGTCAGCAGCAGTTGTTCGGCGAAGCCCGGCGGAGGGTGGTCCAGGAAATCGCGGCTGGCGCGAGTCAGCGCACGCACTGCGGCGTTGCCGTAGATCGCGCTGTAGAGCGCCGCCGAACGTCCGGTGGCATGATAGCCCGGCTGCGCTTCCCTCTCGATCAGCACCACCCGCCGCGTTGCGGATAACTCGTAGGCCAATGCTGCGCCGGCCATGCCTGCGCCGACAATTACTACATCGGCAACATCGGCTACATCGGTGGAAATTTTCGTTTCGATTTTCTGTCTCCTTGCAGTACTCATATGCATTGTCAGCCGGGGCGAGTATAGCGGCTTGCCGCCCAGCCAGGGCCGGGGCTTACGTCCCCCGTGGATTCAGAATAAAATTCAAATTTTTCGGGAACCCCATGACCTCCACGATTTTGCAGCGGCTGCCCAAGGGCGAGCGTGTCGGCATCGCCTTTTCCGGCGGTCTCGACACCAGCGCCGCAGTGCACTGGATGCGCGCCAAGGGCGCTTTTCCCCGCGCCTACACCGCTAACCTGGGTCAGCCCGACGAAAGTGACTACGCGGAGATTCCACGCAAGGCGCTGGCTTACGGCGCAGAAAAAGCGCGGCTGGTCGACTGCCGTCCGCAACTGGTGGCCGAAGGCATCGCCGCGATCCAGTGCGGCGCTTTCCATATCTCCACCGGCGGCGCTACCTACTTCAACACCACGCCGCTGGGTCGCGCCGTTACCGGCACCTCACTGGTGGGGGCGATGCGCGAAGACGATGTCAACATCTGGGGCGACGGCAGCACCTACAAGGGCAACGACATCGAGCGTTTCTACCGCTACGGCCTGCTTGCCAATCCCAAGCTGCGCATCTACAAGCCCTGGCTGGATCAGGAGTTCATCGACGAGCTGGGCGGGCGCAAGGAGATGTCGGAGTACCTGATCGCCAACGGCTTCGACTACAAGATGAGCGTCGAGAAGGCTTACTCCACCGACTCCAACATCCTCGGCGCGACGCATGAAGCGAAGGATCTCGAGTTTCTCGACAAGGGCATCCGCATCGTTCAGCCCATCATGGGCGTGGCGTTCTGGCGCGAAGAAGTCGCTGTAAAGCCCGAAGTGGTGTCCGTGCGTTTCGAAGAGGGGCAACCCGTGGCTATCAACGGCCAGACCTTCGGCGACGCCGTCGAGTTGTTCATGGAAGCCAATCGCATCGGCGGGCGGCATGGGCTGGGCATGTCCGACCAGATCGAGAACCGCATCATCGAAGCCAAGAGCCGCGGCATCTACGAAGCGCCGGGCATGGCGCTGCTGCACGCCACTTATGAACGGCTGGTGACGGGCATCCACAACGAAGGCACCATCGAACAATATCGCAACAACGGCCGCCGTCTCGGACGCCTGCTCTACGAAGGGCGCTGGTTCGATCCGCAATGCATGATGCTGCGCGAAACCGCCCAGCGCTGGGTGGCGCGCGCCGTGAGCGGCGAGGTAACGCTGGAGCTGCGGCGCGGCAACGACTACTCGATCCTCGACACCACCAGCCCCAACCTGACCTACCACCCCGAGCGCCTGACCATGGAGAAAGGCGCGGGCGCTTTCTCCCCGCAAGACCGCATCGGCCAGCTCACCATGCGCAACATGGACATCGGCGACAGCCGCGAAAAGCTCATCATCTACACCCGTCTCGGCCTGCTCAGCGCCGACGCCACCGGCGGCGTATCGCTGTTGCCGGATGCGGGCAAGCACGACTGATAGAAAGCCCATCCACTCTGACCCCGAACGCTCCTCTTTCTTGGCTTTAATCGAGTCGTCGCATATGGCTTTACATGCCCCATTATATAGGGCATCATGCACCCCATGAAGGCAACGCCCATTCAGCGACTGAAGCAAGCGTATGCAGGCGGAATGGTGGAGATCAATATCTGGCGCGTATCCGATCCGGTGCGGCCTTGTGTCCATGGCTACAAGTACCGGCTGGTCTATGTGGTGGGTGGTGCGCGTGTACTCGGCTACGATAATGAGCGCGGCAAGGGCGATCATCGTCACGCGGGCGATGCGGAGCTTCCGTACGTATTCATCGATGTGACCACGCTGCTTGCTGATTTCTGGCGCGACGTGGCGGAAACAGGAGGCGAAAAATGAGACTGGAAATTCGAGTGGGGGAGTCCGTTGAGTTCATGATGGCCCGCTCCCTCGAGCATGCTCGCCAGGTCGACGCGGGCGAGGACGTCGATCCGCTCTGTGGTGTCGGCTTCGAGACCATGACGCAATTCGGCGCGGTATTCACCCCGAAACGCTGGGAGTTGGTCGAGTTCCTGAAAACTGCAGGCCCCATGACTATCTACGCGCTCGCCAAACGGCTTTCGCGCCACTATCGCAACGTGCACAAGGATGTGACGGCGCTGATCGAATGGATGGTGATCGAGAAGGACGAATCGGGTAAGGTCTTCGTGCCTTGGGACGAAATCGACGTGCGCTGGCCGCTGGTCAAGCAGGCGGCATAAGATTAAAGGCTCCTAATCTTCACGGCGAGTACGCGACTGTTATCTCCGCTAAGGAAGCGTCGAATGTGGTCTCTCTCGCTAACCCATCATTCAATACGGACTGGCGCGATAAAGCCGCGCCAGCCGGTTAATTCATTCGATGGGGCTTTTCATGTTGATGTTGTACTGACGCATATTCTGCCGGACTCATTGCCGATATTCCCCGCCAGGTAACAGGTACAATCCATCCCGGAAGTCTGCCAGGCAGCCGCTGTGAGCGCAAGCTCATGGAGGAAAGTCCGGGCCCCGCAGAGCAGGATGCCGGCTAACGGCCGGGCGTTATAAGTTGCGGCGAAAGCTACAACCCAAGGCGACGGAAAGTGCAACAGAAAGATACCGCCGATGGCCGCAAGGCACAGGCAAGGGTGAAATGGCGAGGTAAGAGCTCACCGCGGACGTGGCAACACGGACGGCACGGCAAACCCCATCCGGGGCAAGGCCAAATAGGGAAGCGATGGCGCTGCTCGCGCCGCTTCCGGGTAGGCTGCTAGAGCCCGCCGGTAACGGCGGGCCCAGAGGAATGGCTGCCCACGACAGAACCCGGCTTATCGGCGGACTTCCACCTCCCCCAGCCCCACAGGAACGACACAAGCTGGGCAACAATCGGCTGGAAACTCGTATGAAATCCAGGCTCACAGCCAGAGCGCGGAAAGTGGCGAAAGCCACAGTTTCTCGCCCATCGGCAAGACCTGTTCGCCGTCGTAAAGTACGATGCCGGCCACGAAGCGGCTGCCGGCCAGGCCAGCGAGTTTGCGCAATCCGCGCAGGTCGCCATCGCGCACCGTGGCGCCGGCTTTGATCTCGATGCCGGCGATGTCACCGGCTGCGTTCTCGACGACGAGATCCACCTCGTATTGGTCGTGATCGCGGTAATAACTGATTCGCCAGGGTTCGTCCGACCAGGAAATCAGCTTGAGTAATTCACCGAAGACGAAACTTTCGAGCAGCCGCCCGAAGCGAGCACGATCACGCGCCAGTGTCTCCATGCTTACTCCGGATAACGCCGCCAGCAGTCCGGAATCGATGAACTGGAAACGCGCGGTCTTGACCAGACGGCTCATGTTGTTGCCCGACCAGACGGGGATCCGCCGCAGCAGATAGAGATGCTCGAAGATAGTGAGATAGCGCGCGGCGGTTTTCTGGTCGAGACCAAGCTGTCCGCCGAGTTGGGCAAAGTTGCAGGCTTGGCCCGCCACCTGCGCCAGGGCGTTGAGCAGCCGGGAGAGCACGTCGAGCTTGTGAATGTCGGCGATATCGCGCACGTCGCGCTGAATCAGGGCATCGATGTACTGCCGCGCCCAGGCCGCGCGTCGGCGCGGCGTTTCCCGCGCGATGGCCTCGGGGTAGCCGCCGCCGAGCACAATACGCTCCAACTCGACACCCACTGCGGGCTGCACGGGTGCTGGCGGAACACCGGCGAAAACCGCTTCGAGCCAGCGACCGCGTTTGCCAGCGCCACCGCCGCGCACTTCGCACTGCGCCAGCGGCAGCAGGTGCAAGGTTTCCATGCGACCGGCCAGCGAATCGGCAACCGTCGGCAGCGCCATCAGGTTTGCCGAGCCGGTAAGCAGGAAGCGCCCCGGCCGTTGGTCTTCGTCCACCGACTGCTTGATGGCCAGCAGCAGGCCGGGAGCGCGGTGCACCTCGTCAATGATGGCGCGATCAAGTCCGCGCACCAAGCCCAGCGGATCGCCACGCGCGACATCAAGCACCGCCGGAGTATCGAGACTGAGATAGCGCATTCCCTCGGTCTCGAACTGCTTCGTCAGCGTAGTCTTGCCCGACTGACGCGGCCCGGCCAACAGTACGACGCGCGTGTCGGCGAGAGCCTCGGCCACGCGGGGGGCAATGAAACGGGGGAAGACTGCGGTGGAATTTTCCATGAAAATATGGAATAGCTTATCTGAAAAAATGGATTTTACTTAGCGTAAATGTGGAATTTACCACAGATAGGCAAACGCAGCCCTCTTCCAGGTAAGGAGGTTGCGTAAGCACGTCAAACTCCTCACAACCCACTTTCGGTTTGAATTCTATCCATATTGTTTTTTAACGTGAAATACTTCACGGATTTCCGCAAAAAACACCTCTAAGTAGTTGTCGCCACTGGAAAATAATGCCCGTTTCCGCTTGACCCTCCTGAAAAACCACTTTATAGTGGGAAGAAGTGGGGAAAAGTGGGGCCAAACTGGGTCTGGCCTCCCGCACCGACAAGGGGGGAGCATGTTTCAAGGAGCCGCAGCACTGAATCTTGATGCCAAGGGACGCATGGCGATCCCGGCCCGGCATCGTGATGCATTGCTGGCCCTGGCTGAAGGCCGTCTGGTGCTGACCGCCCATCCGCACCGTTGCTTGCTGCTGTATCCCGCCCCGGCGTGGGAGCCGATCCGCGCCAAGATTCTTGCCGCGCCCAGCCTGGAAACCCAATCCGCCATGTTGCGCCGCCTGCTGGTCGGCTTTGCCGTCGATTCCGAGATGGACGCTGCCGGTCGCGTGCTGGTGGCGCCGGAGCTGCGGCAATACGCATTGCTGGACAAGCAGGTGTGGCTGGTGGGGCAGGGCAGCCATTTCGAAATCTGGAGCGATGCCGGCTGGAAGCAGCAGCAGGAGACGATTTTCGCCCTGGGCGACAAGCTGCTGCCGCCTGGTCTGGAGAACCTGACGTTGTGAGCGCCGCTGCGCCGCTGGTGCACCTGAGTGTGCTGTTGCGGGCTGCGGTCGAGGGACTGGCGATACAAGCGGACGGCATTTATGTCGATGCCACTTTCGGTCGCGGCGGCCACAGCCGGGAGATTCTGGCGCGGCTTGGCCCGCAGGGCAGGTTGATCGCGCTGGACCGCGACCCGGCGGCAGTCACGGCGGGGCAGGCCATCGGGGATGCGCGCTTCAGTTTGGCGCACGCGGCGTTCAGTGAGGTGGGAGCAGTACTGGATGGGTTGGGCGCAGGGCAAGTGAATGGCGTGTTGCTGGACATCGGCATGTCGTCGCCGCAACTGGATGACGCCGGGCGCGGCTTCAGCTTTCGCTTCGATGCACCGCTGGACATGCGTATGGATACGAGCTGCGGACAAACCGCAGCCGAGTGGTTGGAGCAGGCTTCGCAACTGGAAATAGAGAGGGTGATAAAAAATTATGGGGAAGAACGGTTTGCTCATGCGATTGCAAAGGCGGTTGTTGCTGCTCGGGGCGAATGCCGTATTGCAACCACTCGACAATTTGCCGCGCTCGTGGAAAAAGCCGTCCGCACGCGCGAGCCGGGCCAGCACCCGGCGACACGCAGCTTTCAGGCTTTACGGATTCACGTCAATCAGGAACTTGAGGAGCTGTCGCTAGCGCTGCCGCAATGCGCGACGCGGCTGGCTCCAGGAGGCAGACTGGTGGTGATCAGCTTTCACTCGCTGGAAGACCGCATCGTCAAACGCTTTATGCGCGAGCAGTCACAACCGCCGCGCCTGCCGGAACGCCTGCCGGTGCGCGCGGCGGAGTTGGCGCCACCGATGCTGCGGCTGATCGGCAAGCCGGTGTTTCCTGACGAGGCGGAAGTTGCCGCCAACCCGCGCGCCAGAAGCGCCGTCATGCGGGTTGCGGAAAAAATTCGATGATCCGCCTGAATCTTTTTCTGGTGCTGCTGGCAGTGGCCAGTGCGGTCGGGACGGTGACCTCCAACCACCGCGCGCGCAAGATGTTTGCCGAGATCGAGCATGAGCAGTCGCGCATGCGCGATCTCGAAGTCGAATGGGGGCAGTTGCAGTTGGAACAGAGCACGCTGGCCAGCCATGCCCGCGTCGAAAAAGTCGCCCGCGAAAAACTGCATATGAAAGCGCCCGCTGCGGGCCAGGTGATGACCATTGAAATCGAACCCGCACAACATTGAGATGAACCGGTGAAGTTCTCCCACAGTCCCGTGCTTTCTCAAGCCTTGCCGGCCTGGCGCGCACGCCTGCTGCTGGCCGGGCTGCTGGGGGGGTTCGCTACGCTGGTCGGCTGGTCGCTGTATCTGCAAGGATTCAACAGCAGCTTTTTGCAGGAGAAAGGCGCTGCGCGTTATTCGCGGGTGATCGAGATGTCGGCCACGCGCGGACGGATACTGGATCGTCATGGCGATGTGCTGGCGGTATCGACGCCGGTCAAATCCATCTGGGCGATTCCGGAAGACGCCAAGCTGCAACCGGCGCAAGCCCGCGCCCTGGCGAAATTGCTGGAAATCGACGTGCGCGAGCTGAACCACAAGCTGGCCACCGAACGCGAGTTCGTTTATCTCAAGCGGCAGATTCCGCCGGATGTCGCAGAGAAAGTTGCGGCGCTGGACCTGCCCGGCATCCACGATCAACGCGAGTACCGCCGCTACTATCCGGCGGGCGATTTAACCGCGCATGTGCTGGGCTTTACCGGGGCCGAGGATGTCGGCCAGGAGGGCGTGGAACTGGCTTTTCAGCACATACTCGCGGGGAAGCCCGGCAGCCGCCGGGTGATCAAGGACAGGCGCGGCCAGATCGTCGAGGACGTGGAGAGCATCAAGTCGCCGCAGGACGGCAAGGATGTAGTGCTGGCGCTGGACAGCAAGATTCAGTATCTGGCTTACACCAGCCTGCGCCAGGCGATCACCGCCAACAAAGCCAAGGCCGGCGGCATTGTGGTGCTGGACGCCAAGACCGGCGAGGTGCTGGCGTTAGTGAACATGCCCACTTACAACCCTAATAATCGGGTTCGACTGGTTGGCGCTCAATTACGTAATCGCGCGCTGACCGACACTTACGAACCCGGCTCGACGATGAAGCCATTTACCGCCGCGCTGGCGCTGGAGAAAGGCAAATATCGTTTCGATACGCTGATCCAGACAGCGCCCGGCTATTTGACCATCGACGGCCGGACCATCCATGATGCGGAAAAGCACGGCTTGCTGACCGTCGCGCAAGTAATCCAGAAATCTTCCAACGTCGGCGCCGCGAAAATGGCGCTGAGCATGCCGCGCGAAGAAATGTGGAGCATGTTCGACAGCCTTGGCTTCGGTTCGCCGCTCAAACTTGGCTTTCCCGGCGAGGTCGGCGGCCGCTTGCGTCCGGCCAAGAGCTGGCGGCCCATCGAGCAGGCCACCATGGCGTATGGCCACGGCATATCGGTGACGCTGATTCAACTGGCGCACGCCTACCTGGTGTTTGCCCGCGACGGCGATCTGGTGCCGCTGTCGCTGACAAAAATGGATACGCCGCCATTGACCGGCAAGCAAGTGTTCTCGGCGCAGACCGCGCATGAAGTACGGGCGATGCTGGAGCTGGCGGTGCTGCCGGGCGGCACCGCGCCGAAGGCCAGGGTCGCCGGTTATCGCGTCGCCGGCAAGACCGGCACGGCGCACAAAATCGAAGGCGGCCGCTACGCCAACAAATATGTCGCCTCGTTTGTCGGGTTTGCACCGGCTTCCGATCCGCGCCTGGTGATTGCAGTAATGATCGACGAGCCGTCCGCTGGCGTCTATTACGGCGGCGACGTGGCGGCGCCGGTGTTTTCGCAAGTGATGGCCGGCAGTCTGCGCGGCCTCGGCGTCGAGCCGGATGCGCAGCAACAGCAGCCGGGGGCTGGCGACGCCGAGGCGGCCAAGGAGAGCATGTGAGCGCGGCCATGCGGATACTCGATGAACTGCGCCGGATGGGCGTGACTCCGAGCGGTTTGTCCGCCGATTCGCGGCGGTTGCAGGCGGGCGAAATTTTCGTCGCCATGCCCGGCATCAACCGCGACGGACGCGACTATATCGAAGATGCGGTCGCGCGCGGCGCCGCCGCAGTGCTGTTGGAAGAGGAAGGGCGGAGTAAGTTTCCCGCAGTCAAGATACCCAGGCTGGCGGTCAGTCATCTCAACCGGCAGTCGGGCGAACTCGCCCATCTTGTCTATGGCCGGCCTTCGGAAAAACTCTGGATGATCGGCGTCACCGGCACCAACGGCAAGACTTCGGTGAGCCAGTGGATCGCCCAGGCGTTTGGTATTCTCGAACGCAAGTGCGCCGTCATCGGCACGCTCGGCAACGGGTTTCCCGGAGCACTCATTGACAGCCCCAACACCACCCCGGATGTCATCAGCGTACACCGCGCTCTGGCTGGATTTGCCGCCGCGCAGGCGGAGGCCTGCGCCATGGAAGTGTCTTCCATTGGCCTGGCGGCGGGACGGGTGGCGGCGGTGGATTTCGACGTTGCCGTGCACACCAATCTCACCCGCGATCATCTCGATTATCACGGCGGCATGGAAGCCTACGGCGCCGCCAAAGCGCGGCTCTTCGCCATGCCCAAGCTCAGCGCCGCAGTCGTCAATCTTGACGACGCCTTTGGCCGCAAACTCAGCGCCGGCCTGGCCGGCAGCGGCGTGCGCCGCATCGGTTACACCCTGGACAAGACCGCCGTCATGGCAGGCCAGGCCGACGATCTGATCGCCGCTGAAAATCTGACGGTCAACGGTAGCGGCCTCAGTTTTACCCTGCGCACAGCGCAAGGGAAGGCAAGGGTTGCGGCGCAATTGCTGGGCCGTTTCAACGTGTCAAATCTGCTGGCGGTGCTGGGGGCTTTGCTCGCATCCGGCGTTGCCTTGGCGCCGGCGGCAGCGGCGCTGGAGCAACTGACGCCGCCGCCCGGACGCATGCAGGCTGTTGTGCAGAGTCAGGGAAAAGAGCCGCTGGTCATCGTCGATTACGCGCATACCCCGGATGCGCTGGAGCAAGCGCTCAACACCTTGAGGGAGGTTGCCACTGCGCGCGGCGGCAGACTGCTCTGCCTGTTCGGCTGCGGCGGCGAGCGCGATTCCGGCAAGCGCCCTTTGATGGGGGAAGCGGCTGCGCGACTGGCTGACTGGAGCATTGTCAGCAGCGATAATCCCCGCAGCGAAAACCCGCAGGCCATCATCGCCGACATCCTGCGCGGCATGGCGGAGCAAACCCCGGTCGAGCCGGATCGCGCCGTGGCGATACGCACGGCGGTATTGGCTGCTGCGGCGAACGACGTATTGCTGATCGCCGGCAAAGGACATGAGTGTTACCAGGAAATCGCCGGTCGACGCCTGCCGTTTTCCGATCTGGAGCAAGCGCAAGCCGCGCTTGCAGCATGGAGGGCGGCGGCATGATGAGTCTGCATGAGGCCGCGCTGGCTACGCAGGGCGGCGCCACGCAAGGCGAACGGCGTTTCAACGGCGTATCCACGGATACGCGCACGCTGTCCGCCGGTGAATTATTCGTGGCGCTCAAAGGCGAAAATTTCGACGGCCACGCCTATGTTGCGCAGGCGCTGCGACAAGGCGCGGCGGCGGCGATGGTGAATTCCGCAGAGTTGCCGGCGGATTTGCCCCCGGATTTACCACCTGACGCGCCGCTGCTGATGGTGGCCGACACGCGCCGCGCCCTGGGCGATCTGGCGGCTGACTGGCGCGGCAAATTTGCATTACCGCTGATCGGCGTGACCGGCAGCAACGGCAAGACCACGGTCAAGGAAATGTGCGCCGCCATTCTGCGCGCGCAGGCCCGGCGCGACGGCCTGGCAGAGCCGGAAGCGCAGGCAGGCGTGCTGGCGACTGCGGGTAATTTCAACAACGACATCGGTCTGCCGCTGACGCTGCTCAAGCTGCGCGCCACGCATCGTGCTGCGGTGATCGAGATGGGCATGAACCATCCGGGCGAGATTGCCTATTTGACCAACATCGCCCGCCCGACAGTGGCCCTCATCAACAACGCTCAGCGCGCCCACCTGGAAGGCCTCGGCGGCTTGAGCGCGGTGGCGCGGGCCAAGGGCGAAATCTTCGGAGGACTCGCGCCTGACGGCGTCGCCGTGATCAATGCCGACGATCCGCATGCCGGCTTGTGGCGTGAAATGAGCCGCCCGCACCGCATCCTGAGCTTCGGCCTGACGCAGCCGGCGCAGGTCACGGCGCGCCATACTTTGCTGCCCTTCGGCAGCTTGCTGACGCTGACTACTCCGCAGGGTGAAGCCGCAGTCAAAGTGAACCTCCAGTTGCCCGGCGCGCACAACGTCGCCAATGCGCTGGCGGCCGCCGCCGCCACGCTGGCTGCCGGCGTCGACCTGGACAGCGTCGTCGCCGGCCTGTCCGGCTTCGCCGGGATCAAAGGCCGGTTGCAGCGGCGACCGGCGCTCAACGGCGCACTGCTGATCGACGACAGTTACAACGCCAATCCGGATTCGATGCGCGCCGCCATCGAAGTGCTGGCGGCGCTGCCGGGCAAGAAAATTCTGGTGCTCGGCGACATGGGCGAAGTCGGCGAACAGGCCGGCCAATTCCACGACGAGATCGGCGGCTACGCCAAGAGCATGGGCGTGGATCAACTGCTGGCGCTGGGCGAGCATGCTGCCGCCGCTGTGCGGAACTTCGATGGCGGCGCGGAACATTTCAAGAGTGTCGAAACCCTGCTGCACAGTTTGCGCCCGCTGCTGGATAGTGAAACCACGGTGCTGGTGAAAGGTTCGCGCTTCATGAAAATGGAGCGCGTGGTCGAAGCACTCGCGGAAGCATCAACATGAAAAAATTATTAGGGGCCTTCCATGCTGCTTGAACTTGCCCAATGGCTTGCGAAGGACTACCACGCCTTCAACGTCTTCAGCTACATCACGCTACGGGCAGTGCTGGCGGCGATGACTGCGCTGCTGATTTCCTTTCTGTTCGGGCCGATGCTGATCCGCTGGCTGACATTGAAGAAAATCGGCCAGTCGGTGCGTGACGACGGGCCGCAATCGCACCTGGTCAAATCCGGCACGCCGACCATGGGCGGCGCGCTGATCCTGATTGCGGTGGCGATGGCGACCTTGCTGTGGGCCGATCTGTCCAATCGTTTTGTCTGGATCGTGCTGATCGTCACGCTGGGTTTTGGCGCTATCGGCTGGGTGGACGATTGGCGCAAGGTGGTACAGCGCAATCCGCAAGGTCTTTCGGCGCGCACCAAGTTCTTCTGGCAATCGCTGCTGGGTTTGATTGCTGCGGTGTATATCGTGTTCTCGATCTCGGCGCCGAATAACGACAAGGTAATCGGCCTGTTCCTGCAATGGGTGGGCAGCGGTTTTACCCTGGAGTTGCCGTTGAAGGCCGACCTGATCGTGCCTTTCTTCAAGAACGTGGCTTATCCGCTCGGGCTGTTCGGCTTCATCGTGTTGAGCTACTGCGTCATCGTCGGCACCAGCAATGCGGTGAATCTGACCGATGGCCTTGACGGCCTGGCGATCATGCCGACGGTGATGGTTGGCGCGGCGCTGGGGCTGTTTGCCTATGTCGCCGGCAACGCTGTGTATTCGAAATATCTGCTGCTGCCCTACATTCCCGGCGCTGGCGAACTGACGGTGTTCTGCGGTGCGCTGGCTGGCGCGGGGCTGGGATTTCTGTGGTTCAACGCCTACCCGGCGGAAGTGTTCATGGGCGACGTCGGCGCTCTGTCGCTGGGCGCCGCGCTGGGCGCGGTGGCGGTGATCGTGCGCCAGGAAATCGTGCTGTTCATCATGGGCGGCGTGTTTGTCGCCGAAACCGTGTCCGTGATGTTGCAGGTCGGCTGGTTCAAATACACCAAGAAGCGCTACGGCGTCGGCCAGCGAATTCTGCGCATGGCGCCGCTGCACCATCATTTCGAACAATCCGGCTGGAAAGAAACACAGGTCGTGGTGCGGTTCTGGATCATCACCATTATGCTGGTGTTGTTTGGCTTGTCGACGTTGAAAATACGATGAAAAACATAAGCCACAGAGGTCACAGAGATCACAGAGAGAAGCCTTTCCTGCCTTTCTCTGTGATCTTGTATGTTCTGTTTTTTGGGAATATAAAAAGATGCTGATCGGGCTGTGGAGCTTGTGGGCAAAGGGGAGCGCGGTGGAAAAGTCGCGGTTTGGCGACTTTTCCACGGCAAGCGCCCCGGTTCGCTGGC
>JACQAO010000075.1 GCA_016194935.1 Betaproteobacteria bacterium
AAGATCGCTTTGCGCAGGGAGTCGCGTAATATGAGCACCGACTTTCCCACCGCGCCGCTCGCCTCTGGCCTCAGAGGGGCCAGCGGCGGCGCCGTGGAAAAGTCTCTGAGCGCCTCGCACACAAAAATCCTGACACTCCCGAGTGTAAAGGTTCTGACCTTTTCTCTCTTGCAATAATATAGCATGTTTGCTATATTATATTCATGATCTATTCCATCGAGTTCTACAACGCGGCTGTACTGGCCGAAGTTGAGGGGTGGCCGGCAGGCATCAACGCCAGCTTCACCCGAATCGCAGAACAGATGGTGGAATCCGGCCCGAACCTTGGCCTGCCCTACACCAGACCTTTCGGCGATGGGCTGTTCGAGATTCGCGCCAAGGGCGAAGAGGGGATAGGCCGGGCGTTCTTCTGCACTTTGGTAGGCCGCCGGATTGTGATTCTGCACGGCTTCATCAAGAGGACCCGGCAGACCCCGCCCAAGGAATTGAGGACTGCACGCAAACGACTGAAGGAGATGCAACATGGCTAAAACTATTCAAACCGATGACCGTTATCAGCCGGTAGCGTTCGACCCCAAGGCGCATGCCGCGAAGAAACGCAAGGCTGACCCGAAGTTCCGGCTTGCCTATGACGCGCTGGAAGATGAATTCGCAGCCCTCGGCGCCTTGCTGCATGCACGCAAGGACGCGGGCCTTACCCAGGCTGATGTCGCGGCGCGGATGGGTGTGTCCCAACCCGTGCTTGCCCGCATCGAATCCAGCCTGGGGAGCCGCAAGCATTCTCCTTCGCTGTCCACCCTGCGCAAGTATGCAGATGCCTGCGGGAAGAAACTGGTCATTCAGATGGTGTAACCGGCATCCCAAGATTTTGTTTCGTTCGTGTTCGTTATAGGCAGGCAGGAAATAGCGGCAATTTCTGCCTCTATTCCTTTTTTTGCCTGCGTCTGATTGGCTAACTCATTGTTCCATTGTGACTGTTGGTTGTGGCACTGCGCTTGCTACAGGATGGCTATTACAGTCCATCCAAAATGCCATGAACAGACACGAAATCACGGAAGTACGCCGGAGCTGGGAGTTGGCGGGTACGCGCATGCCGTTACTTACCCAGATGTTTTCCACGCGCATGCAACTGATCGACCAGCGACACCGGTCGCTTTTCGGCGACGATGCCGAAACCAATGCGCTGCTGATGTTGCGCCTGGTCGGCATTGCGGTGAATGGGCTGAATCAGCCGCGCATCCTGTTCCCTCTGCTGGAAACGCTGGGCCGGCAGAACGCACGGCGGATGATCAACGGGCCGCAGGGCTGCGTGGTTATCCGCGCGCTGCTGCGCTCGTTGAAAGCCACCCTCGGCCCGTCGTTTAACACTACTGCCCGGCATGCCTGGATAGTCGGCGCCCGCGCGGTGGTGCAAGCCATGGTTCCGGTTCGGGAGAAGGCGGTGCTCACGCCAGGATGCGACGCAGGTCTGGCGGGGGCATCGGTCTAATCAGGCATCAGCGTCAGGCATCAGCGACCGCATGCGCAATCGTCTTCCGGGCCGCACTGCTCCAGTTGCGTCATGGTGGACCGCACGACCTCCCTGGCGCCGTCGAACAGGACATCGAAGCGCGCCAACTGATTCCATTCGTTGCAATAGCGCCATTCCCAGACCAGTTCGTCGCGCGTCTTGAAATAGGCAGTCCAGCTTGGTTCCGCCGGCCCCAGCAGGTGCAGCACCTGGTCCTTGCGCATGCCGGGGCGGATGCGCCGGAACGACCGGGGTTCCAGTACGTTCTCGATGCGCTGTAGTTTTCCATCGGCGCCGATGAGCACCATAAAAGTATGCACGCCCATCGGTCCGCGCGGATAGGCCAGACGACGCGCCCCATCGGGCTCGACCCACTCCATCTGCGGCTTGCCCATGACCCGGATAACCTCGTTCTCGCCCGACTCGCCGGCGATCAGCCCGCTGCCGCTATAGCCGGCGCAGGCGGATAGCAGCGACGCCAGGAGGTAGGCTAGCCGCCTGGACATTTCGCTATCGATTACTGTGGCGGTTGGCCGGCAGCAGCAGGGTCGCCTGCCGGCGCCGGGTCGACCGCCGGCGCCGAATCAGCATCGGGTGGCGCGTCATCTGCCGGGGCCGGATCAGCGGTGGGTGGCGGGTCATCTGCCGGCGTGGGATCGACAGCGGGGGCAGGATCGACAGCAGGGGTAGCGGCGGGGGAAGCAGCGGGTGTAGCAGCGGGGGCCGGATCGTCAGCGGGCGCCTGATCCGAGGTTGGAAGCATCTCTGAATTCGGCGTCGTCACGGCAGCCGAGGGAACGCCTGCACTCTGTGGCAAACCTTTGGGCAGATGCTTTTGCAGCAGTTGCTTGCTGTCGTCGGCGAATTTGAGAAACTGAATGCCAAGGCGAAACCCGCCCTGCTGACTCGAAAGAACGCTATTCATGATTTTTCCCTGCGCCTCGACAATCAATTGCGGTGTGTTCCGGTCGCCAGGGTGGACCAGTAAATGGACGGTGACAATGGCTTGCAGGGGAATATTGCGCTCGGAAATTATTGCAACCCCGGTGATGTTGATGTCGTGGGTTTTGCCCTGGGCCGATACGCGCCGGCCTTTTTCCTCGGTGACCAGCACGCAGCGCCAGCGTATGGAACCCCGGGGCGTTTTTCGGTTATCTTCCACGATTCAAAGTATCCGCATGAATGGTTTCGACCAGGGTGATTATAGCCATGACTACGCATAATGAGCGCGTGCAGTGCATAGATCGAGTCATATGCAATCAGACATGTGTAGCGTATGAACAGCGCATAGGCGCTTGCCTGGAAGACGCATAGTGCTTACCATGCAGCGACGGCAATTGATCAGTTTGGCTAGGACTATTGCCAATCGCGCAGAAAAATTCGTCTGCGCCTTGCGTGCATAATGAATGGACCCGCCAGCGTGCATATTGCGCAGCCAGATTCCGCATCGGCCA
The DNA here is from genome assembly GCA_016194935.1 of Betaproteobacteria bacterium. Classification (GTDB taxonomy): domain Bacteria; phylum Pseudomonadota; class Gammaproteobacteria; order Burkholderiales; family Rhodocyclaceae; genus JACRAR01. The sequence goes on from JACQAO010000075.1 coordinate 2,965, forward strand.
ACCCGAAGATCCAGACCCCCAGCAAAATCTGGGTGGCGGCGCTGCTTTTAATTGCGGCCTGCGGAATTCTGGTTGGCGCTTATCTGGTCTTCGAATACCAGAAGCAGCAGATCAAACGGCAAAGCGAAAACAATCTGGCGACCATCGCCGCCCTGAAAGCCACTTTGATCGCCAGTTGGGTGGGTGATCGCAAGGCAGACGGCGTGCTCCTGGGCGACCATACCCTGCTCGCCAACACCATGGACCAATGGCTGCGTGCCGGCGCACGCAACGAAGAGAGCCGCCAATGGCTGCTGGCGCGGCTTAACGCGGCATTGGCGGCGCAGCGCTACCAGGCGCTGATGCTGCTCGATCCGCAGGGCCGGGTGCGGCTGTCCACGCAGGAAGCCGGGGAAAAATCCGGCGTGGATGAGCAGGTGCGCCGGCTGGCCGCCGAGGCCATGCGCAGCCAGCAGGTTATTTTCGGTGACATTCATATCGGCGCGACGCAACAGCCCGAGCTGAGCATGGTGGCGCCCTTGCTGGTCGGCAAGGGCGAAAATATTCGCGCGGCGGGCGCATTGTATTTTCGCATTGATCCAACCAGCTTCCTGTTTCCCATGATCCAGTCCTGGCCGGTGGAAAGCGTGACTGCCGAAACCTTGCTGGTGCGCCGCGACGGCAATGAGGTGCTGTACCTGAATGAACCGCGTCATTTCCAGGGAAAAGCGCTGAGTCTGCGCGAGCCGCTGGACAGCCCCGATCTTCCGGAAGCCCGGGCGGTGCGGGGTGAGACCGGGTTTGCGGTTGGCGTGGATTATCGCGGCCAGCAAGTGGTCGCATATCTGTTGCATGTGCCGGAGACCCGCTGGAGCATGGTGGCGAAAATCGACGAGGCGGAAATTTACGCTCCGATCCTGCGCTTGGGCATTTATATCGTGCTGACGGTAATCGCGGTTGTGCTGCTGGCGGTGTTCATTTTCTGGTCGCTCCAGCAGCGCGCCGCATACGTCGCCGAGCATTACCGGCGCGAGCTGGAGAACCGGCAGTTGTCGCAGCGTTTCGATTATCTGCGGCAGTTCGCCAACGACATTATCCTGCTGGTGGACGATCGCGGCGACATCGTCGAAGCCAACGACCGCGCCGTGGAGGCCTATGGTTTTTCCAAAGACGAATTGCTGCAAATGAACATCAAGGATTTTCGCACCGGGGGTTCCGTCATCAACCTCGAACGCGACTGGCGGCTGCTGCGCGAAAAAGGCAATGTAGTTTACGAAACCATCCACCAGCGCAAAAACGGCGACACATTCCCGGTGGAAATCAGCGCCCGGCGCATTGAGTTGGACGGTCAGGAATACTTCCAGTCGATTCTGCGCGACATCACCGAGCGCAAGAATGCCGCCGAGGCGCTGAGGGAAAGCGAAGAGCGCTACGCCCTGATTTTCGAGACTGCGCCGGATGCCATGCTGGTGGTCGATAGCAGCGGCTGCATCGAACGCGCCAACACCCAGACCGAGCGCATGTTTGGGTACCGGCGCGAAGAAATGCTGGGCCAGCGGGTGGAGATGCTGATACCCGGAGGCGCGCAAGAACGCTATCGGGATCTGCGCAAGGAACCGGCCGGCGATCCGGCGCAGCGCCAGAAAGGCGAGAGCCGGGTGCTGATGGCGTCAGGCCAGGCGGGCCGCACCTTTCCAGTCGAAATCAATGTTTCCCCCATCCGCATGGGTGGCGCCCTGCATCTGATTGTTGCCGTGGTGGATGTCAGCGAGCAGTTGGAGATGCGTCTGGCGCTGGAACAGCATCAACAGCAACTGGAGGAACAGGTGGCGGCGCGCACCGCCGACCTGGAAGCGGCGGAAGCGCGCACCCGGCTGATTCTGGAGTCCAGCGCCGACGGCCTGTATGGAATTGACACCCAGGGCAAGATCGTTTTCGCCAACCTCGCAGCCTGCAATCTGCTCGGTTATACGCAGGAGCAGATGATCGGGCGGGTGGCAAAGGATTTGTTGCACAACCCCGGGACGGGAGGCGGCGCCGAACCTGCGGCCCGTCCAACCGGGAAAGTGGTGCTGTGGGAAGACAGCGGCGGCGTGCGCCTGGACGACGAACGCATCTGGCGCGCCGACGGCACCTCGCTGAATGTGGAGTACGAATCCATGCCCATGCGCAGGCAGGGCGAAGTGGTTGGCGAAGTGGTGAGTTTCCGCGACATTTCGGCGCGCCGCACCGCCGAAATCGCCAGCCGCGACATGCTGGCCGAGGCCGAACGTCTGGCGCAGGCGCGCGGCGACTTCCTCGCCAACATGAGCCACGAAATCCGCACGCCGCTCAATGCGGTGCTGGGCTTGGCGCAGGTGGGGTTGCGCAGCGGCAAAAACCGCGAGACCTTCGAGCGCATCCTCAGTTCCGGCCAACTGCTGCTGGCGGTGGTGAATGACATCCTCGATTTCTCCAAGATAGAAGCCGGCAAGATGACCCTGGAGTGGATACGCTTCCGGGTCGACGAAGTGATCGACCGCGCCGTGGATCTCAACGCGCTGCGCGCCTACACCAAGGGTCTGGATTTCCGCGTCGAGGAAGACGCGGATCTGCCTCCGGTTTTGATCGGCGATCCCATGCGGCTTTCCCAGGTGCTGGTGAACCTGCTTTCCAACGCGGTGAAATTCACCGAGCACGGACACATTACCCTTTCCGTCAAAGGCGTCAGCGGGGCGGTGGTGTTCCAGGTGGCGGACAGCGGCATCGGCATGTCTGCGGAGCAGGTGTCGCGCCTGTTCCAGGCGTTCGATCAGGCTGACGGCTCCACCACCCGCCGTTTCGGCGGCACCGGGCTGGGGCTGGTGATCTGCCAGCGCCTGGTGGAACTGATGGGCGGCGAGATTCTGGTGCACAGCCAGGCCGGCGCCGGCAGCACTTTCGAAGTGAGATTGCCTTTGTTTGCCGCACCCGTCCAGACCACGGCTGCATCCGTTGCCGGCATGCAAATGCGACTGGCGGGTTTGCCGCCGGAGGAAACCAGAGGGCTGACGGCGGCGTTGATGGAGCGCGGCATCGCGGTGGCCGAAGTGTCGCCCGGCAGAATTTTCGAGCTGTCGGCGATCAAGACCAACACCAACATGCTGGTGGTGGATTGCGCCGCCTTGTGCGAAATCCCCGACCTTCCCAGGCTCGCCAAACTGCTGGAGCGCGGACAGAAGATGCTGGTCATTTGTACGCCCGGGGGCGCTTACAATATTCCCGAAGAAGTCCGCGAGCACTGCGCCTTCCTGGAGCGCCCGGTGCGGGCGCGCCAACTGGTTGCCGCCGAGGCCAGGGTGTTAAGGCCCGAAGAAAACCAGGCTGTCGTCGCCGGCCCGCGCCTGACCGGGATACGCATCCTGGCGGCCGAAGACAACGAGGTCAACCGCCTGGTGCTGGGAGAAATTCTCGCCATGGAGGGCGCCTCGCTCATCTGTACCGATGACGGCTTGCAGGCTTACGAACGCCTGCAGGAAGCCGGGGCGTATGCTTTCGACATTGTTCTGACGGATATCCAGATGCCGCGCATGGACGGCTACGAAACCGCGCGCTGCATCCACGCAATCGCCCCCGATCTGCCGGTGATCGGCCTCACCGCCCATGCCATGGCCGAAGAGCGGGATCGTTGCCTGGCGGCCGGGATGGCGGATCATGTCGCCAAGCCCATCGACGTGGACGTGCTGGTGGCCGCGATTCTGCGGCAGGTAAGAGGCGCTTCCAGCGGGGCGGTGGATATTCCTGCGCCGGAGGAAACGCCGGTTGCAGGCGAATATCTTTCTGCGGATCAGCCCGATTCCGGTGTGCCAGGCATGGAGATTGACTGGGCCGGGCTGGAAGTGCGCTTCAAGGGCAAGCAGGCTTTTATCGACAAGTTGGCGGCCACTACGCTGGCTTCCCACCGGGATACGCCCGCAAAACTGCGTGCCGCAGCGGCAGCACGAGAGATGGAAGCTCTGGCTTTCGCCGCCCACAGTCTCAAAGGTATGAGCGGCAACCTGATGGCATGGCCGCTGCATGAGCTGGCAAAACGCACGGAAGAAGCCGCGCGGCAAGGTGCGCCGGAAACCATCGAGCAGGCCGTGCAACTGGCCGAAACTCTGGAAAGATTACTCGCCGCTCTGACGGCGCGCACGCGAGATACAAGACACAAGGCACTTGAAGAACAAGTAGCACGTACCCTGATCCAGGAGGAATAACCATGCAGGAACAGCCATTGAAAATTTTTGTGGTGGATGATGATCCGTCCGCGCGGATGATCGTTGGTTTCCAGTTCAGCGATCCCGTTTACCAGATGATTGAGTTCGAGAACGGCGAAGCCTGCCTGGCGGCGCTCGACCAGCAGCCGGATGTGATCCTCATGGATGTGGAAATGCCCGGGATGGATGGCATCGCCACCTGTCTTGCCTTGCGCGAAGCGGGGGAGAGCCGCGCCCAGGTGATCTTCATCTCCTCCCATGACGATCTGGAAACCCGGCTGAAAGCCTACGACGCCGGCGGCAGCGACTATCTCGTCAAACCCTTCGCGCCGGAAGAACTGGCGCAAAAGGTGCGCGTGGCCCAGCAACATCTGGAGCGCCAACGTGGTTTGGCAGATCAGGCGCAGTTTGCCCAGTTGACGGCGTTCACCGCCATGTCCTCGATGGGAGAGCTGGGCGTGGTGCTGCAATTCCTGCACGCATCCTTTGGCTGCCAGAGCCGCGAGCAACTGGCGGCGGCGCTGTTCGAGGCGCTGGGACAATACGGCTTGCAGGGGTTGGTGGAGTTACGCAATGACAACCGGCAAAGCTCCGCCTCCAGCCAGGGTGAGTGCTCGCCCCTGGAAGAGTCGATACTTGCGCATGCGCGCAGCATGGATCGCATCTTCCAGTTCAGCGACCGGATGGTCATTAACTACCCCTGCGTGACTTTGGTGTCGTCCAATTTACCCACGGATGACCCTGATCGCGTAGGGCGTCTGCGCGACCATCTGGCGATACTCGCAGAAGGCGCCGACGCCCGCATGATCGCCCTGGCAAACGAGGAGAGACGAATGGCGCAGGCCGCGAACCTCGTGCAGGCAGTGGGCGATTTGACCGTCGTCCTCGGTGAAATCGAGACACAGCAGGGCGAACACCGCCTGCGCGCCCTGAAAATGCTGGATGGTTTCGTGTTCGACATGGAGCGCTCTTTTGTGCACCTGGGGCTGACCTCGGGGCAGGAAGAGACTTTGAGCGATATGGCGCGCAAGACCGCTGAAAGTATCGGCGGCCTGCTGGGTGAAGGCAAGGATGTCGGCGACAGATTGCGCAGCGTGATCTCCAGGCTGCAAAAAATGCTGGGAACGTAAATTATGTAAATACTTGACCTTCGTCAAAGGTTGCGCTTGATGGCGATGGAATAATCCCCGTGGAAAGTGGCAAGCACCCGCCACCAAACGCCTTTAGTCTATCCATGAGGGGAAGTAAATGAGCAAATCGAAATGGATCGCCCGCGCCGTCGCCGCCGTCACCTTGACCGCGCTGCCGCTGGCCCTGGCCAACGCCTTCGCCCAGGAAAAGGGCAAGCATCCCGCCAGCGGCGCGGAGCTTGAGTATCAGGCCGGCGGCTCGCCGCTGGCCGGCGTCGACATGTACCAGGACATCAATCCCAAGGCGCCGCCGATGAGCAAAACCGAGTTCGATGCGGCGCGTGAAATTTACTTCCAGCGCTGCGCCGGTTGCCACGGCGTGCTGCGCAAAGGCGCCACCGGCAAGCCGCTGACGCCGGACAAGACCATCCCCAATGGCACCGAATATCTGAAAGTCTTCATCAAATACGGTTCCCCCGCCGGTATGCCGAATTGGGGTACCTCGGGCGAGTTGACCGACGCCCAGGTTGACCTGATGGCGCGCTACGTCCAGCAGACGCCGCCGCAACCGCCAGAGTTCAGCCTGAAGGATATGCAGGCGAGCTGGAAGGACATTATTCCCGTCGCCAAGCGTCCGACCAGGAAGATGAACAAGTTCAATATCGCCAACATTTTCTCCGTTACCCTGCGCGACGCGGGCGAGGTGGCGCTGATCGACGGCGACAGCAAGAAGATCATCAACATCGTCAAGACCGGCTACGCGGTGCATATCTCGCGTATGTCGGCTTCCGGCCGTTACCTGTACGTGATTGGTCGTGACGCCCGGCTCAACCTGATCGACCTGTGGATGGAGAAGCCCGACAACGTCGCCGAAATCAAGGTCGGCCTGGAAGCGCGTTCGGTGGAAACTTCCAAGTTCAAGGGTTACGAAGACAGGTATGCCGTCGCCGGCACCTACTGGCCGCCGCAATTCGTGATCATGGACGGCGACACGCTCAAGCCGCTCAAGATCGTGTCCACCCGCGGCATGACGGTGGATAACGAGTATCACCCGGAACCGCGCGTCGCCGCCATTGTGGCCTCGCACTTTCACCCCGAGTTCGTCATCAATGCCAAGGAAACCGGCAAGATCATGATGGTGAACTACTCGGATCTGGCGAACCTGAAAATCACCACCCTCGATGCCGCCAAGTTCCTCCATGACGGCGGCATGGATTCGACCGGGCGCTATTTCCTGACCGCCGCCAATGCCTCAAACAAGATTGCGGTGGTGGATACCAAGGAAGACAAGATTGCGGCGCTGGTTGATGTGGGCAAGATTCCGCATCCGGGGCGCGGCGCCAATTTTGTCCATCCGAAGTTCGGCCCGGTCTGGGCGACCAGCGATCTCGGTGACGAGGGCATTTCCCTGATCGGCACCGATCCCGTCAAACACAAGGCACAGGCCTGGAAAGTGGTGGCGACGCTGCAGGGACAGGGCGGTGGTTCGCTGTTCATCAAGACCAATCCCAAGTCGAAAAACTTGTGGATCAACACGCCGCTCAACCCGGATGCCAAGATCAGCCAATCGGTGGCGGTGTTCGACATCAACAGCCTCGACAAGGGTTTCGTCACCCTGCCGATCGCCGAATGGGCCGGCATCGGTGATGGCGCCAAACGCATCGTCCAGCCGGAGTACAACCAGGCGGGCGATGAAGTATGGTTCTCGGTGTGGAGCGCCAAGGACAAGGAGTCGGCCATCGTGGTGGTGGATGACAAGACGCGCAAGCTGAAAGCCGTCATCAAGGATAAGCGCTTGATTACCCCAACCGGCAAGTTCAACGTGAACAATACCCGGCACGACGTTTATTAATGACTACTCTTGCGATTGGAGCTTGGCCATGAAACTGAAGACCATGCTGTTGATGACAGGCGTAGCCACACTCGTATTCTCCGCGCCGGCTTTTGCCGACGAGGAAGCCATCGCCGCCAAGGCCGGCTGCCTGGCGTGCCATACCAGGGACAAGAGGGTGGTCGGCCCGGCCTACAAAGAGGTTGCCGCTAAATACAAAGGTCAGGCAGACGCAGCCGCCAAGCTGGCCGACAAGGTGCGTAAAGGCGGGCAGGGTGTGTGGGGGCCGATCCCGATGCCGCCGAACCCGGCGGCGAAAATCAATGACGCCGATCTCAATGCGGTGGTGCGGTGGATATTGAAGGGCTGAGACGATAGGCCAGCGTGATGAATGGGGGTTGGACAGTCCGGCCCCCGTTCCATTTGATGCACGTCAAAGCCGGAATGTCGTGATGCTGGCACGCTAGTCGCCATGAGAGCCTTATCCGCGTTTCTGTTAGCCGGCCTGTCACTCCCGGTTGCGGCCCAGCCGGAACTTTCGTCGCAGCGTCAGCATGAATTGATCCGGCTGGTGCGTCAGGACTGCGG
>JACQAO010000076.1 GCA_016194935.1 Betaproteobacteria bacterium
CGGCCCTTCTTCGATGTCATGGACTTCATCGCGCCGCTGGTGCCGACCGGGCTGGCCGCCGGACGCTTCGGCAACTTCATCAACGGCGAATTGTGGGGCCGCGTAGCCGATCCTTCGCTGCCTTGGGCGATGGTGTTCCCGCAGGTGGATGCGCAGCCGCGTCATCCTTCGCAGCTTTACGAGGTCGGGCTGGAGGGCTTGTGCCTGTTCGCTCTGCTGTGGTGGTACTCGTCCAAACCACGCCCGCGCGGCGCGGTGTCGGGGGTGTTTCTGATCGGCTATGGCGCCTTCCGTTTCATCGCCGAATATTTCCGTGAGCCGGATGCCGGCGTGTTCGGCCTGAGTTATACCGTCAGCATGGGCCAGTGGCTGTCGCTACCGATGATCGTGGTCGGCCTGGTGTTGCTGTTGAGAAAAACCAAATGAACCAAGTGAGCCAAATGAGGAAACAGAGGCCGTTCAGGATACTCGGCCTCCAGCAGATCGCCGTCGGCGGCGCTTCCAAGGAACGCCTGAAAAAACTCTGGGTCGATCTGTTCGGCCTCAACATCACCGGCAATTACCGCAGCGAACGCGAGAACGTCGACGAAGACATCGCCACGCTGGGCAACGGCCCGTTCCAGGTTGAAGTCGACCTGATGCAGCCGCTCGACCCGGCGAAGAAACCCGCAGTGCATGAGCCGCCGCTTAATCACATCGGCCTGTGGGTGGACGACTTGCCGCAGGCGGTGGAATGGCTCATGGCGCAAGGCGTGCGCTTCGCGCCGGGCGGCATCCGCAAAGGCGCCGCCGGTCACGACATCGCTTTCCTGCATCCCAAGGCCAGTGAAGAATTTCCGCTCAGCGGCGAAGGCGTGCTGATCGAACTGGTGCAAGCGCCGCCGGAAGTGGTGGATGCCTGCCGCCATCCAACCAGCTAAAACTGGCCTTGTTGCTTGAGTATCGGCGACAGAAATTCGGCATCTTCGTAGCCCCGCCCCCACAGCGGCAAGTGCGACGCCTGCCGCACGACCACCAGGTTGCGCGACGGGATGATATAGAGTTTTTGTCCGCCGGCCCCCGCCGCCTTGATAATCGGATCGGACACTCCGATGGCCTTGAATTTTGCGGCGGATTGGTCGGCGCTATGGCCCTTCGAGTTTGTCCCGCCGGCAACCGGCAGCCAGAAGGTTATTCCGTAACCGGGGTTCGTCCCGGCGCCTCTGAAACATTCTGCCAGCAAATCCTTGTCCAGAATCTGCCTGCCATTCCACCGGCCGTGATTGAGGATCAACTGCCCGTACTTTGCCCACTCGCGTGCCGGCATGGAGGCGCCGCCAGACAGTCGCGGCTTGCCGTCGGGGCCGGTTTTCCATGAGTCGACTTCCAATCCGATGGGCGACAACACCCGGCGCGTTAGATACTCGCGCGGACTTTCCCCGCGCGCCGCTAGCTTGCGCTGCATGAGTTCTCCGAATACCTGAAACGGTGCAGGGCCATACTGAAACACCGTGCCTGGCGGATAAAGCATGGGCCGCATGACGGCATCGGCATACGACGGGACGCGGTGAACCAGGCCCCGGCCTGAATCGATGCCGCTCGTCAGGCTGAGCAGCTGCCGGATGGTGATCCTGGCTTTCTGTGTATCCGCCTGCCATTCGGTAATGGTCTGCGCCACTGGCTCGTCAAAACTCAGGAGTTGATCCTCGATCGCCGCTACGGCGATGGCGCAGGAGAAGCTCTTGGTGCCGCTGTAGATGAGATTCGCATCTTGCGCGCTGTGTCCATCCGGATAGTCCTCAAACACTATCTGTCCATCTTTCACGACGACCATTGACAAGCCGCGGTGCTCGCGGGAGTACGCGGCGGCCTGTTGGTAGGCTGCCAATTCCTCCGGCGACGGTTTGGCAGGCGCCGCCCAAGCGGTATGGATGAATGCGGCAAGCGCGAGACCGGTCAGCAACGCTGAACCGGGAAACCGTTTGGAAAATAGTAAAAAATTTGTCATATTTACTCCTTGGGGGTCAGAAACGATATTGAATGCCGACACTGGCGATGGCCTGGCCGCTGCTGCCGAGATTCGCCACGATGGGGCTGGCGGCGGCGTCACCCACCAGGCGTTTGTAGCGCAACGCGGCAAAACCGCCCCAGTCACGGTCAATCGCATAGTTGGCCATAAAGCCGATGCCGACATGCTTGAATCCCGCGCCAGCTTGGTACTGGGGAATGCCCGAGTTCGCCGACTGCGCTGCGTCGATGCCGAAGAAAGTGTGCATATAGGCGGCCGATGCCCAGCTGGCATCCAGATTGGCGCGCAGGCGCAGTTGCCGGGAGATGGATGCGTCATAACCGGCGGAAAAATTCACCGTCGCGCCGCCGTCGCCGTTAGCGACGGCCTTGCGGACATCGACACCCGCCTGCCAGTGGTTCAGGCGAAGGCGGACGAAGCCGCCGGCATCGAGGCTGCGGTCGATGTTGCCCAGCCCGGTCAGCGCAGCGCTATCTCCTTCGTCCCGGCTGCGACGCAGCGCCAGCAACGGCCCGGCGGTAACGACCCCACCCTGGGTCGTCGTGAACTGCAGGAGATTGGCGCCTGCCGCCCTGCCGGCGAAAAACAGGGTGTCGCCATAACGAAGATCGACGTTCGGCGTGAGCCGCGTGGTTTTATCTTTCGCACCCTCATAGGCCGGTCGCATCTCCGCCCCCAGACCGATGCCGCCATGCCAGCCAGCCGGCGTTGCCTCATCCGCCGCAACGCTGGCGGCAAGCAGCTGCAAGCTTACTCCCGCCGCAGCGGTACTGGTCGTCAGAATGGATTTCATGTGTTTGCCTCCCCGGCAACTGGTTTCGGTCAGGCATCGTCGCAGCTGGCGGTAACGGTGCAATTTCAGGCCTGCATCGCTGCGTTTCAATTTGTTTCAGGGTGTTTCCGCAATGGCGGCGCGCTGTCGCAACACGCTACACTGCGGCCATGAATTCCATTTCGCCCACGCATATTCTGGTCGTCGACGATGATCCCGCCCTGCGCGAACTGCTCGCCGAATACCTGGGCATGAATGGCATGACGGTCGAGACACTCCCCGATGGCGCGGCGTTGCAGCAAGCGTTGGTGCGCTGCAGGCCCGGCGCCATCGTGCTCGACCTGATGTTGCCTGGCGAGGACGGCCTGAGTATCGCGCGCGAACTACGCGCCCATTCCGCCCACGCAGACGTGCCAATCCTGATGCTGTCGGCGCGCGGCGAGGAGGTCGACCGTGTGGTCGGACTGGAGGTCGGCGCTGACGATTATCTGGCCAAGCCTTTCAGCCCGCGCGAATTGCTGGCGCGGCTGCGCGCCCTGCTGCGCCGCGCCCATGCGATGACTGCCGCCGTCACTGCTGCAACGCAGACGCATCGCCGCTTCGGCCCCTACGTGCTGGATATTGCCACACGCCGCCTGGTGCGCGACGACCGGGAAATTCGCCTGACCGGGGCGGAGTACGACCTGCTGCGCGTGTTTACCGAACGCCCCAACCGTGTGCTCTCGCGCGACGGCCTGGTCGATCTGCTCAAGGGCTTCGAGCGCGGCCCCTTCGACCGCAGCATCGACATCCGCGTCACCCGGTTGCGGCGCAAGATCGAAACCGATCCTGCCGCGCCAACCTATATCCGCACCGTTCGCGGCGCTGGCTATCTGTTCAATCCGTTGGGCGAGCAAATATGAACGCGCCAGCCACACCAGCCGCACGAGGCGCCAGCCTGGCGCGGCACAACGTCGTGCTGCTGGCATTGGTGTTTGTGGTTTTTGAAGTGCTGGTGGCGGCAGCGGTGGTCGGCTTCCTGGTGCTGCCGATGGCGCGTCGCTCGGCGGACGACCTGGCCGGCCTGATGCTGCTGTCGGCCCACACCTGGGGCGTGCTGTCATCGGAAGCTCGGCCCGCTTTCGAGCTGGAATTGAGCCGCTCCACCCTGTTGGCCCTGCGCGACAGACCGCCACGCACCGGTGCAGAGGACGAAGGCGGGTGGCGCAATCCCTACGTATATTTTCTCGAAAAGGCGCTGGCGAAAAAAACCGGGCGTGTGCAACATTTCTTGCAGGAGAGTCGTGACGGTAAGGACTGGTTCTGGATCATCCTGCCCTCCGGCGAGAATAGCGTGGCCGTCGGTTTTCCTTCCCGGCGCATCGGTAAGTTGCTGCGTATTCTGCTGTTTACCGCCGGTAGCGGGCTGTTGCTGGCCCTGCTCTCCGCCCTGTGGCTGGCGCGCCGTACGGTGGCGCCGCTGGCCCGCCTCGAACAGGCCGTCGCCGATGTCGGACGCGGCGAGATACCGGAGTTGCTGCCGGAAACCGGGCCGCGCGAACTGGCAACCCTGGCGCATCGCTTCAATCAAATGACGATCCAGGTGCAGGAGCTGCTCGCTGCGCGCACCACCCTGCTCGCCGGGATATCACATGATCTGCGCACGCCGCTGGCGCGCATGCGCCTGGCGCTGGCGCTGCTGGCGGAAAAACCGGCGCCTGCCCTGATCGCACGGCTGGAAAACGATATTGAGGAAATGAACAAGCTGATTGGCGAAGTGCTTGGCCTGGCGCGCGGCCTGTCACGCGAACCGGCTGCGCGGATCGACCTCGCGGCGCTGTTGTCGGACATGGCCGGGGGCGCCGCCACTGGAGCGGTGCGGCTCGCTCTTTCCGCCGCGCCGCCGCGCGTACATGCTGCCCCGCTGGCGCTGCGCCGCGCGCTCGGCAACCTGCTCGACAACGCGCTGCGCTACGGCGCCGGCCAGCCTGTCGAATTGGTCGTCGAACACGACAAGACATGGGTACGCATCGGCGTACTTGATCGCGGCCCTGGCATCCCCGAGGGACAGCTTGAGGCAGTGTTCCAGCCCTTCCACCGGGTCGAGTCCTCGCGCAGCCCCGTCACCGGCGGCGCCGGGCTGGGGCTGGCAATCACGCGGCAACTGGCCGCCGCCAATGGCTGGCGCATCGAACTGCGTAATCGTTTCGGTAACGGGCTGGAGGCGTGGCTGAGCTTGCCAACGGGAAATCCGGGATAGAATCTCCGCCGGATGTGTGAAAAACACTCAAAATTCCATACCCACCAATAAAGGAAACTCATCATGACCATCTCCATGTACCAGGCCTCTGTGCCGGTTTTCCTCAAAATGCTGGACAATCTCGCGGTGTTTCTGGACAAGGGCGAAGCCTTTGCCGCAGCCAAAAAAATCGATCCGCCGGTATTGCTCGGTTATCGGCTGGTTCCCGATATGCTCAACCTGACGCGCCAGGTGCAGATTGCGTCGGATCACGCCAAGCGCGCCACCGCCCGGCTGGCCGGCATCGAGCCGCCGGTCTATGAAGACAATGAGGCAAGCTTCGCCGACCTCAAGGCGCGGATCAACAAAACCGTCGCATTCGTAAAATCAGTCAAGCCGGAGCAGATCGACGGCTCTGAAGATCGGGAGATCAAGCTCAAGGTGGGCGGCGTCGATAAGACCCTCACCGGGCAAACCTACCTGCTGCACAATGCCCTGCCGAATTTCTTTTTCCACACCACCACTGCCTACGCCATCCTGCGTCACTGCGGCGTGGATGTCGGGAAGAAGGATTTCATCGGTTAGAGTCAAGAACAGCTCGATCCGAATCATGGTCATTCGATGAATTTTTTTGGCTGCATGCCGCACTCTTGAACAAAGGATATTTAAATGTTGAAAATACGCTGGCGGCTGTTGGGTGCAATGGCGGTTTATTCACAACTGGTTGCCACTGCCCACGCGCAACAAGCAGGCGCCCAGCCTGATGCCCAGGATAATAAAAAGCAGCAGGCAGGAAGGAGCGATCAGCTTGAGACCATCCTGGTCACTGCAACCAAGCGCAAGGAAAATGTCGCCAAAATCCCGCTCAGCATCAGTGTCATCAGCGGCGACGCGCTGGAAGATCAACATATCACCAGCATCGTAGACCTCACCCGCTCGATACCCAATCTGTCGTTCTCCGGCGGCGCGCAAGGCGGCGGTTCGGGGCTGGCCAACATCGAATTACGCGGCATCAGTTCGCAAGCCGGGTCCAGCACGGTCGGCGTGTACCTTGACGATGTTTCGTTGAGTACGCGCAACCTATACAGCTCCGGCACCGCCGAACCCAAATTTTTCGACATCGACCATATCGAAGTCCTGCGCGGGCCGCAGGGTACGCTGTATGGCGCAAGCTCGATGGGCGGCACCATCAAGTATGTTTCCAACCAGCCCAGCGTCAGGAACACCGAAAGCAATTTCTCGGCGGAACTGTCCTCCACCCAGCATGGCGGGATAGGGAGTGTCGTCAGCGGGGTGTACAACACGCCTTTGATTCCTGGTGAGATGGGCCTGCGGCTGGGCGTGCAGCTTGGAAAAATCGGCGGCTTCATCGACCAGGTATCGCAACAGAATCCGGCGCAGGTAATCGCCAAGGGCATCAATTCTGAAAACGACCTGGTGCTCAAGGCAGCGGCGAAATGGCTCCCGAACGCCAGGCTTTCCGTCACGCCCAGCGTGTTTTACCAGCGGGTCAAAACTGCCGGGCTGGATGTCTCGCATCTGACCGATATTTCGGGGAATCCGCTGCCGCCCAACCGGACTGACCAGTTGCTGCGCGAGCCGGGTATTGACACGCTGCTGGCGCCAAGCCTGACCATCGCCTATGACACCGGCTCATCCGATCTGACTTCTGTAACCAGCTTCGTCAAGCGCGACTTCAATCGCACCCAGGATGGACAGGTGGCGAACAGCCAGTTTTTCGGTTGCTGCCTGATCGGAAATACCCCGGCGGGCCTGGCGGCGGCGGTGAATAATCTGCCCTCGGCGGTGTACCTGGACAATGGCGTTCGCCAGTTTTCCCAGGAACTGCGCCTTGCTTCCAAGCCCTACGAAAACCAGGGGAGTCCGCTGGTCTGGCTGACGGGTGTTTATTTCTCCAACCTCAAGACCAAAGTCACCGACAACGAGCCGGTATTCGGCATCAACTCCACCTTCGCCCGCTTCGGCGCCAGCCCTGCGGACAGCAACGTGCTTTCCGGCGCGTTTCCCAATCCTTTCCCTAACGACAACGTGTATTTCAGCGAACGGCGTTATCTGGAAACGCAAACCGCCTTGTTTGGCGAACTCACGTATTACCTGAGCCCGGCGCTGCGCCTCACTGCAGGCGCACGTTATGTGCAAGCCAAGGAAACGCTGGATCGTGACGGCAACTTTTACTTTGCCGGCGGGCCGGTGCATTCGTCATTCACCGGCAACTATCACGCGCTGACACCCAAGTTTGCCGTCAGTTGGGACGCCAATCCGGCCAACACCCTGTTTGCCAGCGCCACCCAGGGCTTCCGGCTGGGCGGCGCCAACCGCGAGATTCCTTTGAGCATCTGCGGCGCTGAATTGCAGAACACCTACCACTTGAGCGCATCGCCCGGCACCTTCGACTCGGATAGCTTGTGGAGTTATGAGGTCGGCAACAAATCGAGATTTTTCGACAATCGCCTGTCCATCAACGCCTCGGCATTTTATGTCAAGTGGAAGAACATCCAGCAGAACATCCAGTTGGCCTGCACCTTCGATTTCGAAGGCAACTTCGGGCGGGCCACCAGCAAGGGACTGGAGATCGAAGCGCAGGCCCGCCTGAGCTCGAACCTCACGCTGGGCTTGTCCGGCGGCACGACGAATGCGACTTTCAGCGAAAATGTTCCGGCCATCAATGTCAGTGCCGGCGCGCAGTTGCAGGGCGTGCCGAAATGGAATGCCGCGCTAACCGGCGAGTATCGTTTTTACACCAGCAGCGGCCTCGGTGGATTTTTGCGTGGTGCCGCACGCTGGGTGGGCAGCAGCCGCGGATCGTTTGATCCGAATAACGCCGACTATTCCCGGCCTTCCTACAAGACCCTGGATGCCAGCGTCGGTGCGACAGTGAATAGCTGGGAATACAGCCTGTTCGCCAAAAATCTGCTCAACGACCAGACTGTCCTGCAAAAACCTTATGTGCAGTTCCTCACGGAGGCCTACCGGCAACGGCCACGGACTATCGGACTGTCTGTGTCGCGCAGGCTGTAACCTCGCAACCTTGCGGAAGACCAACTCCGCAAGCCGTCCTTGATGCTGCCTATAGGGAAAGTCGTGCGTATTTTCGCCAGGTTGTTATTCACTGTCATCGCCATTCTAGGCGTCGCTCCGGCGCAGGCGCGGGATTGGAACGTCATCAAGAATTCCGGCACGATCATCGCGGCGACGGAAGGCGGTTTTTATCCATTCAATTTTTTCGATGGGTCCAAGCTGACCGGCTTCGAAGTGGAGCTGGCCGAAGCCATTGTAAAAAAACTCGGCCTGAAAATTGAATGGCGGGTAGTTCCGTTTGACGCGCAACTGGCGGCGATTCACCAGGATCGTTTCGATTTCGCTATTGCCTCCCACGCATATACCGAAGAGCGCGCCAAATCCGTCGACTTCGCCAACCCGCACTACTGCACCGGCGGGCAGATCGCCGCAGCCAGGGGCGGGCCGTTGAGCGTGGCCGCCCTCAATGGCAAAACCGTCGGCGTGCAGCTTGCCACCAGCTATTACGAGAGCGCCAAGAAAATTGGCGGCGTCAAGGAAATCAAGACCTACAAGACCGACTCGGATGCTTTCTCTGCCCTGCGGGCGCACAAAGTGGATGCGTGGATTTCCGACAAGTGGGTGATACGGTCTACCCTGGAGAAAAATCCCGGCGCCGGAATCGTCGCCGGCGAACAGGTGTTTGTCGAAAAAATTTCCATGATTCTGCGCAAGAATAACCAGGCGCTGGAGGATCAGTTGAACCGCGCCCTGGCCGGGACGATGAAAGACGGCACCTACAGCGCGTTGTCGCAAAAATATTTCAAGACCGATATTTCCTGCCGCAACTGAACCAGACTATGGACTGGATCAAAGCGCACCCCGGCTGGGCAATGTTTGCATCGATGCTGGGGCTGCTGGCCTTTCTCTGGGGCATGGCGATTCCGCTCTCGCTGGCGCCCGCGCCGATAGGCCCGGCGGCGCAACAGTTCGCCGAAGGCGCCAGAGTAACGGTGTGGCTGACGTTGATCGCCGGGTCGACAGGCATGCTGCTCGGCGTTCTCGCCGGCCTGGGCAAGCTCTCCGGTTTTTTGCCGCTGCGCTGGTTGTGCCAGCTCTACGTTTGGTTGATTCGGGGTACGCCGCTGCTGCTGCAAATTCTCTTCGTCTGGCTGGCGGCGCCGGCGATCCTGCCCGCCAGCCTGCAACTTTCTGATTTCGCCAGCGCCGCGATTGCCCTGTCGCTGAATGTCGGCGCCTATAACGCCGAATGCGTGCGCGCCGGCATTCTCGCCGTCCCGCGCGGACAGGTGGAAGCGGCACGCGCCCTGGGTCTGCATCCCTTCCATGTCTTCATGGACGTGGTGATGCCGCAGAGCATGCGGATCGCATTGCCGGCGCTGGCCAACAATCTCGCCTCGCTGGTCAAGGATTCCTCGCTGGCGTATGCCATCAGCGTCGTCGAACTGACCATGGTGGGTTACCGGGTGCAAGCGGAGAGCTACCAGCCGATCCCGGTGTTTATCGCCGTCGCATCGATTTACCTGATTCTGACCACGGCCTTTACCACCCTGACGGCGGCGCTGGAAGTGCGGCTAACCGCTGGCCGCAAGTAGCAGGCAGCATGAAAATAAACCGCACGCTTGCCAACTTCCAGATGCTCCTGGCGGCCCTGATCTGGGGAACCACTTTCGTCGCCCAGCAACTCGGCATGCGCAGTGTCGGCCCGCTGACCTATACCGGCATCCGCTTCCTGATCGGCGCTGCGTTCATTCTGCCCCTGGCTCTGCGGGAGTATGGCCGGCTGGCGGATCGCGGCGTATCCCTGGACCGGCATGACCTGCTGCGCTGGGCGGGACTGGGCGTACTCCTGTTCAGTGGCGCGGTCTGCCAGCAAATCGGCATGCTCAATACCACGGTGACCAATGCCGGATTTCTCACTGCGTTGTACGTGCCATTAGTCCCCATGCTGGCCAGGCTGTTCCACAATAATCGACCGCATCTGTCGATATGGCCGGCGGTGGCCGGCAGCTTGATCGGGACTTTTATGTTGAGCGGCGGCAGGCTGGAGGCATTCACCATCGGCGATGCGTGGGTGCTTGCCAGTGCGTTTTTCTGGGCCGCCCATGTGCTCTGGGTTGGTCGGGTAGCCGCCGAGAAGGGCGCGCCGATCCTGGTGGCGTTCGGCCAGTTTGTAGTCTGCGGCACGCTCGCCAGCATCCTGGCGCTCGCCCTCGAACCGATCAACGGCGCGGGCATCGTCGCCGCCCTGCCCACCATTCTGTATGGCGGCCTGCTTTCGGTGGGGGTCGGTTTCACGCTCCAGGTCATGGCGCAACGCCACACCCGCCCCACCGATGCCGCAGTTTTACTAAGCTCGGAAACCCTGTTCGCCGCGATTGCCGGCGCTGTCTATCTCGGTGAGCGGCTCGACGCGACACAAATCGCCGGAGGCGCGCTGATATTCGCCAGCATCCTGGCGGTTCAGTTGCTGCCTCCCGCACCGCACGGCAGCACTGCGACTGACACGCCTCGCTGAACTAAACGCGAAAAGCTTCTCCCAGCACCGCGATCATGTAGCCGTGGTCGAGGACACCGGCGCTCTCGCGGATGCTGTGCATCGCCCACATCGGCGAACCGACATCGACGCAGGACATACCCAGGCGAGCAGCAACTATCGGGCCGATGGTGCTGCCGCAACCCAGATCGCTGCGGTGGGTGTATTGCTGGTACGGCACGCCGGCACGCTCGCACAGGGCGATAAAACGCGCGGCGCTGTCGGCGCCGGTGGCATAACGTTGACCGGCGTTGCTCTTGATCACCGGGCCGCCGTTGACCAGCACCCGGTGGCACGGCTCATAAGCTGCGGGAAAGTTGGGATGATAGGCGTGGGCCATGTCGGCGCTGATGAAAAAACTCCGCGCCAACGCGCAACGGCGGGCCTCCTCGTCCAGACCCGCGTTCGCGGCAATCCGGCTGATGACATCAGATACAAAACTCCCGCCCGCGCCGACAGCACTCTCGCTGCCCACCTCCTCGTGATCGAATAACGCGCAGAGGCAAGTCGCGGCTGGGTTCCCGCATGCCAGCAGCGCCGTCAGCGCGGCATGGCAGGAAGCTAGATTGTCGAGCTGGCTGTCGGCAATGAACTCCTGCTCCAGCCCCCACAGGCTGCCCTTCTGCGTATCGTAAAGATTCAACTCCCAGGTGAGGATGTCGTCCGCTTGCACCTGGAGTTTCTCGGCGACATGCCGCCTGAATGTAACGGCGGCATCTGCATCCGCCGAAGCAATACCGAGAATCAGCGGCAGCTCGGTCTGCTTGTCGAGCTTGAGTCCTTTGTCGTTGACTTCCCGGTTCATGTGAATGGCAAGATTCGCCAGACGCGCCACGGGCGTATCGAAGTGCAGCAGCCGGGTCTCGAACCCACCGGGGGCGCGCACATTGACCCGGCCCGCCAGGCTCAAATCGCGGTCGGTGAAAGTGGCGAGGATCGGGCCGCCATACACTTCCACCCCCAGCCGCAACACGCCTTCGCTGCTGTGCGCCGCCCTCGGCTTGAGCCGCAAGCCCGGCGAATCCGTGTGCGCGCCCACTAGCCGAAAACCGCTGTGCGCCAGCGCATCACTACCCAGGACAAAACCGATAATCGACGCGCCGCCACGCATCACGAAATAACGCCCGCCAGGAACCAGCTTCCAACGCTGCGTTTCATCCAGCCGGGTGTATCCCTGCGCCAGCAAGCGTTGCGCAGTACTCTCCGCGGCGTGCCAGGGACTGGGGCTGGCGTCGATGTAGGCGAGCAAGTCGGCGGCCTGGGTTCTGGTTTCGGCGGGGATGTTCATGTGGAGTTGGTAAGTTAATAGATTCGATGATTCAGGGAATGCGCAGCTTAGCCAACCCCGCCGCCGCTGTCGAGACGTGTACGAACCTCTGCCGTAATCTGGTACGAACGCAGCCGCGCCGCGTGATCGAAAATCTGTGAGGTAATCATCAGCTCATCCGCGCCGGTGCGGGCGATGAAAGACTGCAACTGATGCGCCACAGTTTCCGGCGCGCCGATGGCCGCGCAGGACAGCACCTGATCCAGCAGCGCCCGCTCCTGCGGGCCGATGCGCTGCAAATAATCTTCCAGCGGCGGCGGCAGGCGCGTAGGGCGACCGCTACGCAGATTGACGAATGCCTGCTGCATCGAGGTCGCACGAAACTGCGCCTCCTCGTCGGTGTCCGCCGCAAACACATTAAAGCCGAGCATCACATAAGGTTGCGCCAGTTGCGCCGACGGCTTGAAGCTGGAGCGATACAAAGCAATCGCCTGCATCATCTGCGCCGGCGCGAAATGCGAGGCGAAGGCATACGGCAAACCCAGTGCGGCGGCCAGTTGCGCGCCATACAGGCTCGACCCCAAAATCCAGAGCGGGATATTCAAACCAGCGCCCGGAATTGCGCGTACCGGCTGCTTCGACGTAACCGAAAAATAATCCATCAGATCGACCACATCCTGCGGAAATTCATCCGCGCTGGAAATCAGATTCCGCCGCAATGCCCGCGCTGTAACCTGGTCGGAACCCGGCGCACGTCCCAGGCCCAGGTCGATGCGCCCTGGGAACAACGACTCCAGCGTGCCGAACTGCTCGGCAATCACCAACGGCGAATGATTGGGCAACATGATCCCGCCAGCGCCGACGCGAATAGTCGAGGTACCCGCAGCTACATGTCCGATCAAAACGGCAGTCGCTGCGCTTGCGATGCCAGGCAGGCCATGATGCTCAGCCAGCCAGAAGCGCCGGTAACCCAGCCCTTCGCCATGGCGGGCCAGATCGAGGGTATTGCGAAACGACTGCGCAGCATCGCTCCCCTCGGCGATGGGGGACAGGTCAAGAATGGAAAAAGGGATCATGGGTTTTACATCGGGATGACAGGGCAAAAGGCAAGCTTAAATGATATCTTGATTAGCCCCCAACCTCAGCCAGTCTAATCATATGCTCAGGTCGCGGGCGGGTAAGTACTGCAGCACGGACGAGTCGGATCAGGATGGACTTGAGATCGAAGCGACGATTGAAACGGTACTGCACCTCGGCCAGA
>JACQAO010000077.1 GCA_016194935.1 Betaproteobacteria bacterium
AAATCCGTTCAACTGATCCACCATCGTGTTGATCGTGCTCTTCAACTCCAGAATCTCGCCCTTCGCATCCACCGCGATCTTCTTCGACAGGTCGCCCTTCGCCACCGCCGTCGTCACCTCGGCAATATTCCGCACCTGGCCCGTCAGGTTCGCCGCCATGGCGTTCACGTTGTCGGTGAGGTCCTTCCAGGTGCCGGCCACGCCCGGCACCTGTGCCTGGCCGCCCAGCTTGCCGTCCGTGCCAACCTCCCGCGCCACCCGCGTCACCTCGCCGGAGAAAGCATTGAGCTGATCCACCATCGTGTTGACGATTTTTCCAATCTGCAGAAATTCCCCCCGCAGCGACCTGCCGTCGATTTCAAGCAGCATCCGCTGGGAAAGATCGCCTTTAGCGACTGATTCGATGACGCGCGCCACTTCGGATGTCGGACGAACAAGATCGCCAATAAGCGTGTTCACCGAGTCTGCACAGTCGGCCCATGATCCTGTTGCGGCGGGAACCCTGACACGCTGGTTGATCTGGCCTTCCCTGCCGACTTCGTCGCGAATGCGCGCGATCTCATCGGCCACCTTTTCATTGATCTCCACAACGTCGTTGAATGTCTGCGCGATTTCCCCGTCTATCCCGATCAGATCCATCGGCAGACGAACCGAAAAATCGCCCTTCCGGTACGCGCGCAGTGCGGCCAAAAGCGCTTTACGGTCAACGATATCAGGGGCAAATTGCATGCCTGTCATTTGCGATCTCCCTCAAATTACCCGGGTTTCCAAGCCAGGAGGAAGCAATGCCGCTTGCTTTAACTTTCTCCGGCTCTTTTCTTTCTATTCGCTGTGGAAACGGGAACGACAAAATCTTGCGCAGTCGTGTCGCATGGCGCTGGCATTTTTTTATTGCTTCAACCTGAACCCGGCGACACTCGTTTGAAAACCCTAAACTTTGCATACGCGATATGTTAGTGAGATGAGACCCAACTCACTATCGCGGATATCCGATAATTGTGTAGCCGAAGGGCGATGAGCTGTAACGTAATCGTTACATTCAAGCTTGTAGAAATACTCTTGCCGCTTTCCTCATTCGGCCCATATAAAGTCAGGGAATTCCCACGGATGACGAAACGGAGTGCTGCGGCTGCGAGCGGCAATCCTGGCTTCAACCCGCCAGCCGGAATACCGATGATCGTAAGCCAAACGGACCACGCAATAGCCTAGCCAGACGAACACGGCCCACGATTTCCGGCGAGTAGATTGAGCACTCATAAATTTTAACTGCGAGCGTTCGATATGCCGTCCTTCGATGATAGCCTGAAGATTTACTCAACCTGTCCTCCCTCCCAGTTGTTCCAGCCGGGCGCCTATCTCCGCCAGGTGCAGGAAATTGCGCGCTGGAGTGAGGATGCCGGATGCGAAGGCATCCTCATCTATACCGACAATAAGCTGTTGGACCCGTGGCTGGTCTCGCAAGTCGTCATAGAAGCCACTGAGCATTTGTGTCCGCTGGTGGCGGTCCAGCCCATTTACATGCATCCATACAGTGTCGCCAAGATGGTTGCATCGATGGGATTCATGTATGGCCGCAGCGTGCATCTCAACATGGTGGCGGGCGGATTCACCCACGACCTGGTTGCACTGAATGACCCTACGCCGCACGACGAGCGTTACGCGCGCCTTGTTGAGTACGCAACAATCATCCAGAAACTGTTGCGTTCGGCAGAGCCGGTGAGTTTTACCGGAAGCTATTACCAGGTTGCGAATCTGAAGTTGACTCCGTCATTGCCGGCTGATCTGGCCCCCAGCGTGCTTGTGTCGGGATCCTCGAAAGCGGGCATGGATTCGGCGCAAAAGCTTGGCGCCACTGCGGTCCAGTATCCCAAACCGTCGACCGAGTACGCGACGGACGTTTCCGGGAATTCGACTTCAATCGGCATACGGATCGGCATCGTCGCCCGTTCCAGTGACGCACAAGCCTGGTCGGTCGCCAGAACCCGGTTTCCGGAAGATCGCAAAGGCCAGCTTACTCACCAGCTCGCAATTAAAGCGTCCGACTCTTCCTGGCACCGCCAGTTGTCCGAACTTGGGGAAACCGGGGCGACGCCGGAGAACCCTTACTGGCTGGTGCCGTTCGAGAACTACAAGACGTTCTGCCCATACCTTGTCGGAAGCTATGACCGGGTGGCGGATGAAGTGGCGCGCTATATCGGCGCAGGTTACCGGACTTTCATCCTGGATGTACCGGCAAGTCCGGAAGAAATGCGCCACATCGGTACGGTGTTTGAGCGCGTGACGCAGTGTCAGCCGGCATGAATATGCTGTTGCAGCAGGCGGTAACCAGGCAGGCACAGGTGCGCCCGGATGCTGTTGCCCTGGTGTTCGGGGATACCCGGATGACTTACGCTGCGCTCGAAGAAACGAGCAACCGGCTGGCCCGCTTATTGATAGACACGGGTTGCCAGCGCGGAGACCGGGTCGCCCTGCTGATGCCGAAAACGCCAACCGCGATCGTGGCCATTCTTGGCGTGCTGAAAGCCGATGCGATCTATGTGCCGCTGGATTCTTCCAGTCCTGCGGCACGGTTAGCGCGTATGCTCGAAGTCAGTGATTGCAGCTGCATTCTCTGTGCAGGCCCGGTCGACGGTACGCTGCGCGATGTCATGGCTGTTGCAAAGCTCAGGCGGTCGCCGATAATCGGTCGCCTTGATGAATATGCGCCGCCCGAAGACGCACCGCCCGAAGACGGCATGGCGCCCGCATTTACGCCGCCTGATCTGGCCGCTTACCCGGCAACGCCGCCCGCATATGCCAATACCGGCGCAGATATCGCGCATATCCTGTTCACGTCGGGCTCCACAGGGATGCCAAAAGGCGTGATGATCACCCACAGCAACGTTATGCATTTCATTCGCTGGGCTACGGCCTATTTCGGCGCCTCTTCCTCGGACCGGATATCCCAGCATCCGCCATTGCATTTCGATCTTTCGACGTTCGACATTTTTGGTACTCTCTCAATGGGGGCGGAGCTACATCTGGTGCCGCAGGATATGAATCTCCTGCCGCAAAAACTGGCGCAGTTCATCTGCGACGCCCGGCTCACGCAATGGTTTTCGGTGCCATCGGTACTCAACATGATGGCAAAGTTCGATGTCGTGGTTCCGGGAGATTTTCCGGACTTGCGCAGGATACTGTGGTGCGGTGAAGCAATACCGAATCCAACCCTGATCTACTGGATGCGCCGGCTGCCGCATGTGCGTTTCACGAATCTCTACGGCCCCACGGAAGCGACGATAGCGAGCAGCTATTACACGGTACCGTGCTGCCCGGTCGACCCGCAAGAATCGATCCCTATCGGCAGCGCCTGCGACGGAGAGGAGCTTCTGGTGCTCGACGAGCATCTGCGGCCTGTTGCCGCAGGGGAAATTGGCGACCTCTACATCCGTGGCGCGGGCCTCAGTCCGGGCTACTGGCGGGACCCGGAAAAGACCCGCAATGCGTTCCTTCCGTATCCAGGCGGTACCGATCCCAATGACCGCATATACAAGACTGGCGACTTGGCGCGGCTCGGCGCCGGCGGGCTGCTGCATTTCCTGGGCCGCGCCGACACGCAGATCAAGAGCCGGGGGTACCGAATTGAGCTGGGCGAAATCGAGGCTGCTCTTAATTCCCTCCCGGGCCTGCGGGAAAGCGCGGTGGTCGCAATTCAATCCGATGGCTTCGAAGGGTGGAAAATCTGCTGTGCCTATGCCCCGGCGCCGGACCGTAAAATTCCTCCGGAGATGCTGCGAAAGCGTCTCGCTGCGCTGCTGCCAGGCTACATGCTGCCGTCGCAATGGATGCGCCTCGACTCGCTGCCCAAGAACGCCAACGGCAAGATCGACCGTCCCGGACTGAAGCAGGCCTTTCTCGACAGCGAGCCCCGCCTCCAGCCAATCGAAACGCCTTCAACCAGTCACATCGCCGGCGAAGGAAACCGTCTGACCAATGCAGTCCACTACATGTCGTGAGGGGGAATAAAGTGGCCGATGCAATCATCAAACAGCTCCAGTCCTTATTTGTCGAAAGCCTTCATATCGAAGTGCCGTCCGCTGAAACCGATCTGATCGAAACCGGGTTGCTCGATTCCCTCCAGATGGTGGAACTGCTTCTGCAACTCGAACAGCGGTTCTGTTTCAAAATAAAGATTGACGAAGTTGACCTGGACAATCTGCGAACGCTGAGCCGGATTGCCGAATTACTGGACGCACACGGCGCCGCCACAGGTAAGCCCAAGTCATCAGCGCGCGCCGCCAGCCCGGCTGATCGAAACCTCCACAGGGATACGGAAGCAGCGCACGAGTAGCGGGGGTTAGCTCAGCAGGTAGAGCACAGGGCGTCTTTTTGCCCTGCGGTCGCAGGTTCGAGTCCTGCACCCCCAACCATACGGCGGCAGTCGAATAAGGAGCAGTGGCCATGAAATACGCTATGAACGCCATGCCTTCACTTTCAAACGATGGATATTGATAGAGTCGTAATTTCCAGCGCGGCCCAGCAGTGGAAAGGTCTGCCGGTCACCGCCTCCCTAGCCGCTGCGCTGACGGGAATCGCCACGGCCATTGCCGGTAGCCTGGCCGGCGAGCACGCAGTTTATTATGTTGCCGTCCTGTCCTTCTTCGGAATCGCCAGCATGCTGGCTGTCACGCGAACGGAGCCGCTGCGCTTTGTCTTTTTGACGCTGATTGCCTGTTTCCCGATCGCGTTTGCGGAAGTGCCGCCAGGACGCTTAGGATTGACGGTCTTCGATGTAGTCATGCTCGCGCTGGCTATCGGCCTGGTGGGGAAAAGGATGTTTTCCCCGGCGGCAGCCGGCGTGCGGCTGTTGCCGACGAAGTCGTTGCTGATCGCCTGGCTGCTCACTATTCCCTGCGTCGTGTTTTCCAGTTTTCCCTGGCTTTCCCTGCAAGTCCTTGTTATCAATTTTGCGGTACAGGCCTTTTTTCTGTTTTCGCTCGACGAGTTAAAACGCGAGGATGGGTTCAAGCGTCTGGCGCTTCTGCTGTCCATAGTAACGCTGCTCATGGCTATCGGCCTCTTTATCGATCATTTCCTGCATGTAAATCTCAGCCTGCGGGGCGGCAACCTGAATCAATTGAGTTACGTCGCAGGAATGGAAGTGTGGCGAGCAGGTGGTTTTTTTCAGGATCCGCAACGGGCCGGCGCGTTTCTGGCGTGCGCGATCACATTTCTGCTTGTCCTGTCGATTCGAGGCCGATTCCGCAGCGTAAAAATGCGTTTAGTGGTCTGGATGGCGATTGTGGCGGGGCTTGCCGCACTCGTAACAACGGTGTCCCGTAGCGCCATATTGGCGTGCCTGTCGGTTTCCGCGTTGGCTCTTTTTGCGTTTAACCGGGGAAATCCCGCCACCAAACTGATTATCACGGTTGCTGTTGCATTGATAGCGTTGTTGGCCGCGCTGACACCCGTAGAAACGTGGCTTAACGTCTTTCCGGCCTCCGTTGCGCAGCGTCTTCTTCAGTCGCGCACCGAGTTCGAAGACAGGCTCTTCATCTGGGGGGATACCTGGGATATGTTCGCCAATCATCCCCTGACCGGCATTGGCCTTGGCAGCTTTCAATCCTATCTTGCCGCAACACGTCCAACCGTATTCAATTACTACGGCATCGGTGAGGCGGCCGGTGTCGTGTATATCCCGGATCAGCCTGAAAGCGGTTATCTCAAAATTCTTTACGAAGGAGGTATTGCCGGGTCAGTTGCTGCACTTCTGGTGGCCGGTGATGCGCTCAGGCGGGCGATCAGCGTCATTGGCGGCAAGAACGCGGATTCCGACGCTCGCACAGAAGTTATCGCCGCCCTCGCCGGACTCACGACTTTCGCCATTACCTTCATCACCCTTTTTACCGTGAGTGACAAAAGGATCGCCGGAATTTTTGCAATTTTTCTTGCCGTAATCTGGCATCACTCGCTGCGGTACGCGCACCACGCCGAAAATGGAATACTCAAAAATGGAACTCCGAATGGACGAAACCGGGCCGAATAGGCTTATCGGACGCGCCTCGATCGTGGCTGCCGGGATCGCATATCAGCAAGGCATATCATTCTTGTCGGGACTAATCGTGGCCCGCGTCATCGGTGCGGCGAATTACGGTGTTTTCAATCTTGCCCGCAGCCTGGTGGACCTGACGGGAATATTGACGCGATTAGGGCTTGACATCGGGCTTCAACGGTATTTCGGCGAAACCAGTACAACGCAGGACAGTGGCGCGCGCGTCATAACGCTGCGCCGGGTGCGTTTGCTGGCAAGTGCTTTCGCACTGCTGCCGATAGCCGCCATTGCGCTCGGCCTTGGCAGAACTCTCGAAGCTGACGTCTACCATTATTCCAATTTCGCGGAAATCCTGCTGTGCCTGGCGCTTTCACTGCCATTTTTGACGGATATTGCCGTGCTGGGGGGCGCATACCGGGGTATTCTCAAACTCGCGCCCAGCGTAATCGCCGAGAGCATCATGCTGCCGACGATCCGCCTTGCGGTAATTGTCATTCTTTTTTCCATCGGATGGCGCCTCTGGGCTGTAGTGGTTGGCACGACGCTCGGCTCGATCCTGGCTGCGGCGTTCCTTGCGCTGCGCGCACGCGCCGATTTTCGCAGGGTTGTCCCCGCCAGGACGCATTCCTGGGCCGATGTGACTCGGGTGATGAGTTATTCCGTTGTCCTGGCGCTGGCGTTACTCGTCACCACGCTAACAAACAACGTGGACGTATTGATGTTGGGCCGCTTCGCGTCCGCACAGGACGTGGGACAGTATACGCTGGTGAAAATGCTGCTAACGCTGATGAACGTATTTGGCGCGGCTTTTGTAACCGGTCTTGGGGCATTGGTCGCAGAGCGGTATTTTCGCGGGGACCGCAGCGGCATGGTGCGCGTAATGTCCTTGAGTGCGCGGTGGGTGACTCTTACCACGCTGCCGCTCTTCTCGATTTTTCTGTTTTGGGGCGCACCGCTCACGCAGCTTTTCGGCTCGTCCTTCGGCGCATCACAAGCAGTAGTAGGCTGGCTGGCAACCAGCCAGTTTATCTTCGTGGTTTTTGGACCTTCCGGTTGGGCTCTGTCGATGACCGGCAGGCACGTCCTGGAACTGAAGATCCTGTCGATCGGCCTGGCCGTTGCCGCAGCTCTCTGCTGGCTTGCGGCGCCTGCATACGGTCAGCTCGGTGCGGCTGTTGCAACATGCGCCTCAATGGCATTTACAAACTTTGTGCGGATTCTGTTTGTCCGCCGTTCCATTGGGGCGTTTCCATTCGGCTTAGATATCTTCGCCATCATGCCGGCAGGTGCGGGCATTGCATGGATCAGCGATCTGCTGGCTTCCCAGTTTCCGTTTTCCGGAGTTTGGCGCACCGTCTGCGGCATCGCCTGCTTCATCCTGGCTTACGGAGTTGTGGCCTGGACGCATTGGTTAAATGAAACGGAAAAGCGCGGCATCTCGACGGCGCTTGAGTACGCAACACGAAAATTGTCCTTGAATTGGGGTAAGGCAACCTCCACGCAGGAATTTCCATGACAACTCTTTCGTAACATTGAGCGGAGAAAAGGAGTATCCAAGGTGACCAAGTGTGCAATTGAAGCCGGGAGAATGCCCGGTTATGGCAGGCAGTTCAGCCATTTCGAAGCAGAAGTAGCGGGAAAGGCGGATAAGCGGCGGCAGCGCAAGAGGCTGTCGAAAGTTGGCGTCGTCGCCATCGGTCGCAATGAAGGCGAACGACTGAAGAAATGCCTCGATTCCGTGGTTGGGATCGCCGACCATGTGGTGTATGTCGATTCGGGTTCCTCGGACGATTCAGTCGAGATGGCGCATGCAAGAGGCGTCACAGTAGTCGAGTTGGACATGCATATCCCCTTCAGGGCGGGACGTGCGCGCAACGAGGGATTCCGGCGCTGCCGCGAACTTGCGCCGGATCTGACTTATGTGCTGTTCGTCGATGGCGACTGCGAAGTCGCCGCTGACTGGATCGAGAAGGGCGCAGAATTTCTTGACGCCCATCGTGACATAGCCGTCGTTTGCGGACGGCGGCGCGAGCGTTATCCGGAACAGTCTCTCTACAACATGCTCATGGCCATCGAATGGGATTCACATCCACTCGGCGAAGCCAGGGCTTGCGGCGGCGATGCGCTGATGCGGGTCGCCGCGTTCGCGGCGACGAGCGGCTATCGCACCGACATGATGGCGGGCGAAGAACCGGAACTGTGCTTTCGGCTGCGCGCCGCCGGCTGGCGAATCTGGTTTCTGAACGAACCAATGACATTGCACGATGCGGCAATGACGCGATTTGGCCAGTGGTGGAAGCGGGCGCTGCGCAGCGGCTATGGTGTAGCGAACAATGCCTATCTGCATGGCGCGCCCCCCGAGTATTACGCCGTGCGTGCATGGTTCAGCGGCTGGTTCTGGGGTTTAAGCATCCCGGTTGGCGCTTTGGTACTGGCGCCGTGGTGGGGCGGCTGGTCGCTGGCTCTGTTGCTGCTCTACCCGCTGCAGCTGGTCCGGCTTGCCATGCGCGGCAAGCATTCTTTCCGTGAAAACTGGTGGAACGCAGTATTTCTGGTGCTGGACAGGTTCCCCCAGATGCTTGGTCAGTTGAAATTCCTCATCCACCACTGTCTCGGCAGTCAGCCACGGCTGATTACTTACAAGGAATAGACAGGCGGATAAGGATAAGGGCCTGGCCGGAATCGTTTCGACAATTGCGACGCCATTTAATCTCCAGACCGTGCCGATTGCTCAAAAGCGCAGAGAGAAGAAGCGGGTCGATTACCACCCGGCGGATGGGCAGTCCTTGCCCGTTGTCAGGCTTGGCGTCCTGCTCGACGAAAGAATGCAGGAGCAGTGGGTGCTGGATTCGTTGCGGCGGATTTTGAGCATGCCGGGGACGCAGCTGTCGGCAATTGCCGTCACCGGCAGCTTATGCCGTAAATCATTTGCGACACGCCTGCATCGGCTGCTGGACGGGCTCGACAAGCAACTGCGCTGTCGCTATGAAAGATTGTTTGTTCTCGTCGACATAGTGGCCGGTCTCGCGGCGCCCATGTTTGATATCGGAGTCGTCAGCAACAGCGACGGCTGGTGTCCGGACGAAGCCGGACTCGGGACGTTGAGGCGCTGCGATGTCGATGTTTGGCTGTGCTTTTCCGCCATCCCCCCGCGCCGGTCGCTGCCTCCCGTTTCCCGCCTCGGGGTGTGGGGCATCGAGATTGGACGCAACGTATCGGCGACAAGCATTTGGGCCGGCGCTGCGGAAGTGGATGCCGGCAGCCCGGTAACCCTGGTGGGTATCGTCGATTACGCGAAGCCCGGCAACGGCCTGATTTATTCGAGTTTTAGCGCTACGGTCAAAAACTCTGTTCGTCGCAACCGGCTTAACTCCCTCTGCAAAGGAATGCATTTCTTCAGGCGCTTGCTCGAATCCCAAAAGCATAATGGCGCTACCTGCCGCCCGGCGCAGGCAGTGACGCTTTCACTGCCTGCGCAATATCCTGAGTCGCGCGAGCCAACGGTTTCAGCTCTGGCCCGCCTGTCGTTCCGCTTAATATCGAATGTGGCCGCCAATCAACTGCATTTATTGCGTTGGCGCGACCAATGGCAGATTGCCTATTACTTCAAGGACGAGAGCGATAAGCTGGGCTGCCGGTTTGAGCGGATGCGCTACCTGATACCCCCGAGGGATTGCTTTTGGGCCGATCCGTTTGCCGTCGAATACCAGGGCCGATACTTTATCTTTTTCGAGGAGCTGCCCTACCATACCCAGAAGGGCCGCATCATGGTGATGGAGGTTTTCGAGAACGCAGAACCCGGCGCTGCGCAGGTCGCTCTCGAACGGCCCTATCATCTGTCGTATCCGTTCATCTTCGCCTGGAACGGCTCAATGTACATGCTGCCGGAGACGGCGGGCAATGGGACGATCGAGGTATTTCGCAGCGAGGCGTTTCCGCTGCGCTGGCGCCTGCACCGGGTGCTGCTGGATAATGTCAGCGCTTTCGACACTACCTTGTGGGAAGAAAATGGTCGATGGTGGATGTTCGTCAACATCGCTGAACCCGGCGCAGACAGTTGTGACGAACTTCATCTTTATTCGAGTACAACCCCGCTTGGGCCCTGGACGGCCCGGCGCGGCAACCCGGTTATTTCCGATGTGCGCTGCGCCCGTTCGGCCGGGCCGCTGTTCATGAGTCAGGGAAATTTATACCGGCCGAGCCAGGATTGCTCCCAGGACTACGGTCACTCCGTTTTGATCAATCGCGTAGATGCGCTGAACGACGGCGATTATCGGGAAACGACAGTACGGCGGATAGCTCCGGGATGGCGGAAGGATATTTTTCGCACCCATACCTTCGGCGGAAGCAAACACTTGCGGGTCATCGACTATCTGGTGAGCAGATGAGATGGGAACAGGCCCTTGAATATTGTTTTCGGCACGGCCAGAACCGACTCGCTGACGTCCCGTCGTGATATGCGCCCATGTATCACCGAGCTTGGGAGCCCGGTGGGGGTATGATAATTGGCAAGCTTGAGATAGCAGCCCTGGCCTGTGTAGATTGTCGGCCCGGAATAGGCCAGTTTGCGCACGCCGTTTACCCAGGCGTAGAAATAGCCGTCCGAATTGCTGGACCATTTGACGTGATAGACAAAGTCGTACCAGACGTTCTTCACCACCGGGCCGATCGGCGCGGA
>JACQAO010000087.1 GCA_016194935.1 Betaproteobacteria bacterium
ACTTTGCCGTCAGGCCCAACGTTCAAAGTAACCGGCGCTGCGCCCAATGGACAATAGCCGGAGAGAAGAAGCTTGAGTCACCGCCAGACCAAACCTGGCCCATGAGCGCAGCGTCCGGGTTGACTGTGGGGTTGGGCGCGGAGGTTGAAAGAGCACGGTAAAAGTGGGAATGCACATTGTTTGAAAGAACCGGAACGATGCCACCACACAGCGCGGAATGCAAGATACCCTCGAACCGCTTTGGTTGTATGGCTGGGAGCGAGAAGAACATTCCCGCAGTGTTGCCACGAAGCACGGGCGCAGCGGGCAGTGGGGGAAGGAACCCCCGAGACGGTGGTTGCAAATGTTGAATTAGGTCAGCATTCAAAGCTGGTTGAGATGACGAGGAAGTGCGGGTTGAAGGAGAGCAGACCTTGAAGGCTGCGCCCGCTGTGCGTTGTGGGAAACCGATGCTGGTTGCAAGAGTGAGGTAGGTTCAGAGCTAAACGTGCAAGCAGCATTTCTGTGACTTTGCCGTCAGGCCCAACGTTAAATGTGGCACCTATTTGACGGAAGAAATTGCGTCAAATGATTGAAAAAAACTAAAATTTTCAACATAATTAATACTATTCAATAAGATGTCAAATTTTAACGGGTCCTAAAAATGGAGCATACACAATCAGTTGTTGCGCCCAAGCTTTTGGATCAGGTGCGGGGAAAGATTCGTCCCAAGCATTACAGCATTCGCAGGGGCGGGCATTTCTGGATTGGATTAAACGATTTATTCGGCATTTTGGCAAGACGCGTTGGCGCGGACTAGAGGGGTGAGCGTTCAGTATTCCTGTTCTCCTGTATTTCAACTTGCCCGGTTGGCTGGCCGCGCAGTTCGATCAAGTCGGATTGAGTGTCTTGACTGTAGTGACCTTGCAGCGCGATGTTGAACAAGGGTGGATCGCCGCGCCGGAAAATCAGTAACTCGCCGGGTGACAAGGGTTGGCCGTCGATGGCGACGCTGACGATGTGCAGCCCTTCGGCCAGGCGGCGGGCATGGAAGCGTTCGTCTTCGATCAGCGGTTGCCAGCGCTGCTCCTGGGTGCGTGCATTTTCGGCTTCCCAGAAGCTGTAGCCATCGGCATTGGGATTTGCAGACCAGGCAAGTTTGCGCCTGCCTGCTTGCGCTTCGATCTGCGCGGCTTGCAGCAGCAATGCCAGGCGTTGTGCGTCGGCGCTGGCGGCGCGGCGCGGGTCGGATGTGGTGGAGAGTGCGACGGCGGTGGTGAGTATGCCGAAGATGGCGATTACCACCAGCAGTTCAATCAGGGTGAAGCCGCGCGGCCATAAGTGCAAGCCCGCAGGCGGTTGCGGCGAAGTCAAGGCGCGGCGCCGGGAATTACAACTGCCAATTGCCGATGTCGGCATCGAAGCCTTCTCCGCCGGGTGCACCATCGGCGCCATAACTGAACACATCGACCTCGCCGTGCAGCCCCGGATTCAGGTATTGGTAGGGTTTGCCCCAGGGATCGAGGGGCAGCCGTTCGATATAGCCGCCGTTTTTCCAGTTGTCTGGAACCGGCGCCTGGGTTGGCCGGGTGACCAGTGCCTGCAAACTCTGTTCGGTGGTCGGGTAACGCTTGTTGTCGAGCCGGTAGAGTTTGAGCGCCTGCATCAGCGCGGCGATGTCCTGGCGGGCGGCCACCACCCGGGCTTCGTCCGGGCGGCTCATTACTTTTGGTACGATCATCGCGGCGAGTATGCCGAGGATCGCGATCACCACCATGATTTCGATGAGGGTGAAGCCGCGGTGGCGGAGGCGCGGTGAAAATGGGCGATGACAAATCATTGGGATTCTCCTAGTGCAACAACAAATTGATTTCGATGATGGGCATGAGTATCGCCAGCACGATCAGCAGCACCACACCGCCCATGACGAGAATCAACAGCGGTTCGAACAGCCCCAGGGCGATGGCGGTGCGGCGGTCGAGCTCGGCTTGCTGCTGGGTGGCGGCGCGTTCCAGCATGCGCCCGAGGGTGCCGCTGGCTTCGCCGCTGGCGATCAGGTGCACCAACAGCGGCGGAAACAGATGGTCGGCGGCGAGCGCACGGTGCAGTGGGCTGCCTTCGCGCACCTGGCGGATGGCTCGATCCAGCGATTGGCGCAGAACCAGGTTGCCGATCACCGCCTTGCCGGTTTCCAGCGCGGTCAGCAGCGGCACGCCGCTGCCGACCATGATCGCCAGGGTGCTGGCGAGGCGCGCGCTGTCCAGGGTGCGCAGATGGCGTCCGAGCAAAGGCAGGCGCAGCAGGGTGCGGTGCCAGCGCAGTTGCAACGCCTGGTTGCGGGTCAGCGCGCGGCGTGCCAGCAGCGGAGCGGAAACTATGATCAGCAGCAGCCACGGCCAGCTACTGCGCAGGAGATCGCTGGTCAGGATCATGGCGCGCGTCAGCAGCGGCAAGGCCTGTTTGCTTTGCTTGAAGACGCCGACGATTTGCGGCACGACATAGGTGACCAGACCGATGACGACGATCAATGCGACTCCCGAGACCAGCGCCGGGTAGAGCATGGCCTGGAGAATTTTCTGGCGCGTGGTTTGCCAGGCTTCGAGGTAATCGGCGAGGCGGATCAGCAGGGTCGGCAGCTCACCGGATTTTTCTCCGGCATCCACCACCGCCCGGTAAATCGGCGGGAAGGCGCTGTCGTATTGACCCAGCGCGGCATGCAGCGAATGGCCGGCCAGCACTTCGGCGCGCACCCCGGCGAGGATCTGGCGGGCGCTGGCGTTTTCGCTTTGCTCGATCAGTGCGGTCAGCGATTGTTCGATCGTCAAGCCGGCATCCAGCAACATCGACCACTGGCGCGTCAGCAGGCTGAGCACCGCCGAAGGCATGTGGCGCGTACCCATGCGCAGACGCTCGAGGGTATTTCTACCGACCGGAGCGACTTCGATGGGGAAGAGTTGTTGTTCGCGCAGTTGGCCGCGCGCCGTGCGGCTGGTGTCGGCCTCCAGCACGCCGCTGACTTCGCGCCCGCTGGCGTCTAGCGCGCGGTAGTTGAATGCTGCCATCCTAGAAAAAGCAGCTAGCCACAGAGAACACAGAGTTCACAGAGAAAAATAAGAAGTTGTCATCAATACTCTCCTCACCCATCAGGTGAGCGTGGGGAGTCTGTAGAACTCGCATTATCTCTGTGTCCTCTGTGTTCTCTGTGGCTTGAATTGCGGTTTTTAGGGTCATTAATCCCGCGTAACGCGGAGCAGTTCTTCCAGAGTGGTGTCGCCGCTGGCGACCCAGCGCAGGCCGTCTTCGCGCAGCGGGCGGAAGTTGCCCGACGCCAGGGCGTATTCGCGTAATGCCTGATCCGAGGTGCGCTCATGCACCATGCGCCGCAGGGCGTCATCCACTTCGAGCAATTCGTAGATGCCCATGCGGCCCTGATAGCCGCTCTGGTTGCAGGCTGGACAGCCGCTGGCGCGATACAGTTGCGTTGGCGTCGGATGATTGCCGAATTGCGCCAGTTCGGCGGCATCCGCAGCTTCCGGGCGTTTGCAGGCGGGGCAGAGGCGGCGCACCAGGCGCTGCGCCAGCACGCCGGTGAGGCTGGAGGCGAGCATGAAGGGTTCGATGCCCATGTCGACCAGCCGCGTCACCGCGCTGGTTGTGTCGTTGGTGTGCAACGTGGCGAGCACCAGGTGGCCGGTGAGGCTGGCCTGGACGGCGATCTGCGCGGTTTCCAGATCGCGGATTTCGCCGATCATGATGACGTCAGGATCCTGGCGGAGGATGGAGCGCAAGGCCTTGGCGAAGTCCAGCCCGATGCGCGGATTGACCTGGGTCTGGCCGATGGCGGGCAGATCGTACTCGACCGGGTCCTCCACCGTCATGATGTTCAGTTCGGTGGCGTCGAGGCGCGCCAGCGAGGCGTACAGCGTGGTGGTCTTGCCCGAGCCGGTGGGGCCTGTCACCAGAAAAATGCCATGTGGATTGTGTATCAGCCGGTCGGTGCGCTGCAAGGTGTCGGCAGCCATGCCCAGCACATCCAGGTCGAGGCGGGCCGGATCCTTGTCGAGCAGGCGCAGCACGATGCGCTCGCCGTGGCTGGTGGAAATCGTCGACACGCGCACGTCGATGGGCTTGCCGGCGATGCGCACGGTGATGCGGCCATCCTGCGGCATGCGCTTTTCGGCGATGTCGAGCTGCGCCATGATCTTGATGCGCGAGGCCATCGCCGCATGCAGGGCGCGATGCGGGCGGATTATGTCGCGCAGCACGCCGTCGATGCGAAAGCGCACGGTGGAATGCTGCTCGAAAGCTTCGACATGGATGTCGGATGCGCCTTCGCGCACCGCCTGGGTGAACAAGGCGTTGATCATGCGGATGATCGGCGCGTCGTCTTCGCTTTCCAGCAGGTCTTCGATGGGCGGCAGTTCCGAGACCAGGCGGCTCAGGTCCATCTCCTGGCCGATGTCGTCGGCGACTTCGGCAGCGGTCTGGTCGGCGCGGCTATAGGCGTCCGCCAGCTTGTGTTCGAAACTGGCGGCAGTGCATGGCGTCAGGCGCAAGGGCAGGGCGAGGGTGCGGCGTATTTCCGCGATGCCCGTTACTGCTGCGCCTGCGCGGACGAAGACTTCGGCGGTATCCTCCGTGCACGCGCCGAGAATCACGCCGTGCGCCTTGGCGTAGGCGTAGGGCAGACGGGCTGGATGGGTCGCCGGCGGGTTCATTGCGGAGCAGGCGCCGATGGCGTAGCCGGAGGCGTGGCCAAGGGAGGCAGTACCGGCGCCTCGGTTTCGTTTTTCATCATGCGCGTACCTTCAGCATTTTTATGCTGTTCGCCGATGACATAGTTGTAGCGGTCGGCGGTGAGGCTCTGGTAGGTGGCGGCGTCGCGGATGATCTGCGGTCGCAGGAACACCATCAGATTGGTCTTGGTGCGCTTGCGGGTATCGTAGCGGAACAGGGAGCCGAGCAGCGGGATGTCGCCGAGCAGCGGCACCTTG
This sequence comes from Betaproteobacteria bacterium, assembly GCA_016194935.1. Lineage (GTDB taxonomy): Bacteria > Pseudomonadota > Gammaproteobacteria > Burkholderiales > Rhodocyclaceae > JACRAR01. The sequence goes on from JACQAO010000087.1 coordinate 4,974, forward strand.
TCTTCGCCGGTGCCGAAACTGTCCTGGATCAGCCCGCCGATCACGATGGTGCTGCCGTCGTCGACCACCACTGCGGTTTCGATGGAGCGTTTGTTGGTGCTTGGCCCGGCGGGGTTGGACAGGGTGTTTTCCTGAACGTTGGAGACTTCCTGGTAGATTTGCAGGCGCACCGTGCCGCCTTCGGAAATCTGCGGCCTGATCTTCAGGGTCAGGCCGACATCCTTGCGGTCGTAAGTCTGGAACGGCGTGGCCGTTGCGCTGTTGCCGGTCTGCGCATATTGGCCGGAAACGAAAGGCACGTTGCTGCCGACCACGATGCGGGCTTCTTCATTGTCCAGCGTCAGCAGGTTGGGCGTGGACAGGATATTGGCATTGGCGTCGTTCTCCAGTGCGCGCACCAGTACGCCGAGGCCGGCTTTACCGGAGAGAATGCCGAGGTTGAGACCCGGCGCCAGGCCCAGAGTGCCAGTCTTGCCGGCTGTGGCAATGCTCTGTATGACGCCGGCAATGTTGTGGCCGCCGGTGCCGAAGTTGGTGCCGCCGACGACATTCGCGCTCTTGCCCTGGCCGCTGCCGCCGGCCAGCCATTGGATGCCCAGCTCGCTGGCGCGATCCGAGCTGAGATCGACAATCAACGCCTCGACCAGCACCTGGGCGCGGCGTTTGTCGAGCATGTCGATGACGCGGCGCAGATTGTTATACACCGGCTCCGGCGCGGTTATGATGAGGGCGTTATTGGTGGGATCGGCCTGGATGAAGCCAGCGCCGCCTGCGCCCGAAAGGCTGGGTGCATGGGGTGCAGCGAGCGCCGGCGCGGGGCTCATGCCCACCGCCGGCTGACCGGCGGGGCCGGCGGGGCCGGCGGATAGCGGCGCGGAACTCGTCGGCGCTGTTGTTTCGCCGGTGACAATGGAACGCAGCGTCTGGGCGATTTTGGCGGCCTCGGCATTCTTCAGATAAACCACATGGATGTTGCCCGCAGCGGCGGTCGGCTGGTCGAGCGAATTGATCAGCGCGCGGATGTTGGCGAGCTTGCCGGGATTATCGGTGCGCACGATCAAGCCGTTGCTGCGTGCATCGGCCAGCAGGGTGACGCGCTGGCTGTTGTCGCTGCCTGGAACGCCGGCGCCCGAGCCTTCGCCGTAGAGGCGATTCAAGGTGGCCGCCATGTCGATGGCGGAAGCGTGGCGCAGAGGAATCAGTTCCGGCTCTTCGCCGTAGGGAACATCCAGCGCCGCGATGATTTTTTCCAGCCGGTCCAGATTGTCGGCGTAATCGCTGATGACCAGGCTGTTATTGCTCAGGTTGGCGTTGATTGTATTATTCGGCGCGATCAAGGGGCGCAGCACCAAGACCATTTGCGCGGCGGATTCGTAGCGCAGGGGGAAAATCTTGGTCAGCATCTGGCCGCCGGCGGGGCCGCCAGCGCCTTTGCGGGTTGGCCCAGCCTGGGTTTTGGCGTCCACTTCCGGCACGATCCTGACCACGCCGTTGTTCTCCACCGCAGCGAAGCCCTGCATGCGCAGCGCCGACAGCAGGAATGGATAGGCGAGAGACTGCGGCACCGGCTTTCCCGAAACCACGTTGACCGTACCCTTCACCCTGGGATCGATCAAGAAAGTTTTGCCGGTGATCTGGGAAACCGCTTTGGTGACCGATTCGATATCGGCATTGACGAAATTCAGCGTGACCTTGGCTTCCTCGGCACTGGCTGTCTGGAGCAGGCCGGCGGTCAACAAGGCGAGCAGGAAAATAAAGCTGGTGCGGAGATGCGAAAGCCGCCTGCGAATGATTAAAAAAGGTTGGGGCATTGTGGGTGTTCCGTCAAGGTTTGCCGCGTTCGGGCAAGGTCAGTATTTGCGTTTGCCCGCCTCGCAGCAACTCGACTTGCTGCGGCAAGACACGCTGCAGAACCACGCCGGGGGCGACTTCTTCGCCTTCGCGGATGGATTGCGGCGACTTGCCTTCGATGGAGAGCAAGGCGAAAGCCGGGTCACCTGGGTGCTGCGGGGCGATGGTGCCGCTCAGGCGGATGTCGGTGGCGGGGCTGGTCATGACGGCCATTGTAGGGGCTGCGCCGAACAAGTGACGAGAGGCTATGGCCTGGGCTGCCGTGTGTGGGTCGGTTTCAAACATTGCGGCTGGCCGCACCACTACCGGCGCCGATAAAGACCAGAAGATGTTTGCCCCCAGCCAGGCCAGCACAGCGAGCATGCTTAACGCAGCCAGCCTGCCGAGCCAAGGAATCAGGGCGGCTGCCGAAAACAGGGCGGACATGTACCTGACAGTCATCGTATGGATTATTGATTCAGTGCAAGGCGTCGGGACGGTGCATGGCGGCTGACATATTTGTTGCCGGGATCAACAGTGACACCCGCAACATTCTAGTAGCTTTGGAAGGAACTGCAATCGATTGTACCACTGTGCGTTACGATGCCCTGGTTGCCTGGCAGTCCCGATACCTGCAATATGCTTACACCTCCGGTTACAGCTTTTTACATTTTGATGGCAGGGCATGGCTTATCAGCGCTGGCGCTATCCACTACAATGCCTGTCATTGTGTCGGGTAGCTGGATTGATCCCGCTGTCTCGCCGAAACAAGGAATCTGTCATGAAACTGCTGGCTCTGTTTTTCCCGCTGTTGGGCGTACTGGGCGCCGTGGGAATTGCCTTGCCTGCGCGGGCGCAACAGGATGCCCGGCGCGGTGCGGAGTTTGCGCAGGGCGGCAGCATGCACGCATCACCGGGGCGCGGCGTGCAAAAAACTGCGGGCGAAAACAGCGGGCGGCAGCTGTCTGGCGACGGTTCTTCCAATCCCCGCGCCTCCGGGCAAAAAGCCAATGAGCATGAGCGCTTGTCTCCCGAAGAGCGCCGCCAATTGCGCAGGGATATCAATGCCGCCGGCCGTGACATCTATCATCGCTCCGGTCCTTAGCCGCGTAGTCGCATAGTTGTCAAGCACGGCGCCGGTCAGAGCGGCGCGGTCGGGTAAAATCCCGCCATGAAACTGATCGCCCTGGAAACTTCCACACATCATTTGTCCATCGCGCTTTGGCTCGATGGCGTGTTGATCGAGCGTGACGGGGATATTCCCAATGGCGGATCGGAGCGCTTGCTGCCCTGGTTAAACGAGCTGCTGACTGACGCCGGTATGACTTTTTCGCAGTTCGACGGGATTGCCTTCGGCGCGGGGCCAGGGGGCTTCACCGGGCTGCGTCTGGCCTGTGGCGTAGCGCAAGGCTTGGCGTTCGGCCTGGATCTGCCGGTGGTCGGCGTGTCATCGCTGGAAGCGCTGGCGCTGGCGGCGTATTCCGGTGGCACGGAGCGGATATTCGCCAGCCTCGATGCGCGCATGAACGAAGTGTATTTCGCTGCTTACCAAATCCGCGATGGGGCATCAGAGACGGTACAGGCGCCGGCGGTGGCTGTGCCGCAAAGCGTGCTTGCGCCGCAGGCCTGGGATGGCATCGACTGGATCGGCTGCGGCAATGGATTCGTGGCTTACCCGGAGATGCTCAAGACCGCCGCGCATGAGCTGCGCGCCGATTGCTGGCCCACTGCTGCAGCTGTGGCGCGTCTTGCAGCGCCGCGCCTGGCGCGCGGCGAAGGCGTTGATGCCGGGTTGGCGGCACCGTTGTATGTCAGGGATAAAGTGGCGCTGACGACGGCAGAGCGTTACGCCCGAGGCGGGCTGAAATGAACGGCGCGCAGGTTGACGCGCTTGATTCAAGTGAAGCTGCACGGGAATTCGTGGCGATGAATTCATCCGATATTCCCGCCGTGCTTGCTTTGGAGCAACGTATCTACGCTTTTCCCTGGACCTTCGGCAATTTCGCCGACGCACTGACTGCCGGCTACAGCGCCTGGTTGATGCGCGCAGGGGAGTATCTGTTGGGCTATGCGGTGATGATGCTGGTGCTGGATGAAGCCCATCTGCTGAATATCGGCATTGTTCCTGAGCGTCAGCGCGCGGGTCTGGGCGGCGTGCTGCTGGAGCATTTGTTTGCGCTGGCGCGCAACCAGGGCGTGGCGCGCGTATATCTCGAAGTGCGGCAGTCAAATGTTTCCGCGCGCGGATTTTATCTGCGTCACGGTTTTGTCCAGATCGGCGCGCGGACCGATTATTATCCCGCGCAGAATGGCCGCGAGGCCGCGCTGGTATTTGAGAGAAGCTTATGAGCAAGCATGCCGGAGTTTTGCGTGAAATGGGCCTGGCGCCGATATGGAAAATACGGAAAATACGGAAAATACAGAAGATGCGTGCCGATGCGCCACAGGCGTCGCAGGAAGGTACAAGTGATCGCGCCAGCGCCATCGCCGCCATGAACTGGGATGAATTACGCAGCAGCGTCGCCGAATGCCGCGCCTGCGAGCTTTGCCAGGCGCGCAAACAGACGGTGTTTGGTGTCGGCGATCTGTCGCCGGACTGGCTGTTTGTCGGCGAAGGGCCGGGCGCTGAGGAGGATGAGCGCGGCGAGCCTTTCGTCGGCCAGGCCGGCAAGCTGCTCGACGCGATGCTGGCGGCGATTGATCTGAAGCGCGGCAAGCAGGTGTATATCGCCAATGCGGTGAAGTGCCGCCCGCCCGGCAATCGCACTCCGGCGCCGGCTGAAACCGCCGCCTGCTGGCCCTATCTGCAACGCCAGATCGCGTTGCTGCGGCCCAGGCTGATCGTCGCGCTGGGCAAGCCGGCGGCGCAGACTTTGCTGGGCAGGGAAGTCAAAGTCGGCGAGGCGCGCGGCCAGATATTTCAGCACAACGGCATTCCGTTGATCGTCACCTATCACCCGGCTTATCTGTTGCGCACCTTGCAGGATAAGGCGAAAGCCTGGGAAGACCTGTGCTTCGCACGTTCCACACTGGCTGCGGGCTTGCAATCGCGCTAGTTCGGCCCCATATTGATCACTCAGGTTTCCTGACACTATTTACGGAGGTTCCCATGCGCTTGCGCCTTCTTGCAGTTCTCTCCTTCGCCGTCGTCCTGCTGTCGGGTTGCGGCTATAACCAGATCCAGATTAACGACGAACAGGTGAGCTCCGCCTGGTCGGAAGTGTTGAACCAGTACAAGCGTCGCGCCGACCTGATCCCCAATCTGGTTGCGGTGGTGCAGGGCTATGCCAGCCACGAAAAAGAGGTGCTGGTGCGGGTGACCGAGGCGCGCGCCAGCGTCGCCGGTATCAAGGCGACGCCGGAACTCATTAACGATCCCGCGGCTTTCGCCAAGTTCCAGAAGGCGCAAAGCGAATTGGGCGGCGCTTTGTCGAGGTTGCTGGTGGTGGCGGAAAATTATCCGCAACTCAAGGCCGACGCCAATTTCCGCGACTTGCAGGCGCAGGTCGAGGGTACCGAAAACCGCATTACCGTGGCGCGCAACCGCTACATCAAGGCGGTGCAGGAGTACAACATTTCGGTACGCACATTCCCCAACAATTTGACGGCGATGTGGGCGGGCTGGAAGACCAAGGCCAATTTTGCCGTCGAGGACGAGAAAGCCATGGCCACACCGCCGGCGATCAAGTTCGATGCGCCGAAACCTGTCGGCAACAACTGAATTCGTGTTTCTCAGGGCAGCACTTGGCTTGGCGGCGTTAACCCTGGGGCTGGCGCTGTTGTTCGCTGCGCGGCCCGTCATGGCCGAGACGTTGGCGCCAATACCGCCGCTGACCCGGCATGTGATTGACCAGGCGGGCTTGCTCCAGCCGGCACAGGCCGAGCAACTGGATCAACAACTCGCGCAGCTTGAAAAAGCGCATGGCAGCCAGATCGCCGTGCTGATTGTGCCGACGACACAGCCGGAGGCGATCGAGCAGTATTCGATCCGCGTTTTCGACGCCTGGAAGCTTGGCCGCAAGAAACTCAATGACGGCATCCTGATCCTGGTGGCGACGCAGGATCGACAGTTGCGCATCGACACCGGCTACGGTTTGGAAGGGGCGATTCCAGACGCCACCGCCAAACGCATCGTAGCGGAAATCATCGCGCCCCAGTTTCGCGCCGGCAATCCTCTGGGCGGTTTAACTGCGGCGGTGGATCAGATCGAAAAGCTGATCGCTGGCGAACAACTGCCCCCGGCGGCGCGTCAAGACTGGCAGGGCGAGGGCGGAGGGCAAGGTCAGTTTGCGGAATTGCTGGTGATCGGCATCGTTGCTGCAACCATTATTGGCGGTGTGCTGAGCCTGGTTCTCGGACGCTTCTTCGGCGGCTTGGCGACAGGTGGAGTCGTCGGCTTCATCGCCTGGTTCATGGTGGGTTCGTTGTTTGCCGGAGTGGCGGCCGCCATTATGGTGTTTCTGTATGTGTTGGCGAGCGGTGGGCGTGGCGGCGCTATCGGCGGCGGCTGGGGCGGCGGCGGGTTTTCTGGCGGCGGCTGGGGTAGCGGTGGCGGTAGTGGTGGTTGGGGCGGCGGCGGTGGCGGCAGTGCCGGCGGCGGCGGCGCTTCGGGGCAATGGTGATGCAGCCGACGCGTATTCTCAAACACTTGCTCGCGCCGCACTGGCTGGCGCGGCGGGCGTTTTCGCCGGCGACATTGCAGGTTATCGAAGCGGCGGTGACGGCAGCCGAGTTGCGTCACGCAGGCGAGTTGCGTTTCGTCGTCGAGGCTGGGTTGCCTTTGGGAGATTTATGGCGCGATGTTACAACCCGCGAACGCGCTGTCGAAGTATTTTCCAGGCTGCGCGTCTGGGACACCCAGCACAACAGCGGCGTGCTGATCTATGTGCAATTGATTGACCGCCGCGTCGAAATCGTTGCTGATCGCGGCATCAACGCCAAGGTCGGGCAAGCCGAATGGGACGCCATTTGCCGTGACATGGAAACCGCATTCCGTGACAAAGCCTATTTGCGCGGCGCGCAGACTGCGGTTGAACGCATCGGGGATTTGCTTGCAGTGCATTTCCCGATGTCGTCCAGTGATCCCAATGCCGCTACAGTTAACGAGTTACCGGATCGTCCGGTATTGCTTTGATGCCCTTGTGTAAGCTTAGAACTCGTATTCAATCTGCATCCTGAGCGTGTGATCCGGCGCCGCCTGGCTAGTGCCAAGGAGCCAGGCGGCGTTGTATTTAATCGCCTGGTGCTGGCCGAGATCGAGCTTGCCGAATACCGCAGGGCCCAGACTATGGCTCTGCTGGTCGCGCGGATCCCACGCGTTCCATTTACCCATGCCGCCAAAGCCCTGTAGTCCATACTCGAAAGCTTGCAGCCAGCGATACTTGACCTGCCACTGGTAGCCGATTTCAGTGTGGTGTTGCACCGTCGGGTCTTCGTCCTTGCCGCGGAATTTGCGTTCAAACAGCAGATTGGCGTTCAGTTGCAGTTTTCCGAACTCGGTCTGGAACAGCGGGCCGAATTTGAACTCGAAGGCGGGCTCGCCTTTGCGGTGGGGTTTTTCGATTTCGGTAATCAGGCCGATATCGACCGGATATTTACCGGTTTCGGTGAGTTGGAACTTGTTTTCCCATTCAAGCGCGTCGAGATGACTTGCCTCGCCGTTGCCTCGCTGATATTTGGCATAGACTTCGGTGAACCAGCGTTCTCTCGCCCCATAGCCGAAGCCGATGCTGTTGGCCTGCCGTAAAGCGCCGCCGCTGTCCCTGGCGGAACCTGATTTGAAGTCAATTTCGCGTTCACCGTATTCGACGTTCGGGGTGTACACATAGTCGGCTGGACCCGCCTGGGCGATGCCGGATAGAAGTACGCCGACGCAGGAAGTGAGGTGCAGAAGTTTCAAGATGCGCTACCTTTCTGTTGAATGTTTAGTTGCGGTTCAATTTTCTTGCTTACGGAGTTGGTTCGATTTGCCAACCGCATGCCGACGCTGATCAGTACCAGGACAATTGCATAAAATACCAATTGCATGCCCGCTGGCCGGGCGTCATAACCAATCAGGCTGTGCAGCAGCATGCCGGGAATGGAGGCTTCCGGAAGAATGGCCGAGGTATCCCACAGCGGTGCGGCAAGACTGGGCAGCAAGTCGGCCTGGATCAGGAAGCGTGCCGCCTGGGAGGCCAGGCCGGCAGCCAGCAACAGCACCAGCACTCCGGTTGCGGTAAAGAACCAGCGCAGCGGCACGCGCAGCAGGCCGGCGTAGATGGTGTAGCCTACCGCCACGCCGAGAGCCAGGCCAATTGCGCCCCCGGCCAGCATTGATGAAGCGCGCGATCCTTCGCTCGCCGCTATGCCGTACAGGAACAGCACCGTTTCGGACCCTTCGCGCAGCACAGCCAGACCGACCACCACCAGCAGGATCGAGCACTCACGCCGTCCGTCGCGTATGTCGTTACCCACCGTGCGAGCGCCAGCGGCCAGTTCAGCGCCATGCGTCGACATCCAGATGTTGTGCCAGGCCAGCATCAGTACGGCGATACCCAGCACGATGGCGTTGAATAGTTCCTGGCCGATGCCGCTCGCCAGGGAACCGATGACATCAGTAAATGCGGCCACCAGAGCGGCGCCGCTCAAGCCTGCCAGCAAGCCCGCTGCCAGCCAGCGGTTGCGGCCTGGAATGGAACGGGTCGCTGCTGCGACGATCCCGATCAGGAGGGCGGCCTCAAGAACCTCACGAAAGACGATGACCAGAGTTCCAAGCATGATTTGTCTCCGGCTTATTTGGCGACAATCACGCCTTGGGCTGTTTTCTGGTTGAATTCACCGTAGAACGGATAACGTCCGGGCGTGAGCGGCCCGATGAAGATCACCCCGGCGCTTTTTCCGGCAATGACTTTTTCACGATTCAGCGCGTGGCTTTCGAACTCCTCCGGCGTGGCGTCGCGGTTCTCGATGTTCAGCTTGATCTTCTTCCCGCTAGGCACCGTCAGTTCTGCCGGTACAAAACGATGGTCCTGTATGACCAATTGGTATTCCGCGTCCGCAGCCTGTGCCGCAGTGGCAACAAGCCAGCCAGACACCAGCAAACCAAGGCCAATTGAGCCCGTTAGCCTGTTTTCAAAGTTTTTCATGGTATATCCCCGGTAAATGTTGCGCTAATGATAATCATTATCATTAGCATTTGCAACACTACCGCCAAAATAATTTTTGGGTCGAACACCTGCTTTGAAAAAGCGGGAAGAAAGCTGGAATTAGTGCAGGGAATCGTCGAGCTGAGCGACGGAGTCAAACTGGCGCTGGTTGGCTTCGTGATGGCGCTTCACCACCAGCATCAGGCCGATGACGAACAGGCCGAACAACACAATGATGATGTTGATCGGCAGGTTGGCCATGATCATCACGGAATAAATGCCTGTCATGATGAGGATGGACAGGTTCTCGTTGAAGTTCTGTACGGCAATGGAATGGCCGGCGCCCATCAGGACGTGGCCGCGATGTTGTAGCAAGGCATTCATAGGCACCACGAAAAATCCGGACAGCATACCGATCAGCACCAGCAAAGGTACAGCCAGGACAGGATCGTGGACGAGCGTCATCATTATCACCACCACTCCCATGGCGATGCCGAGCGGAATGACTTTCACGGATCGCCGCAGGGAAATCAGTTTTGCCGCCAGCATCGCCCCCAGCGCCACCCCGATCGCCACCACGCCTTGCAACATGGTGGCTTTGGACAGGTCCAGTCCGAGCGCCGGTTTAGACCATTCAATAACGATGAATTGCAAGGTTGCCCCCGCGCCCCAGAACAGGGTGGTGACTGCCAGGGATATCTGCCCAAGCTTGTCGCGCCACAGCAGCTTGAGACAATGATTGAAGTCGTGCAACAGGTAGACCGGATTTTTTTTCAGCGCCTTATGGTCGACCCCGGTATCAGGTATGTATAGATTGAACAGCGCGGCGACAAGATAAATTCCGCCGATAATAATCAGGTTCATTTCCGGCACGGTGCTGATGCCGGTGTCGATGAAGGGACAATCCATGGAAAGCAGCGCGTGAGCAATCTCCGGCTTGATGAGCATGCCGCCCAGCATGGTGCCAAAAATGATGGCAACCACTGTCAGCCCTTCGATCCAGCCATTGGCGACGACCAGCAGGCGGTGCGGCAGGTACTCGGTAAGGATGCCGTATTTTGCCGGTGAATACGCGGCGGCGCCCAGGCCAACTACTGCATAGGCTATCAGCGGGTGAACATTGAAGAACATCAACAGGCAGCCGGCAATCTTGATGCTGTTGCTGATGAACATCACCCGCGATTTAGGCATTGAGTCGGCGAAGGCGCCGACGAAAGCCGCCAGCACAACATAGGACACCGTGAAAAACGTTTTCAGCAGCGGCTCGTAGCTGGCAGGGGCGTGCAGGTCGCGCAATATGGCAATGGCTGCGATGAGCAGGGCATTGTCGGCAAGCGCGGAAAAAAACTGCGCCGCCATGATGATGTAGAAACCTGGATTCATCCGGTCTGGAGGATTGATGGCGTGTGAATATATAGTTGTCGGCGCCGCAGAGGCTGACGCGGTTTATACCACGAAGCTGTTGCAGTTGTAAGTTGTCGATCATATCCCGGTTGACGCGGAACTTCCCCCGGAAGGCGCTGTGGGCTTGCTCATCAGGCTATCTTATGCGCCGGATTTGTGCTTGAATAACAAGGTTAAGAACGAGAGGAACAGGGAGATCACGGTGGCAGACCGCAGATTGCAGGTTTTTCATGCTGTTGCTAAGCAGCTTTCCTTTACCAAGGCGGCGGATGTCCTGTTCATGACACAACCCGCGGTGACTTTCCAGATCAAGCAACTGGAAGAGCATTTCAATTCCCGTCTGTTCGACCGCGGCCACGGCAAGATCGCATTGACGCCGGCGGGCGAGCTGGTGCTGGAATATGCTGAACGCATTCTCGGGCTGTCCTCGGAAATGGATGTGCGCCTGTCCGAGATGACCGGCGAAATCAGCGGCCCTTTGCTGGTCGGCGCCAGCACCACGATTGCGGAATTCATGCTGCCGCGCATTCTTGGCGAGTTCAAGTCGCTCTATCCTGGTGTGCGACCGCGCTTGATTGTTGCCAATTCCGAATCCATCGAGACGCGCGTAGCCGAGCACATGCTGGATATCGGCCTGATCGAATCGCCTTCGCATCAACCCAATTTGCATACCGAAAGTTGCTGCGACGATGAATTGCAGGTGATTTGCAGCCCGAAATTTCCGCTGGCGAAGTACAAGGAATTGACGCCCAAGCAGTTGGTCAACCATCCATATGTCAGCCGCGAGCCGGGTTCCGGCACACGCGAATTCACTGACGATTATTTGCGTGAGGCGGGCATCGGCCCCGACTCGCTCAAGCTGGTCATGGAGATGGGCAGTCCGGTCGCCTTGAATGGCGTGGTGGAGACCGGGCTGGGTTTTGCCATTGCCTCGCGCGCCTCGATCAGCAAATCGCAACGTCTCGGTGATCTGGTGGCGATACCACTCAAGCCGAGGCTGATCCGCACGCTCTCCATGGTTTATCCGAAAGAGAAATTCCGTTCGCGGCTGGTCGTCGCCTTTGTGGAGTTCGCCTCCGCCAGACTCAAGAGCTTTGTCGTAGGATGATCTGACAGACTCCTGGCAGCAACGTATGTCCCGCCCGATACACGCCAGCATTGATCCCGGCGCATTGCGCCATAACCTTGACGTGGCGCGCCGTCATGCCGGCGAGGCGCGCATCTGGAGCGTGGTCAAAGCCAATGCCTATGGCCACGGGTTGTTGCGTGCGGCGCGCGCCCTGGCCGATCTGGCGGACGGTTATGCTCTGATCGAACTGGAGGGCGCCATCAGCTTGCGCGAAGCCGGGCTGCGTCAGCCGATCCTGCTGCTGGAAGGATTTTACAGCGCCGATGAACTGACGCAGTTTGCCGAGCATCGCCTGACAGCGGTGTTGCATACGCTGGAGCAAGCGCAGATGTTGGCTGCGGCCAGGTTGCCTGCGCCGTTGCCGGTGTATCTCAAGCTCAACACCGGCATGAATCGCCTTGGTTTCAACCAGAACGAATTTCGCACCGCCCTGAAAATTCTGGATGCATCCACGCAGGTCGCTTCGATTACCCTGATGACACATTTTGCCGACGCCGACTGCGACCAGAACGGCCCGGGCATCGCTGGACAAATGGCACGCCTCGATCATTTGCGCGAGGAGTGCCATGTCCAGCAATATCCGCTCAGTCTCGCCAATTCAGCCGCGCTGCTGCGCTATCCGGAAAGCCGGGGAGACTGGGTGCGTCCCGGCATCATGCTCTACGGCAGCTCGCCTTTTCCTGAATTGCGCAATGCGAATGAGCTTGACCTGAAACCGGTGATGACACTACGCAGTGAACTGATCTCGGTGCGCGACCTGGAGGCAGGTGACCGCATTGGTTATGGCGGAATCTTCGCCGCTCCAGCGCCAATGAAAGTTGGCGTCGTCGCTTGCGGTTATGCTGACGGCTATCCGCGCCATGCGCCTACCGGCACGCCGATATTGGTGGGCGGCCAGCGCACACGCACGCTGGGCCGCGTCTCGATGGACAAGATTTGCGTCGACCTGACCGGCATTCACGGAGCAGGGATCGGTACACCTGTAGTGCTGTGGGGAGAGGGCATGCCCGCCGATGAAGTGGCGACTGCCGCCGGCACCGTCAGCTATGAGTTGTTCTGCGCCCTGGCGGCGCGGGTGCCGGTGGTGGAAATCTGAACCATCATGGCCAAGCCAAAATCCATTTACGTCTGCACCGAATGCGGCGCCAGCGCGCCCAAATGGCAGGGGCAGTGTCCGGGTTGCGGGGTATGGAACACGCTGGTCGAAAGCGTTGCGGAAACTGCTTCCACCCATCCTGTGAGCCGTTTTGCCGCACTGGCCGGGGCCAGCAAGTTGCAGCAATTGTCCGACATCCATCCGCGCGAAGAACCACGCACTGCCACCGGCATCGAGGAATTCGACCGTGTTCTCGGCGGCGGGCTGGTGGCCGGCGGGGTGGTGCTGATCGGCGGCGATCCCGGCATCGGCAAATCCACGCTGCTGTTGCAGGCGTTGTGCCGGCTGGCCGAGGCGCGTCACTCAGTGCTGTATGTAACCGGCGAGGAATCGGGCGAGCAAGTCGCCTTACGCGCGCGACGTTTGCAATTGCCGACGGACGGACTAGCGTTGCTGGCCGAGATCAGCCTGGAAAAAATTCTCGCCACCCTGGCGCGCGAGAAACCGGCGGTGGCGGTGATGGATTCGATCCAGACCCTGTATTCCGAGGTGCTGCAATCCGCGCCCGGCTCGGTGGCGCAGGTACGCGAGTGCGCGGCGCATCTGACGCGCTACGCCAAGCAATCCGGCACCTGCATCATCCTGATCGGCCACGTCACCAAGGAGGGCGCGCTGGCCGGGCCGCGGGTGCTGGAGCACATGGTGGATACCGTGCTGTACTTCGAGGGCGAAACGCATTCCTCGTTCCGCTTGGTGCGCGCCGTCAAGAACCGCTACGGCGCGGTGAATGAGCTGGGCGTGTTCGCCATGACTGACAAGGGACTGCGCGGCGTCTCCAACCCCTCGGCGCTGTTCCTGTCGCAGCATGCGCAACAGGTCTCAGGCAGTTGCGTAATGGTGACGCAGGAAGGCACGCGACCGCTGCTGGTGGAAATCCAGGCGCTGGTCGATGCAACGCATTCACCCAGCCCGCGCAGGCTCACGGTGGGCCTGGAACAGAACCGTCTGGCGATGTTGCTGGCGGTGTTGCACCGTCACGCCGGCATTGTCTGCTTCGACCAGGACGTGTTCGTGAACGCGGTCGGCGGCGTGCGTATTGCCGAGCCGGCAGCCGATCTGGCGGTGCTCCTGGCAATCGTTTCTTCGCTGCGCAATCAACCCCTGCCAGCCAAGCTGGTGGCCTTCGGCGAGGTCGGCCTGGCCGGTGAAATCCGCCCTGCACCGCGCGGCCAGGAGCGTCTCAAGGAAGCCGCCAAACTCGGTTTCACCCATGCACTGATTCCCAAAGCCAATGCGCCAAAACAAGCCATCAAAGGCATCGAGGTGATCGCCCTGGATCGTGTCGAGCAGGCGATAGACCGACTACGCGAGTTCTAGTTGATCTGCTCAATGACTCCGCATCTTCCCGGAAAACAGTCGGATGGCGCGGCAAGCATCAGCCGCGCGGGTGGAGCAGCGGCGTCGCCGGAAGGTCTCTGTCTGGGATCGAGCCAGTCCTCCGGTCGCGCCTTCGTCGCCGTGCTGACCCCGCCCGCGCGGCAGGGCGAGTTCTTCGGTCTGTGGGACTTGGCCAATCGCCTGGCGGCCATCGCCGGGCCATTCAGCTATGGACTGGCCAACTGGCTGTCGGGCGGCGACCACCGGCTGGCGATACTCACCACCGGCGCCTATTTCCTGCTCGGCCTGCTGCTGTTGGCGGGCGTCGATGCCGAGCGCGGACGACGCGCCGCCGTGGGGCAGGGTGCATGATTCCGCAGGCTGAGCTTATTGAGCTTCGCCATACTCTGGCAATGGTCGCCTAGCGAATGGCCGCTATCCGCCCAATTACAGGCGGTCACGGTTAGCTATTGCTATGGGTATGGCGTATGGCCCAGGCCACAACCTGTCAGTGAGGTAGTTGAGGGCGATGCCTGTTTCAGACTGTAAGTCGACGGTGAGGTTTCGCGGGTCACTCCCGGCTTCAGACCCGCGACTGCCTGATGTACTTGGCATAGTCAATGGCCGCTGACCCGTATTCTGGTCAGTCGTCAGTACTTAGCAAATCCGTGGCAATTTCTTATTACTTTCCCCCATTTGCCGTGACACTTGAGAGTCACGCCCTATTACTTTAGCAATACAGCTTATTGAAATTTCGTATAAATATCCCCTCAATGCCCCCGCTGACGCTAACATGCTGCCGTCACACTTGGCGACACAAATTGATAGCCGCCAATCAACAAGAGTGCCAAGGGGAGATAAGCACTTTGTCTACACTGCATTAATGCATCTGCGTTATGAGGCAAGCTCACTTGGTGAGCCTTCTCTACGAGACAATTGTCCCGTACAGCTCAGTTGTAATAGTAGTTGGCTTGAACAATGGTGGCTTTGATACTAGGATGACCAGCAAACAAAAACAGCAATTTTATCGGCATGTAAGGGCGCTATCCAGCTTGCTTCAGCAAGGCAAGTACGGGATTGAGTCTGCTGCTGAGACAATTCTTGTTCTCTGGAGCGGAACTCAGTGTCCGTCGCTGACGTGCGATGGTTTAACCTTCTCCGAAGAATTCGCTACTTTAGCCAAAGTTCAACGGTTTGTTGCGTGGATGGGCCAGTTGGAACTGCTGGACTCCGCGTATTGGCTTAGCTCCGCCTATGCTATCTGGGCGGGTGATGAGTATCGCAAGAACCTAGCGATGTTCTTTACCCCACCATCAATAACCAAGCGCCTACTCGACGACCTCGAGCAGGCCGGCGTGTCATTTACTGAGCATTCTTTTTTTGACCCAGCTTGCGGCGGTGCCGCCTTCCTTGCACCCATCGCGCAACGCATGCGGTCGGCACTGCTTGCCCGAGGCGCGACACCTAGTGAAATTTTGGAACAGGTTGGTCAGCGTCTTTTCGGCGTCGACCTGGACTCGGTTCTGTGCAGAATGTCCCGCCATTTTTTGCGAATGGTTCTACATGCGGAAATTTCCGAGGCTCATTTCGAGCCTGAGTTTTACATTGCGCAGGCCGATTCTCTTTCTCAGATAGATTCGCTTGCCGGAACTATCGACGTCGTTGTCTGCAACCCACCCTACCGCAAGATGCTGTCTGCTGAAGTGGCTTTGTACAGGGGGCGTTTTGCGAATGTGATTGAGGCCCAAACCAATCTATATAGCCTCTTCATCACCCTGTGCCTTCGTCTCTTGAAGGCACAGGGGCTAGCCGCATTGGTCACGCCAACAAGTTTCTTGTCAGGGCAATCGTTCTCGAAGCTTCGAAGCTACTTGATGGAGAACTCGGAAATTTTGCATATCGGCATCGTTGCCGATAGGTCTGGCGTTTTCATCAACGTTGAGCAGGAAACTGCCTTAACCCTGCTTCGGCAACGTCAACCGGAGCATGCTGCCGAAACCACCGCGCATGTTTCCGTCGTTTCAAAGGAAGGTAATTTGACATCGGTTGGCGTTTGCGTATTGCCAAACTCAGGGAGCGCGTGGCCAATTCCTCGGAACGAGGGTGACGCTGAGGTATTGCATCTCGCTGGCGTCAGCCCCTATCGGCTAGCTGATTATGGCTACCGTGTGCGAATCGGTGCCTGGGTGTGGAATCGGGACGAACGGCGAACGTTTCGCTCTGTGACGGACGCAAGGCGTGCCAAATCCCCGACTGTGTTTCCGTTGCTTTGGTCGAGCGACATACGGCAGGGTGGCTGGGTTCATTTCTCTGGTAAGGCAAAGCCCAACGGGGAGCATTCTTTCGTTGACGTTTCCGGTCGAAGCATTGCGTCTGTCGTGAAGCACCCGGCGGTGCTTTTGCAGCGTGTGACGTCCAACGAGCAGCCGCGCCGATTGGTCGCGGCTGTAGTGCCAGCGACGCTGCTTGAGAGTCATGGTGGTTTTGTCGGAGAAAACCATACGGTTATTCTTGAAGCAATCAAAGATTGTGGCTTCCCGCCGGACCTTCTGGTTGCATTGATGAGTTCCTCGCCCATCGACCGATATTTTCGATGCATTTCTGGCTCGATAAACGTATCCGTATTTGAGCTATCCCAACTCCCTCTCCCTGCTCCAGACCAATTGCGAGCAGCCCTAGAGCAAGGCCTAAGCATGGAAGCAGCGGTCATCGTGGCATTCGGACAGCGAGTTTAGATGGATCAATACAAGGTAAGAGCCCGCCATATTCCATACATTTATGCCTCTGCCACATCACTTTAATAGGCGCCACAAAGAGCTCGATGCCTTAGAAAAGCGTCAAGAAGCTCTCGAGAAGCGCAAGGAACTCGCTCAGCATCTGCTGAAGGGGCATCCACGGCCTGTTGCTGATGCAACACCCGTTCAGGAGGCAGTCCCTGCCTCGCCTCAGTCGCTCGATTTCCCGACCATAGCGCCTTCCGCGGAGCGTTACGGCCAGGCAGGGGTGCCGGTGTATCGAGAGGATGAGTCGGCTCCAAGTAACCCCTCACCCGGACTGACAGTCCTGGTGGAAATGTACTTGGATGCGGCCAACAACAAGACAAAGCATGTGGCGCTGGTTTGGCCTGTTGCACCCCAAACCCTGGTAATCGTCCATGTCCTGGCTACACTTGAGCGGTGGGCTCGAGGCGATAAGCAAGGGGTTCGCGGGTTGGCGTTCCCTGTTAAGACAAATGCCTTTCATCCACTGAACCATCTATACCTGGACCGCGAGGCGTTGATTGCCCATGCCCGGAAGCTTATTGAGGAGCCAGGTAAGGGCAACCCATTCCTCACGCGCAAGCTACAGGACAAAGATAGCTATCTCTTCTCCATGAATAGCCTCAAGCCGGAGATTGGCGAAGCCTTTAACCCGACTATGAGCGAGCTCATCCCCCATTTTTTTGCTGGACAAGGGTTCAAGAAATGGGAATCGTGTGCTGAGCACCTGCTCGAGCATATCGGTGCAAGGCTCGCGAGACGCTCGCACAAGAAAGCCCTGCGGTCAAACTGCGACGTGATTGGTGCCCCCAAAACAGCTCCTGACGCCCTCTTTGCGCTAGATACGCGCATGTCAAAAGAAGAGCGCCGGGCTGCCCTGCATGCCCTGAAGAAAGAAGGAGTGCCAGAAGTCGTCTTGGTTAATGCCACGCGGCCAGTTCGGTTAGCCACCCGAGGTTGGGCCAAGCTAATTGCTAGGGTTTGTCACGAAATCGAAGATGAATTCGGCGTAAATGCTCCCGGCGTATTGATTGTTACTGATGACCCGGGCGCAGCCTTTCAAATCCGGGGCGAGCTCGCAGAGCAGGGCATGCAACGGACGAAGAATCACATTGGTGGCAGCAAGGACTATTGGATAACGGGTATCTGTAACGGCCTTAAAGAGGACGGATTGCTTCCGCCGGGGGTCGCGGAGTTGGAGGTTCCGGCGCCGCGAGAATTCAAGCTCGAAATTGTTGATACCGAAGCAGCCCATGTTATCAACCGTCTTTATCGACTTGCCGGTCGCCTACCGAATGGAAGGGACTCGGGTAAGCCTGTCTTTGAGGCAGCAAGCTATCTCTCGCGCTTGGCAGCGTTGCCGTGTGGTGTTTCTACGTTGGTTGAGTGGCTCACGCAATCTACGGTTTCTGACCACGCCCGGCGAATTTACAGCTGGTCCACGTATCACGCTGCATTGAGCGAATTTGAGCGCAGCGACGACGCGGGGACGGAACGCTCCGCCATTGTGAAATGCCTTGCGGCCGGCTCAAGGCTCTACGACAACTATCAAACGGCGACACCTCTTGCGCTGCGATTGGCTAAGCTGGTCGAACTATCTGCGCTATCTCGTCGGCACCGCACTGTAATGGTTTTTACAAGTGCAATTTACCGCCGCCTTGCAGAACGCTTTCTTACCGAGTTTGAATACCCGGACGGTGTCAGGTTTGAGCAGTTCTCGGATAGAGTCGTGTTCGTTTCCTCAGCGCAGCTTGAGGAGCACCTGACGCAACTTGACGGTGCCCAACTCGTTTTTGTTGGACTCGACGACGAGGGGCTGCGGCTGGCCATGACCGACAATCGGGTGCCCAAGCATACGGCCGTGCTGATGACGCAAAGGTCTGGACAGTATTTGCGCAGCATGCTCAAGCCGTTGGACGAGAAATTTGCGGAATTCAAGGTACTTAAGCCTCGAATGGAGTCCTTCCTGCGGCAGCTGAGCGAATTGCCGGACGACCAGACAATGTTTCTTGATGACTTCGTCCTTCCGACGTTCCGCACAGAACTTTCCTCGGAGGTTGGTGACGCTAGTGGCCCGGCGGACCCGGATGCGTGGCGCGTTACGGTACAGAATGGTATTTCACTTTATTGGAAGCCTACCCACAAGGTCTACGTGTACGACCCCGCTAGTAGTGATGCGACAGACCGGGGTTTTCGCACGTGTGAGGTTGGTTCGCTCCAGCCCGGGGATAAGCTATTTGTGATGTCTCCTGACTTGCGCGAGCTCGTCGAGGCCGTTCTCAAGGAAGCAGGGGTCCCGATTGACCACGACAAGACCTTTGAAGGTGCGCTTCGCGATTACCACGAGAATGTGACCAAGAGTCTGAATAGTCATTTTCCCGGCAGGAACGTCGCAGAACAAGTCCGTCAATTGCGAGCGGCAATATTGGAGCACAACGAGAAGCTAGCGGACGACTTTCCTGGTGAGCAGGCCGTCCGATACTGGGTCAGTCTTGGTGATTCACTCGATACCCCTTTTGAGCAACTCAAGCCGCGGGCGCCCATGAGGGAGGCGCATTTCGTCGCGTTCGCCGAGGTCCTGGGCTTCAACAGCCTTCAGACGGCGTACTACTGGCAGCGGGTCATCATGGCCATACGTAATGCTAGGCGATTGGACGGGCGCCATGTATCGGACCTTTATTCGTACATGCTGCTGCAGCCTGAAGCTGCAATGCTTCATTCAAAAATTTCGCGGCAAACCTTGAAGGTATTGTTTCAAAAAGCCCGCGAGAGCATCGTTGTTGTTGAGAACGTAACGCCTCCATCGGGGAGCAATGCTGATGCCTAATCCAGTCGTTCGCGCAAATCCGTCAGAAATCTCGACGACCGTAAAAGAGGCGGTTGTCGATGCTCTCGTCAATATGACCCATGCCCAGGTGAGCGGGGCGGGCGAATTCGGTAAGTATTTGTTCGGGGCGCGGCCGAGGACCCTTCTCAACTCCGGCTTCCTCTTGCCAGAGCTGCAAGCCGAAGGCGGGGACGAGGTGACGTCACCCATCTGGATTTCATCGCACGGCCTTCAGATTCAAATTGCGGCCGGGGTTTCATCGGAGATTTTGGTTCAGCCGCAGGTGTCCCTATATGTTCGCGTTCTTCCCAAGGAAGAAGACCTTGCCCGCCCTAATTGTCTCCCTACCTTCAGGCTCAGGCCTGACGTGGCTGCCGAGCTAAAGGAAATACGGAAAGTTCGCGAGGACCAGGAATGGGAAAAAGTGAAAGGGGAGTACACGTCGCGGTTTAAGCACCCCGAATGGCGCCGGATTCGTGAACAGATACGTGAGGAGATTTACAAGGCTAAGGGAATACCCAAGAACCTTGTGACGCTAGATAGCGAAGAACCTCGGGAGGTCTCAGGAGAGAGTGAAAAATCGGAAAGCGCGCCGGAGGGACTGGCGGTTCAAGCAGCCGCTGAAGTGATTGCTCAGGATGCCCATTTCGAGCCTTTGGCCGTTCCCCATAAGTGGCTGCGACTAGATATCCCGTTGCCGGAATTGCGCCTCGACCCAAGCAAGGGGAGCCCTGCCATTGAACTGGCGGCCGCGGGCCACGCCGCGTTGATGAACAAGGCCATTGCCGATTTCCTTGCGGCCTGGGCAAACTGCCCTGACCCAGACCATGGCGGAAAACTCTGGGCGTACCGAAGTCAAATTATGGTCCGTCCAAGCCAGTACAAGAGATGGCCCGAATTCTTGGAGCAGGCGCGCAAGTCCGCCAACCCTATCGCGTTGCCCAATGTCGAACTGGCATGGGACCTGGAGCTTGCGCCAGATTGGCTTGACACCAAGAAAGCCAATATTCTTGTCGCACTGGAAAACAAGGGCAAGGAGCCTCTTCAGCACAAAGACGAAACAGAGTATGCAGTTTTCCTGGTGAGCGTCACAGCTACTCTCCAGACGTCACTTCACCGCTTTTTGAAGCTCGAACGAGTGCAGCCTTCCTATCGATATAACCGTTATCTTCAGTACCCCGCAATGGGGCACAACGGTGGCGTTGATGTCGCCTCTCGCACCCCGGCAAGCATATCCCTGAAAACGACTTGGGCGCCGCGGTTCGTTCAACCGCGGATTGTTCCTCGCGCAAGCGGGGGCATTGTGCGTTCTGCGCGCAAACTCAGCCAGCCAGAGGGGCTGGAGGGCGTGCTTCCGATTGCCACGGAAATGCGGCAGTGGCTGGCTGAGCAACCGAAAAGGGTCAATCCTGCGGACGGCCTTGACTCGTCAGATATCCCCGGCATCGAGCGCGAGATAGGCAAGTTCAACGACGACCTGCAGAAGTGGGGAAACGAGTTGGCCTCCATCAAAGGGGGGGTGGCCATCTTAAAGGAGTCAATGGCAGCCTGGTCTGGGCGTGGGCCGCAGCCTAACCCACTGGCTTGCGTGTTTGAAGCGTGGCTAGGCATGAACGAAGCCATGTCCAATTTCATGAAGACCCGATTCGGGAATGACGACGGGGAGTGGCGCCTGTTTCAGCTCGCCTTCATTATTGCCAATATCCCGGCCCTCGCTTCCCGGATGCCTGAGTTCAAGCATCACTACAACGCGGCGCGTGACGACTCGGTGACCTTGCTCTACTTCGCGACCGGTGGCGGCAAGTCGGAAGCGTTCTTTGGTTTGTTAATGTTCAATCTTCTCCTGGACCGCTTGCGGGGGAAGAAGACCGGTGTCACGGCGATGCTGCGGTATCCGCTTCGCCTGCTTACGATTCAGCAAGCCCAGCGCTGCGCCCTTGTGTTGGCGCAAGCAGAGTTGGTTCGTCGAGCAAACGGCTATGGCGGCGACGCTTTTTCTATTGGCTTCTGGGTCGGCAGCGGTGGGTCGCCGAACCGACTAAACGCCAAGGGCGTCTCGAGCATCAAAGAAATCGACGACGTAGCGACGGACACGGAGTCCGAGCTAAAGCTGCGAGAGGACGACCTCAAGTACTCCGCCGCAGTGCGTGCTTGGAACAAAGTGCCCCATTGTCCGTTCTGTGGCACCCTGACGGCGCTACGCCTGTTCCCCAAACAGGGGGGAACCCTGGCGCACGTTTGTACCAAAATCAATTGCGCCAGCAACGAAGGTACTTGGAAGCCCCTGCCGTTCCTGATTTGCGATGAGGACATATACGACCTGGCGCCATCCGTGCTGTTGGGGACAGTTGATAAGCTCGCGCTGATTGGGCACTCCGCTGGCACCATCCGTCGCGTATATGGGATGCTGGGCACAGCCCCGTGGCGAGACGCTGCAACAAAGCGCTTGAGGATTCCGTCCATCAAGGATTTGGACCGGGGCGCGACAGCCTGCGGCTGCGAAGTGCTCTATCCGGCCTACCCATCGGGCGAGAAATTGTTCTTTGACCCGTTCCCTAGCCTTCTAGTCCAAGACGAGGCTCACCTCCTCGACGAATCCCTGGGTACTTTTGCCGGGTTGTTCGAGTCCACGCTGGATGCGGTATTTGCGCACCTATCACGTTCCTTGGTTGACATCATTGCCAAGGACTTGATGGGTCGGCGCCGCCGTGCCAAGGTCATCGCTGCATCGGCAACGGTTTCAGCGCCCGAGCGGCAGCTCGAGCACCTGTATCAACGCGAGATTCCAGCCTCTCAGTTTCCCCATCCGGGCCCATCGCTCTACGAGTCGTTTTACGCAGGTCCCGAGGAGCCGGACCCCTCAGAGGTGGAGCGGTTGAAGTTGAACGAGCCTGAGCAAAGAGCCAAGCAAGCGCGCGTCTATTGCGCGTTCATGACTAATGGAAAACCGCACACCGCTACGAGCGTTGCCGTTTTGTCCAGCTTTCACTTCTGTATCACCCATCTGTTTGATGGATTGCTATCGGGGGGCAATGCGGAGAATGAGCGCATACGAACTACCCTCGTAAACTGCGTCAGTCCTGGGCCACTGCAGCAGCTACATCGCAATGCGCTCCTGTCTGCAAGCACTGGCGAACTCGTGACCGTAATCGACTTGCATCGAATTGCGCTCACGTACGTCACAAACAAGAAAGGTGGCGACCAGATTATGGCTGCCGAGTCCGAGGAGACCCGCAAAAAGCACCTTAATGCGGGCATCAACCTGGAGAACCTCGATACTCGACTAATCACGGGTTCTGTCGAACAGGGCGAAATTCAAGAGGTCGTGCGCCTGGCGCAGGAGCGCGACGAACCCGGCCAGCCATTCACCCCGCTGTCTAAGGTGCTGCGGTCGGTCATTGCTACTTCCGCCATTTCACACGGCGTGGACGTCGAGGAATTCAACTCGATGTTCTTCGCTGGAATGCCCTCCGATATCGCTGAATACATCCAAGCCTCGTCCCGCGTGGGTCGCACGCACATCGGCTTCGTCGTCCTTGTGCCAACACCTCAGCGCCGGCGCGACCGCTACATTGTCGAAGTTTTCGACATCTTCCACCGCTTCCTGGAGCGCATGGTCCAGCCCGCCGCGATTGACCGCTGGGCCGAAAAGGCTGTGGAGCGCGTATTCCCCAGCTTGTTTCAAGCCTTCCTTACAGGTGTTGTGCCGAGCCGGCGGCTTATTGAGTTGGAAGAGGACAAGAAGAAGGCCGTGCCGGACTTCACGTTCATTCCGAACATCACCAAGGAGTTCACCGAACGCGGTACGGCCTTCGTCAATGAAATTACATCCTTCATTGAGCTTGCCATTGGGTTGAAGGACGGCTACTGCCCTGAAGGGGCCGACCACTACCGAAAGATGATTGATGACACGACCCGTATGTTTCTGAGCACTTGGGCCAGCAGCAAGTTGTACGGAAACGGCCCCCTTGATGCCTATTTCAAAGCGCAAAACGACCCGATGCGCAAGCCGATGACGTCGCTTCGAGACGTAGACCAGGGCGGGTTGATACAGATGTCGAATCGAGACCCCAATGGCAGACGTCAAAAGGCGGGGGAGGTGCTCGAGGTAATGGACCTCGTACGACATGGGGTCGCCGAAACTAATGACGATGAGGCATGATATGGCAAAGGGTGGATATTTCTCTGACGAGGACGATAGCAGGCAGTTGAAAGCGCCGACTATGAGTCGGTCGCGTAACCAACTTGCGTCGGCCTATGCGCCTGGCTCGTTCTTCACATTCGAAGGGGGTTTGGGCTCATGTATTGCTCTCCCAGACCAGTCTGATTCGCCTGATAAGGCGGATATCAGTGAGCAGACAAGTGAGCAAATCATGATTCGTTTACGGGAGGCCTGGCAAAGCTGGTTTGCGCGAGCGTATTCTGTGGATAGTGCGGCCAGGCCCATCGCAGCCCGCCAGTGCATCGACGACATGCTGCTTCGCGACTCGACGATAAACCCCCTGGGGAGCGACCGGCTCGCGTTCGTGAACCCGTTGCGTATGGGCTATGCGCCTGCGCCCCTGACCTTTGTCTGCAACACATGCGGGATGTTCAAGTCCTATGACACGGTGTCGGACGTGGCAAAGGACTCCAGTACGTTTAAGCCTAGCCACTGTCCCAATCCCAAGAAACAGGGAAAGTGCCAATGGAGACAACTTGACGTGATATTCGTGCATTGGTCCGGCGAGTGGCAGGCCGCCACCTCCGGCATGTGGGAATGGAGCGCCAAGGAAAACACGAAGCGGCTCTTCGGTGAAACCTGTTCAATGTGCGGTAGCAAGCATTTCCTGCTGCGAACCGAATCCCCCAGAATTGGCGAATGGAGTTTTGAATGTGCATCTTGCGGGCATCGTGAGCGTGCATCCTGGCTGCAGAACGACCCGTTTACGACCGAAGTTTTTCGCGAAAACGGTGGCAAGCGGGTCGGCGAGCGCCGCATGGAGCCCATTTCATACCGAGCGTCTTCTGCCTTCTATGCGCAGGCTGAACAATTCGTGGTGTTCTCTGAAAAGGATCAGGGTTTGATGACCTTGCTCATGGAAGGCAACGAGTCGGCACTAGAAGATTTTATTGCGCGCAAGTACGAGTTTGGTGGCACCTTGCCGACACTAGAGGAAATGAAGGAAATCCTCCTGCGTGGCGGTCAGGATAAGGAATGGGAGAGTTACGAAACATTCGAGAAGATGCTCGGTTTCTCCAAGAAAATGAAGGACGCAGGGGCGATTACCGCCATGGAGGCCGAGCTAAAGAAGCTGGTTAATCGTTGGCTGCATTCAGAACCGCCACTGGTTCCTGTCAAGAGCGAACTTCCTGCGGGACTGCGTGCCCTAATGATTCGGCGCCCAGACTTTTCCAGCAGGTACGACCCATTCGTGTTGGCGGTAGAACATGAAGCACTTCTTCGTAGCAAGGTGAGTCGAACCGCAGAAGAAGGCTCGCGAGCACCGTTTGTCCGTTTCTATCGCCTCGACCAGAACTTGGCTCCCAAGAATGCAGAGGCCAAGGCTGCGCAGGAAGCAAAGACGCTCGAACTCATGTCTCGACTGGGATTTGCCGAGTTCGGGCTAATCCGTGAGTTTGAGCTATGTCGATTTACGCACGGCTACTCTCGCGTATCAGCGGTCCCGGTAATGGAGAAGCGGGGCCAAAATGTGCCGGTACGATTGCGTTTGTTTGAGCCACTAAGAAGCAACAAACGCCCAATCTATGTGGTAACACAGGCCAATGAGGCGATTTACGTAAGCTTGAAGCCGGACCTTGTCTATGAGTGGCTGCGCGTCGTGGGCGTTGCCGACCTCCCCTTATGGGAGCCCAAGGGCGACATCAAGCTGAGCGGCCGGATTCTCGAAACCGCCGAACCGTTTGGGCGGTACTTTTCGATGCTGCACCCCGGAGATGCCGCGACCTATCGATACGTCTATACGCTCCTTCATACGTTCGCCCATCTTTTCATGAGGGCGGTGGCTGAGTTTTCCGGACTCGACCTCGGGTCGCTTGGCGAATACGTGTTCCCCTCAGACTTGTCCTTTGTTATCTATCGGAATGGTACGACCATGGACCTGGGCAACCTCTCTTCGCTTTGGCGTAACGAGAACAACCGCTTCTTGGCCCACATGCTGGAGCCATCAACGCATCGCTGCAACTCCGGAAGCCTCTGCGATTTCGGCGGTGGGGCCTGCCCTGACTGCATCATGGTCCCTGAGACCTCTTGCATCGCGCAGAACCGACTTTTATCGAGGGCCGTCTTGCGCGGGGGTGTTGCACCCCGAGAAGACACAACCCACAAGGACCAGAGAATTCAGGGTTACCTGGAGGTTGTAAATGCCGCAACTCCGACAACAGCTGCTTGATGCTCTGAAGGGCTTATCGGCCCACAGCGCTGTTGGCGGTTTAATCTGCGCCGCTGCCCGGGACGGGCAACTGGCGGGAACTGTCGATGTCCGCCGGATTTGTGCAGTTTCTGGGATAGCACAGTCACGCACTGGGGAAGCACTGGAGTTCTTGAGGGCAGCCCGCAGTCTAGGGCTGGTTGAGCAGATAAGCGAGCTGAACTGGCGTGTAACCCAAGCGCCAGTCCTTGCAGAGTTGGCGCCGATGCTGCAGGCTGTCGACGTCTACCGTAGCGAGATTCATCAGGACGCCGACACAGTTGATGTTGTCCTTACCAAACCACCCAATCCGAGCCAACTTGCCAAGACGCTCGAGGGTATGCTTTTAGGCACTTGGGGAATTCTGGACACTCGCGAGACTCTGCCTTCGATTGCCGAAAATGCGACCGAGCGATTCGTCGTGATGACACCCTTCCTTGATGAGGTCGGGGGTGAAATATTGTTGGCGTTATTCAGGCACGTTCGACCATTGGTGCGGAAGCAGCTAATCTTGCGGGCAAACGCCGAAGGGGTTCTGCCGTCGGGCTATATGTCTAGCGCTGGTCAGTTGGCGGGACTTGGCGTTGAGACTTTCAATTTTCGATTGGAAAAAGCCGAAGCCTCAGGGATGGAGACCTTTCACGCTAAGGTTGTGCTGGCCGACGATGAGAAGGCTTATGTTGGCTCGTCCAACATGAACAAGTGGTCGTTTCAGTATTCCCTTGAGCTTGGGCTTTTGGTTTCCGGCAAGGCGGCTAGGCGCATTGCACAGGTTGTCGATGCAGTGATGAAGGTATCTACAAGGGTGTCTTAACCCAGAGCTTGCCCAGTGCTTTCTGGCCACGTGATGTTCAAGCTGCTCTCGTCCGTTACTGAAATCAAGACGCTGTGATCCACCGACAGCTTGATAATTCCCAATAAGGGACCTATCATTCCCGTTTTGGGACTTATTGGAGCCGCCATGCAGACCCCGCCGCTTAGCGATGCCCTGTTTACCGTGACTCAGCAGAAGGTGCTGGGCCTGCTCTATGGCAAGCCCGATCAGAGTTTCTACGCCAACGAAATCGCCCGCTGGGCCAAGGTCGGCAAGGGTAGCCTGATGCGCGAGCTGGATCGCCTGCATAAAGCCGGTGTGCTGACCTTAAACCGCCAGGGCAATCAGACCCACTACCAGGCCAACCCGGACTGTCCGATCTATGGGGAGCTGCTGGGCATCGTCCGCAAGACCTTCGGCGTCGGCGAGCAGTTGCGTGCCGCGCTGGCGCCCCTGGCCGGGCAGTTGGTGTGGGCCTTCGTCTACGGGTCCATCGCCAAGGGCGCCGAGCATGCCGGCAGCGATATCGACCTGATGCTGATCGGCGAGAAACTCAGCTACAACGATTTGATGAAACGCCTGTTGCCGGTGGAAGAAAGTCTTGGCCGCACCATCAACCCGACGCTGTACACCCCAACCGACTGGCTGGCGAAGCAGGCCGCCGGAAACAGCTTTGTTTTGCGGGTGGCGGAGCAGGACAAGATCAACCTGATCGGTGGCCCGCCGCCGAAGGAGCCGGCGAATGAGCAGTAAGGATAATCTGGAAAACCTGATTCGTAGCGGCGGCCTGAAGGCAGAGCCGCCAGACAGGAAGGAGTGCGATGGCCTGCTGCGTTCGGCCATTGACCGCTTGAAGGACGCCCATAATCCGGCACTGGCGTTCGCCAGCCGCTTCGATCTGGCCTACAACGCCGCCCACGCTCTGGCGCTGACGGCGTTGCGCCTGCGGGGTTATCGCTCCGATAAGCGCTACCTGGTGTTTCAGTGCCTGGTGCATACCCTCGATCTGAGCAAGCCGCAGGTTCGTCTGTTCGCGCTGTGTCATGAACGCCGAAATCTGGCGGAGTACGAAGGCTACATGGACGCCGACGAAACCTTGCTGGCTGACTTGGTTGCCGCGACTGATGGCCTGCTGACGCAGGTGCGAGAGGCCATGGCCGATGCAGAATAGAATAACGGTGCAGAATAAAAATCGACCGTTTGCAGAATGAACGCAGAATAAATTTCGCCTGGATCAGTCAGGAATTTCGCAACTTTCCGAAGATCCATTCTTGATTGAAACTCATCTCATGACCAACCTCACCCTGATGCTGCGCATGCTGCGGCGCGACTGGCGCGCCGGGGAGTTGACAGTGATTGGTCTGGCGCCGCGCAGCGGATAGTACGGCACACCGCGGCCGAGACGCTCTTCACCATCCGCTGGGCGGTCACATGACAGGCCGAACGCTTGCAATGAGCCGGAGTCGAAACTTTCGATTGGCCGCCGCATATCCTTGCAATTGGCCGCCATGCCCGCTGACCACATCTATCCCCGTTTTGCCGAACCCGGCCTGGTCGAGGCGCTGGCCGATACGCCCGTTGTCCTGATTCACGGACCGCGCCAGTGCGGCAAGACCACGCTGGCGCGCATGGCGGGCCAGAAACGGGGCTACGCCTATTTCAGCTTCGACGACGACCTGACTGCGCTTCACATAGGCGCGGATGTAGGCGGGTAACAGCCGTACCTCAATGCCATGGCCGCGCACAGCGTGCGCCTACAAAGAGGGGGAGTCCATCCCATCATTCCAGAGGGACGCTTCGCCGGCAAGCCGGCTCCGCGCCTCTGAGCTTGAATCTTGGGAGCCCACAGTGGGTGAGTTTTGGCATGAAGCCAGGATACTGGAGTCCCGGTTGACGGGAGTATGCCTAAACAGGCATAATTCACTATGTCGAAGCAGCCCCGCAAGCCTATTAAATGGGTCGGATCGGCGAAACGCGATCTGGATGCCATGCCCGAAGATGTGAAGGATGTGTTCGGGCACGCCATTGATCTTGCACAAGCGGGTGGGAAACACTTGGATGCAAAAGTGATGGCCGGGTTTGGATCGGCCGGCGTGTTGGAGGTGGTTGAGGATTTTCGTGGTAACACTTATCGCGCTGTCTATACGGTCAAGCTTGCCGGATGGATCTACGTCCTGCACTGTTTCCAGAAGAAGTCCAAGAGCGGAATCAAAACACCCAAGGAAGATATTGATCTGATTAACACTCGCCTCAAGGCTGCGAAGCTAGATTTCGAGGCATGGCAATCCAAGCAAGGAGCACAGTGATGAGTCGACAAACTGAAATTACCATTGAAGCAGGTAGCGACAACGTATACGCCGACCTAGGTTATGCCGATGCTGCCGAGATGCAACGCAAGTCCCAGCTCGTTGCCGAGATCGCTCGTTCAATAAAGGCACGCCACTTAACGCAAAAAGGTGCCGCGGTGCTACTTGGTATCGACCAATCGAAGGTCTCACGCATCACTCGAGGCCAGTTCCGCGGCGTCAGCGAAGCCAAGCTTCTTGAGTTGGTGGCCAAGTTGGGTCGCGACGTGAAGATCGTCGTTGGTCCTGTGCGGCGGCGCGCCGGAAAGATTGAATTGCAGTTTGCCTGACTTGATCCGGTTCGATTTTGCACGCTGTCAAGCCGCCGATGGCCCCAAATTCATCCGGAGCCGCATGAGCCTCATCGGCAGTCGATCGCGATTCGGCGACGGAAAATCAACATTAGGGTTTCGAACTTCACCATCCGCTGGGCGGTCACATGAAAGGCCGAGCGCTTGCAATGAGCCGGTGTCGAAACTTTCGATTGGCCGCCGCATATCCAACGTTGCGTGGCGTTTTATACTGAGTTATTATCGATTTCATGTATAAATGGATATAAATAGGTATAAATGCCATGGACTCTATCAAGAACCCGTTTTCCCCCGGTGCCGGATCTCCGCCTCCCGAGTTGGTCGGACGAGACCCCATTCTTGAACAGGCGCGAGTTTTGTTGGGCAGGGTGAAACATAAAAAGTCAGAGAAAAGCATGCTGCTGACTGGTTTGCGCGGAGTGGGCAAGACAGTGCTGCTGAATGAGATGAAGCGCATGGCAGACAAAGATGGATATCACACCATTTTTATCGAAGCGCACGAAGGCAAAGCATTCGGCCCACTGATTGCTCCGTATTTGCGCAGCCTGCTCTATGATCTGGACCGGATTGCCGGAACCGGGGACAAGGTCAAGCGCGGCCTGGCGGTGCTGCGCAGCTTTATCGGCGCCCTCAAGCTCACGGTGGGCGATGTCACCATCGGCTTGGATATCGATCCGGAAAAGGGATCGGCGGATAGCGGCGATTTGGAAATCGACCTGCCGAATCTTTTCGTTGCAATCGGCGAAGCCGCCGAGGATCGCAAGAGCGCAGTGGCCATCTTTATCGATGAAATTCAATACTTCAGTCACAAGGAGTTGGGCGCGCTGATCATGGCGATGCACAAGATGCAGCAGCGCCAATTGCCGGTGGTATTGCTGGGCGCTGGCCTGCCTGTCCTGCCGGGTATGGCCGGTGAATCGAAGTCGTATGCCGAGCGGTTGTTCAGCTTTCCGAATATTGGCGCGCTCTCGAAAGAAAATTCGGCGAAGGCATTGCAAGAGCCCGCACAAGAGGCCGGGGTTGATTTTAAGGCGGCTGCTTTGGATGAGATTTTTCGTCTCACCAAGGGGTATCCGTATTTTCTACAGGAGTGGGGCTACGTCGCCTGGAATCTGGCAACAGCAAGCCCGATTACCTTGCAGGTTGTGCGGGATGCCAAGGAAATGGTTATTCCGCGTCTCGACGAGAATTTTTTCCGTGTCCGTTATGATCGACTGACACCCAGCGAAAAGAATTTCTTGCGCGCAATCGCGGAGCTTGGGCCGGGCGCGCATCGCACCGGGGATATCGCCGAAATGCTGAAAGTCAAGGTGACCAGTCTCGGCCCGGTCCGAGCCAAGCTGATCAACAAGGGGATGATCTTCAGCCCCGCGCATGGCGATCTGGATTTCACCGTTCCCCTCTTTGATGAGTTCATGATTCGCGCCATTCCCGAATTCGCTACTTTCAAACGCTAGCCATTCCCGTGGAATTCCATATCGCCGACACCTTCATAGAATTTGTTCCCACTAACTCCTTGCGGCGATAGACCGGAGAGCCATTTTTTGAAAGCACTTTCATGACCAACCTCACCCTGATGCTGCGCATGCTGCGGCGCGACTGGCGCGCCGGGGAATTGACGGTGCTCGGTCTGGCGCTGGCGGTGGCGGTCGCCAGCCTGACCAGCGTGGGTTTCCTGACGGATCGGGTGAGTCAGGCCTTGATCCAGGAGTCGCATCAGTTGCTTGGTGGCGATTTGTTGTTGACCGCCGATCATCCCTGGAACGAAAAGATTCGGAACGAAGTCCGCCAGCGTGGCATGACTTTGACTGACAGCGTGAGTTTTCCCAGTATGGTCGAAGCTGCCGGTGGCGTTCACGCCCCAGAGGGTGTGCAGTTGGCCGAAGTCAAGGCCGTGGCGCCGGGTTATCCGCTGCGCGGCGCATTACGCACCGCGCCAGCCTTGCATGCCAGCGATGCCGAGCGGCACGGTATTCCGCAGCGCGGCACCGTCTGGCTGGATGAGCGACTGACAACCGCGCTGAACGTCAAACCGGGCGATGTAGTAAAGCTGGGAAACGACCGACTGACTGTAGCCGCAGTGCTGACGCTGGAACCGGATCGCGGCCTCAACGCGTTTGCACTGGCCCCGCGCTTGCTGATGTCGTTCGACGACCTGGCTGCAACGGCCTTGATCCAGCCCGGCAGTCGCGTCACCTATCGCCTGTATCTGGCGGGAACAGCGGCGCAGATCGCAGATTTCAGCGGCTGGGTCAAGCCGCAGCTCGAGCGTGGCGAACGTCTTGAAGACCTGAGCAATGCCAGGCCGGAAATTCGCAGCATGCTGGAACGCGCTCAGCGCTTCCTGCGCCTGGCGGCGCTGCTGGCGGTGGTGTTGGCCGCCGTGGCGGTGGGCTTTGCCGCCGACCGCTACATGCGCCGTCATCTCGATGGGTGTGCCGTGATGCGCTGTCTGGGCGCACGCGAGGCGCAAGTGCTGTCGATACACGGCGGTGAGTTTTTACTGTTTGGCCTGATCGCCACCTTGCTCGGCTGTGTCATCGGCTATGCCGTGCAGTGGGGTCTGCAAGGGCTGCTCGCCGGGTTGCTGCTGGCGGATTTACCTGCACCCTCCTGGCTGCCCTGGGCGCACGGCTTGCTGGTTGGCGTGGTGCTGGTGGGCGGTTTCGCCGCGCCGCCCTTGCTGCGGTTGCGTGCAGTGCCGACGGTGCGCGTGTTGCGCCGCGAATGGGCCAGCGTGGAACCCTTGTCCCTGTCGGCCTATGGTTTCGGCGGCGTCGCGCTGGCCGGATTGATGTTGTGGGTCGCTGGCGAATTGCGGCTGGGCGGGGTGGTGATCATTGGTTTTGCCGCCGCGCTGGCGCTTTATGCATTGCTGGCGTGGCTGCTGCTGGCGATGATAACGCGCATGGATATCGGCGCCATCTCGTCCCGTCTGCCGGGCCTACCGGGCCTACCGGGTTTACGCTTGGGCCTCGCCAATCTGCGCCGCCATTCGCGCGCCAGCGTGCTGCAAACAGTGGCTTTGGCTCTTGGTCTGACGGCCCTGCTGCTGCTCACCGTGGCGCGTCAGGATCTCCTGGAAAGCTGGCGCAGCAAGGTGCCGCCGGATGCACCGAATCGCTTCATCATCAACATCCAGCCCGAGCAACGCGCACCGCTACTGGCTTTTTTTGCACAGCAAGGATTGCCTGCGCCACAACTTGAACCGATGGTGCGCGGGCGGCTGGTGGCGGTGAATGGCAAACCCATCACTGCCGCCAGTTATACCGACGACCGCGCCCAGCGGCTGGTCGACCGCGAGTTCAATCTTTCCTGGGCAGCGGCGTTGCCGCAAGGCAATCGTATTACCGCCGGGCGTTGGCATGGCGCCGCGTTTGACAAAACAGCCGGAAAAACAGAGACGGAATTTTCTATCGAGCAAGGTTTGGCGGAGACTCTGCATCTGGCTCTGGGCGACCGGCTGACTTACGAAATCGCCGGACAGCGCCTGGAGGGAAGCGTCACTTCATTGCGCAAACTGGATTGGGATTCGATGCGTGTGAATTTCTTTGTCATGACTCCGCCAGGTGTTCTGGAGCGCTTCCCCGGCAGCGACATCACCAGCTTCTATTTGCCGGAGCAACGCGCCACTTTCATCAATGCGCTGGTGCGGGAATTCCCCAACCTCACCGTGATCGATGTCGGCGTGCTGCTGCGCCAGTTGCAGAGCACACTCGACCAGGTGGCGCGCGCCGTGCAGGTCGTGTTCGGCTTCGCCATGCTGGCCGGGTTGATGGTGCTGTTTGCCGCCTTGCAATCGAGTTATGACGAACGCCGCTATGAACTGGCGCTGCTGCGCGCCTTGGGTGCTCGCAGCCGTCAACTGCATGGTGCATTGCTGGCTGAGTTCGCGCTGCTCGGCGCCATCGCCGGGGTGCTTGCCGGCATCGGCGCAGCCGGCATCAGTTGGGCGCTGGCGCGCTACGCCTTCAATCTCGCTTACCAGCCAGACGGCCTGTTGCTGCCGCTGGGCTTGGGCATCGGCGCGCTCGGCGTAGCGTTGACCGGCTGGCTCGGCACCGCCGCGACGTTACGGCGACCGGCGCTGGAGAGTTTGCGCGGGGATTAACGCGGTCCCAGAACCTCGACCAGTTTTTCCGCCTGTGGCGCACCCTGGAGCATTTTCAGCTTGCCACTGGCATCCTTGTAGAAAATCGTCGGCGTGGCGGAGGAACCCAACTGTTGCATGAGTTTTTGATTGGCTTCCAGATGCGCGTGAATCTCCGGAGGAATGACGCTTAATGGCTTGACGCCGCCACTGGCGCGTTGCAGTTCGTGTTGTGTCAACGCAGCCTGCGGATCCTTGGCGGCCAGCAGGGCGGCGGCTTTGCCGGGACTGGTGGGGCCGAGGATGCCGACCATGACGTGACGCAATTGCACTTTGCCAGCCTTGACCCAGGGCCGGGCATCGTTCCAGAATTTGTTGCAGTAGGGGCAGTTGGGATCGGTAAAGGTGTACACCACGCGCGGTGCGTTATTGTTGCCGTCGCCAATCCAGGTGCTGGATTCAAGTTGTTTCCAGGTTTTGTCGGCGAGGGGTTTGCTGACCAGGCGGGCCAGCGGCTCGTCGCTGAGGTTGACGCCTTTGCTGTCGAACATCGGGCCGGCGATGACGTATTTGCCGTCGACAGTCAGGTAGAGCGACAAAGGTTGATGGTTCGCCACCGCAGCATAGCCCGTCATCTGGCCGGGCGCCTCGAAGTCGTGGATGATCTCGACGCCCTGGGCTTCGAGCGCCTTAATGGGCGCCGGCCAGCCTTCCGCCTGTGCAACGGAACTAACGCCGAACAGGGCAACGATCAGCGGCACGACAGCTTTATTCAACATGAATGATTCACTCCTTGGTGGTTGGATGGTTGTTTGTTTGCAGCGAGGTCAATTTTTCCGCCAGGGTGGCGGTCGACAGCGGCCCCATATGCGAATCGACGAGCCGTCCGCCGGCGTCGTAGAACAGCGTGGTCGGCAGCGCCATGGCGCCGAGTTCATGACCCAGGCGAGTGCCGGGGTCGAGCAGAACATTGGCCAGATCGAATTGCGCGGCGCTGAGATAGCTTGCGGCGTTGGCCGTGCTTTCTCCCTGATTTACAAAAACGAAACGTATTCCCGCTTCCCGATGTTGCGCGGCGGCGAGTACCGGCATTTCGCGCCGGCAGGGCGGACACCAACTGGCCCACAAGTTGACGACCATGGGCTTGCCCTCCGCCAATGCCGGCAGCATGACCGGCGCGCCGCTCAGCGTAGTCAACGCCACGGCGGGTATCACCGTGTGTGACGTACTCACCAGCAGGCGCAGCACGGCCAATCCGCCAGCCCAAACCAGCGCGCCCGCTGTCAGTCCAAGCAGTAACGGTTTGCGCAAATCCGCACGCCGCCAGCCCTGCCAGGCGGCGACCAGCAGAGCTGCCGCCAGGCCCGCCCACGGCGAGAATCCGCCGTCACGAATATCCAGCATGCTCCACGGCGCACTGCGGTAACTGTCGAACCACTGGATCACAAACACCATGCGCGCGGCCACCAGCGCGGCCAGCAGCATGTCGATCATGGCGCTGATGATGCTGATTTTTTCACGCCGTCCGATCAGGCCGCCAAGCCCGGCGGCTATCAGCAGACCCGCGAGAGGCGCCAGCAGGTTGGCGGGCAGGGCCATATGTCCGAGCGTTATCGTCGGCATCAAGGCGTTACAGGCGGGTAGCCGGATTCCATGTTTTATCACTGGTTGATTGCACAGCGCAGTGTGACATGAGCGTTCAGAATTAGTTCCTGCTAATGTTACGTAGCCAAACAGCCGGCAGAAAACTGGCTGCCGTAACTAGCGTGATAGATCGGAAATATCCAGGCGCCGCTTGGCGAGCAGTTGCTCTTCCAGTTGCGCCGGCGGTACCGGCTTGCCGAAGTAGTAGCCTTGTATCTCGTCGCAGTTGAGGGTGATCAGCCGGTTGAGTTGTTCGACGGTTTCCACACCCTCGGCAATCACCGTGAGGCCCAACTGGTGGCCCAGCTCGACGACCACTGCGACAATCGCGCCGTCGTGCATGCTCTCGGCCATCTGGCGCACGAAGGACTGGTCGATTTTGAGCTTGTCGATGCGGAAACGCTTGAGATAGGACAGGCTCGAATAGCCGGTGCCGAAATCGTCAATGGACAAATGCACGCCCAATTGCTTCAGCGCGTTCAAGGTGGAGATGGCGTGTTCCACATCCTGCACCGCCGCCCCTTCGGTAATCTCCAGTTCGAGTTGACTTGCGGGCATGCCGGTTTCATCGAGTACTGCGGCCACCGTGGCGACGAAGTCATCCTGCTGAAATTGCCGCGGCGAAATATTCACTGCCACCAGCAACGGCTGCAAGCCGGCGTCCTGCCAGATTTTGGCTTGCAGGCAGGCTTGCCGCAACACCCATATGCCGATGGGAATGATCAGGCCGGAGGCCTCGGCATGCGGAATGAATACTGCGGGAGAAACCGGCTGCCCATTGCGCCGCCAGCGCAGCAGCGCTTCGACGCCGATAATCACGCCGGATTCCAGCGACACCTGGGGTTGGTAATGAAGCTCCAGCTCGTTTTTTTCAATGGCCCGGCGCAGATCATTCTCCAGCGCGAGACGCTCCAGCGCCAGTACGCTCATGGCTTGCTCATAGACGCGGAAACGGTTGCGGTTCTGCTCGCGGCTGGCTTGTAAAGCCGCGCCGGCATTGCGCACCAGGGTAATGCCGTCGCTGCTGTCACGCGGGTAAAGGGCCGCGCCGCAGTTCAGGGTGATATACATCTCGCGGTTTTCGACGACAAACGGCGTTTCCATCGCGCTGTGTACGGTGCGTCCGACCTTGGCGAACTCTTCGTTCTCGCTGGTATGCGGCAGAACCACGCCGAACTCGACACCTTCAAGACGGAATACCCGGCAGCCGGCAACATCAGTCCTGGGCAGGACGCTCTGGAGGCGCTGGGCGACAGCGCGCAGTAATTCATCACCGGCGCCGAGCCCGAGACCGCCTAGAACGCGCTTGAACTGGTCGATGCCGAACAGCAACAGACCGAGGGGAGCGCTGCCATGCCGGGCCATCATTTCCTCGAACATGAGCCGGTTGGGCAGGCCGGTGACCGGGTCGTGGCGTGCCTGTTCCACAAGTTGCAGCTCAGCCTTGCGCCGCGCATTCAGGGCAATGCCGACGAACAACGCGCCGAGGAAGATGGCAACGCTGTAGCCGACCA
This sequence comes from Betaproteobacteria bacterium, assembly GCA_016194935.1. Taxonomy (GTDB): domain Bacteria; phylum Pseudomonadota; class Gammaproteobacteria; order Burkholderiales; family Rhodocyclaceae; genus JACRAR01. The sequence goes on from JACQAO010000087.1 coordinate 41,651, forward strand.
CCACCTGGATGATCTGGCTCACGCCGCTGTCGGCATCTTTGCCGGACATGAACACTTCACCCTGAACAGCATCCACCAACTGATCGAGGATGATGTCGATGCGCCGGCTTTCCACGCTGAGCTTGCCCAGTGCGGTGCGTGCGCCATCCCAGTCTACGACGGGTGCGCCGAGGATGCGGTCAAGCTCGGCGGCGATCTCCAGGATGCCGCCGTAGCACGACTCGAATTCTATCAGTGCATGATTGCCGGCAAAGCGCGGCGTGATGACATCCCAGGCCTGGCTGATGTGGGCCTTGCTTTCCTTGGCGCGTTGCAGATAGGCCGCCCGGTCCCGGGTGGCGTAGTACTGGTAAAGCATGGGTTCGATACGGACGACGCTCAGCTTGAGATCGGAAATTTCCTTGAGCAGGGGCAGTTTTTCACGGCTCAAGGGCGCCGTGGTGTCCATCACATCCTGGCCCAGGGTATAGATGCGCCATGAAAGCCCCAGGCCCAGGCCGAACACCACCAGATACGCCAGCAGATATAAGCGCGGAGCCGACTTCAGCCGTTTGATCAAGGCGTTCATGCGGCAATTTTAGTGTTCAAGGGGTTTTATGGTTATCACGGTTCAGCCATCGCAACAGCCAGTAATCCACCGAAAGCCGCCCCGGCCCATGCAACAGGGCGACCAGCAGCAGCACACCCCAGAGCAAGTGATCAGCACGCCCCAGGTCGGACAGGTCGGGGTAGGAGAGTACGGCGACCAGATTCACCACGAACAACCCGGCGGCGCCAAAGCGCCCAGCCAAACCTAGCACCAGCAGTACCGACAACCCCAGTTCGCCGCTAGCGGCCAGGTATGCCGCCAGATGGGGAGGCAACACCGGTACATGGTATTCGTATTCGAACAGCGCCAGCGTCGAACCCCAATCAGAGATTTTCACCAGACCGGAACTCCAGAAGACATTCGCCACATACAGCCGGATGCCGAGATCGAACAGCGGCGTCAGCCAGTGTTCAAGGCCGGCGTTGAGAGTGCTGAAACGACGAATCAGATTGCTTATTGCCTGGGGCATGGTTTTCATCCGATGAATTTATGGGAGTGCAGCGCGCAGCAGCAAGCCGGTGCTGATCCAGTGTTGCAGTGTTGCGCCAAAATTGAATTGTTCATCCTGTTCCAGCGCCTGCTCAGCGGCAAGAGAGAGCGGCGTATCGTTGTTCAGTGCGTCGAAAAAAGCGGCTTCGGCAGTGTTCAGGGCCAGCACGTTGACGCCGCCTGGTTTCGGCCAAACCAGGAGATGGCTGTTTTGCGAAAAATCCACCTGCATGTCGCCAGTATAACCCGGCTGGTTCACCGTCCATATTTCATCGAGCGGCCAAGGGGAATCCAGGCGCACGCAGCATGGGTCGGGCGCAAACAATAAATCACCGTAGCGTTCGGGCGGCGTGCTGGCAAGAACCGCAAGATTCGCGGGCCCGGCGGTAGCGGAATTCAGCACCACCTGCACCTGCCATTCCAGCCTGGCTACATCCGCCAGATAGGGTAATTCCTGCGCATGCGGATAGCCGGCCAAGAAGCCGGGGAAATCCGCGCCATAGTCATTCA
>JACQAO010000078.1 GCA_016194935.1 Betaproteobacteria bacterium
ATGGCCATCACGTAGGGATGCTCGTTGACGATCATCGAGGTGTAATCGAGCCGGTCCATGTAAGGCAGCGACTGGATCCAGGTGCGATGCTCGGCGAGTTTCTCGGTGGCGCGATGCAGCAGGCCGATGTGCGGGTCGGCGCGCACCACCACCTCGCCATCCAGTTCCAGCACCAGGCGCAGCACCCCGTGCGCGGCCGGGTGCTGCGGGCCAAAGTTGAGCGTGTAGTTGCGGATTTCAGCCATGCTTGTTACCTTGCGCACCGCCGTAATTTTCCTCGCGGATGATGCGCGGCGTAACTTCGCGCGGCGCAATGCTGACCGGCTGATAGATGACGCGCTTCTGCTCCGGGTCGTAGCGCATCTCGACATAGCCGGAGATCGGGAAATCCTTGCGGAACGGGTGTCCGATGAAGCCGTAGTCGGTGAGGATGCGGCGCAGGTCGTTGTGTCCATTGAAAAGCACACCGAAGAGATCGAACGCTTCGCGCTCGAACCAATTGACGCAGTTCCAGACATCCGTCAACGAATCGACCACCGGAAACTCGTCGTCGGCGGCGAACACCCGCAGGCGCAGCCGCCAGTTTTTCTCCACCGACAGCAGGTGACTGACAATCGCGTAACGCTTGCCTTGCCAGGCGCCGTCTCCATAGGTGGAATAATCCACGCCGCACAGATCGATCAACTGGTCGAAACGCAGCCCGGAATGATCGCGCAGGGTTCTTGCCACCGCCAGGTAGTCGGCAGCGGCTACTTCCAGAGTCAGTTCGCCGAACGCTGTTGCCAATGTTTGAATGCGTTCGCCCAGGACATCCTTCAAGTTCTGACTAAGATTTTCCAGCCGGGAGCTCATGTAGATGTCGGTAAATTATCGGGCAATGGTGGACGTGCGCTTGATCTTGTTCTGCAACTGGATAATGCCGTAGAGCAGCGCTTCCGCCGTCGGCGGACAGCCCGGCACGTAAATATCCACCGGCACGATGCGGTCGCAACCGCGCACCACCGAATACGAATAATGGTAGTAACCGCCGCCGTTGGCGCAGGAACCCATGGAAATCACCCAGCGCGGCTCGGCCATCTGGTCATACACCTTGCGCAGGGCCGGCGCCATCTTGTTGGTCAAGGTGCCGGCGACGATCATCACATCGCTTTGCCTTGGACTGGGGCGGAAAAAGATGCCGAAGCGATCCAGGTCATAGCGCGCTACGCCAGCGTGGATCATCTCGATGGCGCAACAGGCCAGGCCGAAGGTCATCGGCCACATCGAGCCGGTGCGCGTCCAGTTGATCAGCTTGTCCAGCGAAGTGGTGGCAAAACCTTCCTGGAATACGCCTTCAATTCCCACGTTTCACTCCCAGTCCAGGGCGCCCTTGGCCCAGGCGTAGATATAGCCGATCAGCAGGATGCCGAGGAACACCAGCATCTCGACGAAGCCGAACATCCTGATCGATGGATTGCCGACGATTTCCTTGAAAATCGCCGCCCACGGAAAGAGGAAGGCGATTTCCAGATCGAACAGGATGAAAATAATGGCGATCAGGTAGTAGCGCACATCGAACTTCATGCGCGCGTCTTCAAAGGCCTCGAAGCCGCATTCATACGGGGAAAGTTTTTCGGCGTCGGGCCGATGCGGCCCAAGCAGCCGGCCAAGCAGGATCGGCGCGCTCCCGAAGGCCAGGCCGACGAGGATGAATACAAGAACGGGAAAGTAGTTTGCCAACATAATCATCGGGCTTGCGCCACGTTGCATTTGGTACCCGTGTTCCGTTTGCCGGTACGCGCATTCGAAGAAAAATCAAATTCGCAGCCGGATTACTTGCTGGTGCCGACGGCGAGACTCGAACTCGCACAGCTTTCGCCACTACCCCCTCAAGATAGCGTGTCTACCAATTTCACCACGTCGGCTAATAACACCACCTATTGCACTCTGGCGTCTGTGGAAATTCAAAAGTGGATTATACAACACGCCCGTTAATGCGCTGCAAAAAATTGCCGCAATACTTTCAGAGATGAAGTTCAAAGGTGTAAGCGCAGCAGATGTATTGGCGGATTTATTTCGGGATGTCCTTGGCTTTTGAATCGTTCGCAGCAGGCGTAGCAAGCGGTGCTTCGGTCTTGGCCGGAGCGCCGGAAGTAGCCGGCAGGGTCGACGGGGTCGGCACAGCCGGCGCAGATTGTGTCGATGGCGCCGATTGTGTCTTGACGCTATCCATCACGCTGACCGGCGCCTTGGTGCGATTGGTGGCCATGTAGCTCAAAGAGAGACTGGTCAGGAAGAAGATCGCGGCCAATACGCCGGTGGTGCGCGACATGAAATTGGCCGAGCCCGATGCGCCAAACAGGCTGCCCGAGGCGCCGCCGCCGAAGGCGGCGCCCATGTCCGCGCCCTTGCCGTGCTGGATCAGCACCAGGCCGATGACGGTAATACCCACCATGACATGCACCGTCAGCACCAGTGGAAACAGAATATCGTTCATTGAAACTTCCTTTAAAAAATGTCAGGCGGCGGCGCAAATCGCCAGAAAATCTTCGGCAGCCAGCGATGCGCCGCCGATCAGCCCACCGTCGATGTCGGGCATGGCGAACAATTCCCGGGCATTGCCCGGCTTGACGCTGCCGCCGTATAAAATTTGCAGTCCCCGCGCCACTCCCGCATCGCTGCCGGCAACGCGCCGGCGGATCAATGCATGCACATCCTGCGCCTGTTGCGGCGACGCCGTCTGGCCGGTGCCGATGGCCCATACCGGCTCATACGCCAGCACCGCCCGGCCCAGCGCGGCGACACCCGACCCGGCGATTACCGCATCGAGCTGCCGGGTGACGACCTCACCGGTGATCCCCGCTTCGCGTTCCGCCAGCGTCTCGCCGACACACAGGATGGGCGTCAAGCCCGCCTGCAAGGCCGCTGCAAATTTTGCGGCGACTGCGGCATCGCTTTCGCCATACAGCGCGCGGCGCTCGGAATGGCCGACCAGCACGTAACGGCAGCTGAATTCCACCAGCATCGCCGCAGCAACTTCCCCGGTGTATGCGCCTTGTGCATGTTCGGAAACATTCTGCGCCCCCCACGCCATCTTGCTGCCGGCCAATACCGACTGCGCCTGCGCCAGGTAGGGAAACGGAACGCATACGGCGCTGAGGCACTTGAAGCCTGCTGCGCCGTCCTTGACACGCGCCAGCAGCGCCTGATTGGCCTGAAGACTGCCGTGCATCTTCCAGTTGCCGGCGACAAGCTTGGTACGCATGGGTTTTCCCGCAGAATTTAACCCGCAGATTATAGCGGCCTGCGGGGGTATGGGTCAAACTGCGGGGTCAAACTGTGGGATCAAACTGCGTGATCAAACTCGGCGTGCTCTATTCCCAGTCAAAACAGTCGGATTTCCAATATCATAATGTCAGTCTACCACGAACAATTTGGCCCCCATCGGCGTGTGCGAGCGATGCGGTTCGGCGTTGTCGGCGACTTGATAACTCATGCCAGGCCTCAAAATAAACGTTCGCCCGTCCTCAAGCTCGGTATGCAGTTCGCCTTCCAGGCAAAACAGGATGTGTCCCTTGGAGCACCAGTGGTCGGCAAGATAACCGGGCGTGTACTCGACCATACGTACCCGGATCGAACCGAACTGGCGTGTGCGCCAGCAAGCTACGCCGCGCTCGCCCTGGTGCTCTGTAGTTTCAACCTCCGACCAATCGGTGGTTCCGAAGGGAATTCCGTTCATGTCCATGCGTGCGTAACCAGGATGTCAGGCGCATTCACGATACCCATCGGCCAACATCCCTGCTTGCCGGCCATATACGCCTCCCGATAGCGGCCAAAAACCGGGTCCAGACCGGACAACGGGGTCACGCCGTGACCATTGACGACCGGCGGGTCTATGCTGCGCACCTTTGTGCTCACGCTGAACGCGGGGCGTTCTGCGTCCCAGGTAAAGCGCGTTCCGGGGGTAATCAGGTGGATCAGCGACTGGATGTCGGGGTGATCAGCCGCGCTTAGCTTCTCCCAAAGGTTTTTATCGGAACCCCATAAATCCGCTTCCTCGATGAATCCGAATTTGTTTGCGGCTTTAATCGCTTCAGCCGTCAACTGGTAAAGCCCCACCTCCCGAAAATTGGACCAACTTGCATGGTCTGCTTCAATGTACGTGTAAGCAATCCAGCGCGCGGTCTCGGGGTTGTCGACCACGATCTTTCCCGCCTTCACCACCAGAGACTTCACTGCCGCCTGTATTTCTCCGTCGTGCGCCAAATTGAGAAACTCCAGATCCCTAAAAAAATAATCCAGCCTGTCCGCGCATAGTGCGGGGGACGCTTGTTCGAGAAGCTGGAACTGTCCGTCATCCAGAAACACCCGCCAGTCCATGTCGTATCGAGCCAGGATTGCCGGAATGTCAGACCCGGCGAGAACGTCTTCCTTCTTTTCTTCGTGATAGCTTTGTCCGCTATGGTCGTCGAAAACGAAGTCGATGACATGACTGAAAGCGGTGTGGCTGACATCATGCAGCAGCGCCGCCGCCTGTTCCTCCAGCGAGGCGCCGAGGTTGCGAACCAGGAGCATCGTCCCGACCGAGTGGTCGAAACGGCTGAATCCTGATGTGATCCCCAGCAGCGCCGAAATGCCATGCTGCGAGACGCCTCTCAGCCTCTGCACGGCATCGCTTGCCATCAGTTCCAGCAGCAGCGGCTCCGTAATCTCGACCGTTCCATATATTGCATCGTCGTATCGCATGCGTTATTCAAGCCTCTTCTTTAGCCAAGGTCAAACCAAGCCGACATGTCGGTTGCAGCCGGACTCAAGGCTGCGATTCTTCCAGAACTTCCACTTGCGTAAGTAAAGAAAGCCGGTCATTTTTTGCGACTTCCTTCCAGTCGCGGTCGCTGATGGCTCCTTCCAATGCCCAAAGCAGATTCATGCTGGGCTTGCAACCCGCGTGCTTGACGGCAACAAAGGCAGCCGCCGATCCCCGGGCGCGAAGCTGGTCTCCGGTTTCGATACCCGCCGCCTTCAGCATCTCTATCGAGACTTTGCCAAGATTTCTGAGCTTATCAACCATCGCTTACCTGCGTGCCGTCAAATGTTTGGAGGGTGGCTTCTCCTCGAAGACACCGGCAGTCCGATTCTTGGTGACCGTATCCCAGGTAAAGAAACGCCCGTTCATGGCGACGTAAATGCCGGGCGGCAGCACCTGCACCAGCGCCAGCGCACTGCCCAGGTTGAAGAGTCCGTCGGAACTGCCAAACTTGTATGGCACCATGGCCCCGGTTAACACCACCGTCTTGTCTGCAACTTTCTTCGCCAGGTAGGCCGCCGTCAGTTCCATGGTGTCGGTGCCGTGGGTAATCACAAGCATCCGCTCCCTGGCCTGTTGGCAAGCGGCAGCGATGACTCGGCGGTCGGCGCTGGTCATGTGCAGACTGTCCTTCATCATCAGGGTCTGTATCCTCACCGGCACGCGCGACCTGCCCAGCGCCAGCATCTCAGGAACTTGCGTCTGCTTGAAGTACAACTCGCCGTTCAACTCGTTGTACTCCTTGTCGAAAGTTCCGCCGGTCGCAAATACCGCGATTTTCTTCATTCGCCCCGCCATGACCGCATCCCGCATAAACCCTGTTACCCTGTTTTTACTTCGCCTCAGCCGGCAACCAGACAGCCTTGGTTTTCCTGGCCCATTCAGTTCGATCCGCAATCCCGATCTGCCCGCCATTGATCGCGCGTGTCACCGCCTTGATGTTGTCCTGATCCGCCAAGGCGTTGCAGCCCTTGGCAAGCCATTCCGATACTGCGACTTGCAAGCACCATGCGGCGCTGATGACCTGATCCGGACTCGTCACAAAATCAGGCGCATCGGGAAAATCCTTGCGGACAATTTTACTGGCTTCGGCGTAACTCTGTTTGCCCGTCAGTTGCAGCAAGCCGCGCCCGCGATAGTTAAATCCGTCGTCCGGCCCAAGATTACCCATGCGTCCGGCATAGACTGCGTTGGCCAGTTTTTGCGGGTTGTGTGCATACTCGACCGGATCAAGCGGCCCTTTAGGCAAAAACCGGCTCGGCCACACCTTGGGCAGCCGTTCAGGACTGTAATTAAGGTTTTCAAATTGTATGGTCAGACCGCCGGTTTCATGGAGAACCTGGGCCATGAAGTGCGCAATACGCAGTCCGGTGGCGGAAATATCACAGTCGTCGAGCATCTCCTGGCCGGAACTGAATGCCTCCCGATAGCTGGAACGGGCATTCGGGGCAAGAAGTAAGATTTGCTCCAGCGTAATGGTAAAGGTCACGCTCATCACAAACACCTTCCGGGAAATGCCACGCCGCGCACTACCGGCTCAGCACCTTGTACATCTGCTCCAGGTATTGGTCGGTGTTTATGTATCCGCCGGCCCACTTGTCGTATCCGGCCAGCACTTTGTCTTTGATCATCCGCTGGAGAGATACTTTTCTCTTGATGCCGTCCTCAACAATCGCGCTCGTCTCTTTGAGCATCGCCAGGGTCGCCCGCAGTTCCTGCGTATTCGACAAAGGGCCATGTCCCGGAATCACCCTGGTGTCGGCGGGAATCTCGCCAAGCACTTTTTCGAGGGCGGCGACCAGGCCTTTTACGCTGCCGCCCCGGCCAATGAACGGGAACATCCCGGAAAAATAGATGTCGCCCATGTGCACCACTTTCGATTGCGGGAAAAATACTATGACATCGGTATCCGAATGGGCATGCGGGAAATGGACGATGCGCATATCCTCGCCGTTTTGATGCAGCACCAACTCGTCGTTGAGCGTGATGACCGGCAAGGCATGCGCGGGTACCGGCTGGTCTTCAGGCGATTGGCCCCGGGTTAAAAGCTGTTGTCGCGTATTGGCATGGGCAATGATGGTTGCCGTAGGTCCAAAGGCCGCATTGCCGTCGGTGTGGTCGCCGTGTACGTGCGTGTTGATGACGAATTTCACCGGTTTTCCGGACAGCGTTTTCAGCACTGCAAGTATTTTCGGCGCAAGCGGCTCAAACATGGCGTCAACCAGCACAACGCCGTCGGAACCCACGGAAACGCCGATATTGCCACCGGCAAAACCGCCGCTGCCCTCAACCATGTCGATCATGTAAACGCTTCCGGAAACCTTGCTTGCCTTGAGCTGTATCTTGCTCCAGTCCTCTTCCTCTTGCGAAAACGCCGAGGTGGAGAGTGCTAGCAGCGCCAACGCCAATACGTACACCCATGGACTATTTCGCATTCCGGTCTCCTGATCGAGGACGCTGAGGTTCACGAAAAATCACTCGCATTTCAAAGACAGCTGCGCTTCAGCAATTCTTTTGCCGACGCCCTGTTTGCCCGCCAGGGAAAATGCACTGGCTGACACATTCACTTTACCGTCGCCGGGATTCTTATAGGGCGCCCAGCCATCGAGCCGGTATGTGCCGGTCCAATTGCCTTCCGGCTTTTCACCCTGCATCCGCTGGCAGCTATTGGTCGGGGTTTGGCTCCAGTCGGGACACACCATGGTCATGGGTTTCCAGCCTTGACTGGTGGTCGGGGAAGCGCTGAGACTTGCGCCGACCGGCATACGCGCCCTGCCCTTGAATCTAAATATCGTGAGCTTGTCTGTGAGTCTTTCACAGCTCGCACTCAATATTTTGACATAGGGTTTCTGGTCGTCCGGGCTGGTCTTCGCCGGCTTGCCGGGTTGAGGCGACGGCGGCGTAATTGCACCTCGATTATCGCTTACCGGCGCCGGTGCGACATCCGCAGCGGGGGGCGCTGCGCGGTTATGACTGCCGGTGTTTTGCGGGGCTTGCTGCGGCATCTCGGCGGAACTTTGCAGCGACAGCACCTTGTCCTGAAACCGCTCCCAGCGCGACAGCTTTTCCGAATTGGGAATATCCAGCGCGTTCAGCATGCCGCAGTAAGTCGACGCCATCATTTGTAGCGCCAATAAGCGATCCACGTTCGGGAATCGTCCAAACAGATTATTGGCGACGGTTTCAGTCTTTACCCCGAGTTCCCCGGCCTTCACCCTGCCCAGCGAACCAACCGAAACCCCAATGTCGGACTTGACGTCACGACTGACATCGGTGACCGCAGCCGGCATGGGCGGACAAGGCAAGGTGGATGCGGCATGTGCCTGCACACTCAAGAGAATGGCGCTAGCAAAAAATTTTGTCTTGGTTTGCATATGAGCATTCCAGTGATGGTGTGTATTTTCAATTTTCGGCGACCCGCACCCTGCCCGGTCGTGTTTTTGCCGGAATGAAGCACGGCATAAACGACACTGTAACGCTTGTTGCAGTTAAAAGCCGACGCTGGGCCCGCAAGTCCTATGCGAGGGATCAGTCATCATGATTTCGATCTGCCGGATGATTAACGCCGTCATAAGTCGGCACCGCCCCCAAGTCGAACGGATTCACGCCCTCAAGACAACCCACGTTGTAGCCGTATTGCGCCGGGTTTGAACGTCTCTGGTGGTGAGTGTATATACCGCAGTGCGCGCAGAAGTAATGCTTTGCTGTGTGCGTATTGAACTGGTACAGCCTCAACGCTTCCTTACCTTGCACAATTGAGATGCCTGCCAGCGGCACAGACGCGACAATCGTTCCTCTGCGCCGGCACATCGAACAATCGCAGCGGCGCGGGTCCACGATTCCGTCGGGCAAATCAAGCTCAAGCACCACGGCGCCGCAGTGACACGAGGCGCGATGCTTCAGTTGAATCTCGGTACTGCCAACTTTTTTGATCATTTCGATTTTGCCGGTAGCTTGCGACAGATCATACGCGAGGAAATATGGGGAAGAAAAGTTGTCTGACTGCAGGGGGCGGCATCCCGCCGCCATGGCCCGGTAGAAGGATGCGGGGACTGGCAATTTAGGCCTTACATTAAGCTCCACTGAACCATCTTGACAACTTGACAAGATATGCGACAATGGCGGCATCTATGGAGACCCTCATGCGTACCCTGACCATCGGCGAATTCAAAGCCCAATTTTCTGACGTACTGACCACCGTCCAGGCCGGAGAGTCGGTGGTGGTTTGTTATGGCCGCAAGATGGAGCGTGTGGCGGTTCTGGTCCCCTATGCCGAGTTCGCCGCAAATGCCGGTAAGCGTCCGCTGGGACTGCTCAAAGGGCGCGCCAGTTTCTCTGTGGCGGATGACTTCAAACTGACCGACGACGAATTTCTGGCGGCATGAATTGCCTGCTGGATACGCATGCCTTTCTTTGGGCGGTGTTTAGCCCGGAAAAACTCAGCCGCAAGGCGCGGGCGGCGATCACCGATCCAGGCAACGAGATTTGCCTGTCCTCGATTTCGCTCTGGGAAATCTCGCTCAAGTTTGGTCTCGGCAAGCTCACACTGGAACACTGCTCGCCCGAAAGCCTGGTCACGGTTGGCCGCGAAATGGGGCTGACGCTGATTAGCGCGAATGCCGACGAATCCGCGAGCTTTCATCGACTGCCGCGCGTTCCGCACCGCGATCCCTTTGATCGCATGCTGGCGTGGCTGGCGATTCAGCGGCAGCTTGTTCTGATTACCAAGGACGCCGCATTACCGGCGTATCAGGCGGCTGGACTCAAGGTGCTCTGGTAGCGGCACAGTACGCATCCCCCGGCATAGTTTCCAGCCGCCCCGCTAACCAATCCGATAGCGATTGATTTCATCGCGTGTCTGCAAGGCTGCCTGCTGCGCAGCTTCTGCAAATTTCTCGCCGCCATCGACTTGCGTCCCGGCATACAGGATCGCCCGCGAGGAATTGATCATCAGGCCCATGCCACTGGCATTACGACCGGCCTTCACGGTAGCAGCGATGTCGCCGCCCTGGGCGCCGATGCCGGGTACCAGCAGGGGCATGTCGCCGATCAACTCGCGCACGCGGCGCAGCTCGTCGGGGTAGGTGGCGCCGACCACCAGCACGCATTGGCCATGCTGGTTCCATTCGCCGGCCACCAAGCGCGCTACACGCTCATAGAGGCGCTCCTTGCCTTTGGCCCCATCGACTCTATCGACTTCGAGAAACTGCAAGTCGCTGCCGCCGGGATTGGAGGTGCGGCAAAGCAGGATCACGCCCTTGTCGCGCCAGTCCAGAAAGGGTTCGACGGAATCGCGCCCCATATACGGATTGACGGTCACAGCATCGGCGCGGTAACGCTCGAAGGCTTCGCGGGCATAGAGTTCGGCGGTGCTGCCGATGTCGCCGCGCTTGGCGTCGAGGATCACCGGCAGGCCGGGATGGCGCTGATGGATATGCGCGATCAGGCTTTCCAGTTGATCTTCGGCGCGGTGTGCGGCGAAGTAGGCGATCTGCGGTTTGAAGCAGCACGCCAGGTCGGCAGTGGCATCGACGATGGCGCGGCAGAATTCGAAGATGGCGTCGGCCCGCCCTGCAAGATGGATGGGGAAACGCGCCGGGTCGGGGTCGAGTCCGACACATAGCAACGAGTTATTGGCGCGGCTGGCCTGCTCGATGCGGTCGACGAATTTCATGGCGCCGCCTCCGACCGAGCTGTGGTCAATTGCGCCGCCAGCTCGTGCCTAGCGCAGTGTCTTCCAGCACCACGCCGGCGGCCAGCAGCTCGGCACGGATACTGTCGGCTTCGGCGAAGTTCTTCGCCTGCTTCGCGGCGCCACGGGCTGCGATGCGCTCCTCGATGAGCACCGCGCTCAAACTGCCTGCGCCATCGCCCGCCGGCGCGGCCTGCAAATAAACGTTCGGGTCCCTCTGTAGCAGGCCCAGCACGCCACCCAGCGCCTTGAGCAAGCCGATGGTTTGCGCAGAGTGCGTGCGGTTGGCTTCGCTGGCCAACTCGAACAGCACCGCAACAGCTTCCGGCGTATTGAAATCGTCGTCCATCGCCGCGCGGAAGCGCAGTGCGCCCGGTTCGTTCCAGTCGATCACCAGGTCGGGAGCAGCTACCCCCTTCAATGCAGTGTACAAGCGGTCGAGGGCGTTTTTGGCGTCCGCCAGTGTTGTTTCCGAATAATTGAGCGGACTGCGGTAGTGAGCGCGCAAGATAAAAAATCGCACCACTTCAGCATCGAAGGTCTTGAGCACATCGTCGATCTTGAAGAAGTTGCCCAGCGACTTCGACATTTTTTCGTCATTGAAGCGCAGGAAGCCGTTGTGCATCCAGTAGTTCACGAAAGCATGACCGTGCGCGCCTTCGGACTGGGCGATCTCGTTCTCGTGGTGGGGAAATTGCAGGTCGTGACCGCCGCCGTGGATATCGAAATGTGTGCCGAGATGGAACTCGCTCATCACCGAGCACTCTATATGCCAACCAGGGCGGCCTGCGCCCCAGGGCGAGGGCCAGGATGGTTCGTCGGGTTTGGCGGCTTTCCACAGCACAAAGTCGAGCGGATCGCGCTTGTGCGGATCAACCTCGATGCGTTCGCCGGCGCGCAAGTCGGCCAGTGATTTGCCGGAGAGCTTGCCGTAGCCGGGGAATTTCGCCACGGCGTAATACACGTCGCCGTTCGCCGCCGGATACGCCAGACCCTTGGCGATGAGTTGCTCGATCAACGCCACCATGCCCGGCACATGCGCGGTGGCGCGCGGCTCGTGGGTCGGCGGCAGCATCAGCAGCCGCCCGGTGTCACGGTGCAGATGCTCGACCATGCGTTGTGTCAATGCGCTGATGGTCTCGTGGTTTTCCGCCGCGCGGGCGATGATCTTGTCTTCAACGTCGGTAATGTTGCGCACATAGGTGACGTCATAGTCAGAAGATTTAAGCCAGCGGTAAACCATGTCGAACGACAACAACATGCGGGCGTGGCCCAGATGGCAGTCGTCGTAAACCGTCATGCCGCAGACATACATGCGTACCTGGCCGGGGTTGATGGGGACGAAGACCTGCTTGTCGCGCGCCAGGGAGTTGTAGATTTTCAGCATGTTCGAGGGCCGGAAAACGGCGGAGATCGTGCAAATTGTAGATAACGCCTGCTTCTTGCTAGAATAGCGCGGCTTAATTCGGCCTATTCGTTTTTATCAACCTGTTTTCAACAGATACAATCATAACATGACTGCATGCCGCTCCCTGCTTAGAGCCACACTGGTCGCTCTCACCTCCGCCACCCTGGTTTTGTTCACCTCGCCGGCACTGGCCGACACCTTGCAGGACATTCATAAGCTCCTGAAACAGGGGCAACAAGCCCAGGCATTGGAAAAAACTGAAAAATATCTGGCCAGCAAACCCAAAGATGCCCAGGGGCGCTTCCTCAAGGGTTTGATACTCACCGAGATGAACCGCACCGCAGAAGCCATTGCAGTATTCACCAAACTGACCGAGGATTACCCGGAACTGCCCGAACCCTACAATAATCTCGCCGTCATCTACGCCCAGCAAAAGCAGTATGAGAAGGCCAAGCAGGCGCTGGAAATGGCGATTCGCACGCATCCCTCGTATGCCACGGCGCACGAGAATCTCGGCGATATTTACGCCCGCCTTGCCAGCCAGGCCTACGACAAGGCCTTGCAGATCGACTCCGCCAACACCAGCGCCCAGACCAAACTGGCAATGATCCGCGACCTGATGACCACCTCGTCGCGCCCTGCAGCCGGGCTCCCTGCGACAAAGCCTGCCGTCGTGGCGCTCGCACCGGCAGCAGCGGAAGCCAAGCCCGAACCGAAATCCGAAGTTAAGCCCGAAGTTAAGTCCGAAGTTAAGTCCGAATCCAAGTCTGAACCCAAGCCTGCCGCCAAGCCGGTGGAGAACAAGGCCGCTCCGGCGCCGGTCCCGGTAAGCGAAGCCAAAACCGCAGCCGGCGAAGCCTCAAGCGAAATCGACAAGACGCTCGAAGCCTGGGCCGCTGCCTGGTCGAAGAAGAACGTCAAGGCTTATCTCGGCTACTACGCCAGGGACTTCCAGACACCCGGCGGCGAATCCCGCGCCGCCTGGGAAGCCGAGCGCGCCCGGCGCGTCTCCAAGCCGGGCGGCATCCAGGTCAGCTTCGACAACCTGCGCGTAACCACCGAAGGCGCAGATCGCGCCACCGCCAAATTCCGCCAGCACTACCGCTCGGCTTCGCTCAAGACCAGCAGCAACAAGGTGCTGGTGCTGGTTCGACATGAGGGCAAGTGGCTGATCCAGCAAGAACGCGTCGGCCGCTGAAGCGGGTTATGACGACGGCAATGTCACTACGTATAACACTCGCTACAGCCGCCTGCCTG